>JBCKZY010000091.1:0-7131 GCA_038918635.1 Thermodesulfovibrionia bacterium | reverse complement strand
CTTGTCCGCCACACCCGCCTTTGGCGAGGTGGGCGAGATCTCGCTTTGCGGAAAAACCGTTGGGCGAAAGTCCCGTGGGTTCGAATCCTACCTCCTCCGCCATATACCATGTGGTATATGGCTCCGCCAGTTAATTGTATTATTTTATGAATAACGGAACGGTAGAAACAAGGCAAGCTGCATGTCTGAATACATAATAATCTTTGCCCGTTCTTCACGAAAAGAACGGGAATATCTCAATGAAAAAATGGTTAACAGGATTTTCCCTGAATTGAAAATCTGACTATTGTTCCTTGACCTTTGGTATCCCCACGGGCCTTTTTATCCAGATGGTAAAGAGGCCTTCAAAAAAACGGCGGGCGTTCCTTCCGAGTACTCCCGTATCATAGCCTCCCTCCTGGACTATCAGCGTCGGGAGTCCTATTTCTCCTATGGTTCTTCCTACTGCCTCGAAATCATCAGGCGTAAGGGTCCAGGTTCCGGTGGGGTCTCCTTTCGCAGTATCGAGGCCAAGGGCTACAACGAGAAACCGGGGAGCGAATTTCCTGATCTTCTTTACTGCTCCGGAAAGCTGGTTGTGGTACCGTTCTCCTGAAATGTTTTCGGGGAGGGGGAAGTTCAGATTAAACCCCTCCCCCCTGCCGGACCCCCTCTCCTCCTTAAACCCGCTGAAATAGGGGTATGACATGTTGGGATGACCATGGAGAGAGATAGTCAGGACATCGTCGCGTCCATAAAATATTTCCTGGGTGCCGTTTCCGTGATGGTAATCGACATCAAGAACGACCACCTTGCCGAGAGAGCTCAGGTAGTGCGAGGAGACCGCAGCTGAGTTGAAATAACAGAAACCGCCAAAGGCCCTGGTCTCGGCATGATGGCCGGGGGGCCTTACCAGCGCATAGGCAAAATGGTGACCCTGCAGAAGTTTTTTTGTGGCGGTCAGGGCGCAGTCAACAGCCCGCCTGGCAGCAAGGAATGCGTTCTGGTTCAACGGGGTAAAGGAATCGATGCAGTAATATCCGGCCCGGACCGAAAGTTCTTTCGGCGGCCGCGCTGAATTACGTATGGGAAAGACATAAGGGTACACCGACTTCCCTTCAGGCAGGGCAGAACAGACTTTTTTGAAATAGTCGAACATCCGCGCATCATGCACACGGGTTATATACTGCTCGGAGAAATGCTGAGCGGGGGTATTCTCAAAAAGTTCCGTTTTGTTTATCTCCTTCAGGATCGACCGGATGCGTACAGGGGACTCCACATAGCCGCGTTCTCTGACGTGGTGTATATCGTGTTTATCGTTGACGACGAGTACTATCCGATCAATGGGATGGACGGTCACCATGACATTGACCTCCGGCTCCGCCCTTTTATACTTCGGCGCTCTCAGTTTGACAGGGTCATCGTGGAAGGAATTGACAACCATATCGATATACCCTTTCGGGCATACTTTTCCGTATTTTCTCTCCAGTATTGCCCGCGCGATAATCCTTGCTTCATCACGCCGGAGTTCCCTGCTCTTGCCCAGATTATCGAACACGAGATAAGGGGGGTTATCATCCCCGGGAGTCAGCGGTGTCTCATAAACGCTTCCGATTATGGGGCGGGCTCCGTATTTTTCATAGAAACGGAGCCGCCGCGCGTTCTGCTTTCGTATGACAGGATCTTTTGAAAGAACCGGGTCGTCCGGGAGGCATTCGAAGAAAAGTCCGATCGAATCCAGCAGCAGGGCCTCTTCACGCACTCTCGAGTAGAGGGAGCCTCCATAGCCACGGCCGCTCGCACCGGGATCGATCGAGATATAGTCAAGGTAACAGAACTTCAGGTCTGTGGCGTGCAGGAGGAGAGCAAATCCCTGGATGCCGCCTGAAGTCTTCTCGGCCACGAATAACACAGCCTGAAAACGGAACTTGAGCGGGTTCCTGATCTGTTCAGGAAGTTTCTCGATCTCTTTGCTGCTGAGGAGGCTGAACTGGAGGCGAAGGATCTCCTGGGCCCGAGCTATCGCTTCCTGGTTTATCGGTATGATATCATCGACAACTTTTCTTATCCTGAACATGGTTCCTCCCCTCTTCCGGGCATGAAATAATCTTATCAGCGATGATCAACATTATACAAGGTATCGGTTAATGTGAATTAATGATTTCTGATGACCTTCCCGGTGAATGTCAGCACAAACCACGCCGGATGATCAGCCTTCAGAAATATGTGTCGGGGGTAAAAAAATAATTTTATTACCTGTGCAGATTTTTCTTTACTTTTCAGATTTCTGTTGATATGATTCAATCAATACCATAAGGTATGAAAAAATATAAGGAGAAAATTAATGGAAGAGATAAGTCAATCAAGTCTGGACGACGAACCTCCAGACTTGCCTTTGCGTGTCAGCAGTACCGGTACCGTTTCAACAGCCACACTTAAGGAGAGGAGAGGTCTTTGGCCTGACGTACCTGACAGCCATTGGGAAGACTGGCAATGGCAGATAAAAAACCGTCTCAGGACCATTGAACAGCTTCAAACCCTGTTAAATCTTACCCCGTATCAATCACAACGTTTCAAGACGCTTCTCAGGAGGTTCCATTATTCAATCACCCCTTACTATCTTTCCCTTATTGACTGGAACGATCCGGAAGATCCGATACGCCTCCAGTGCGTACCTGACCTTCGCGAGATGGACTTTAATATCGTAGGCAACTCCGATCCGCTCGAAGAAGAGGAGGACATGCAGGTGCCCGGACTTGTCCATCGCTATCCGGACCGGGTTCTGATGATCGTAACGGGTATGTGCACCATGTACTGCCGCCACTGCACCCGGAAGAGGATCTGGCCCGAAGGAGAGTGGACACGAAGCAGGAAAGAGCTGGAGATGATGGCAGACTATGTGAGACGGAGCCCGGCGGTAAGAGAAGTGATCATATCCGGAGGAGACCCCCTGAGTATGAACATCGGACTCCTTGACTGGTTCCTCGGTGAACTCAGGAGCATTCCCCACGTGGAAGTGCTCCGGATAGGGACCCGGTTACCGGTGGTGCTCCCCATGATGATCACCGAAGAACTCACGCTCATGCTGAAGCGGCACCGGCCGCTCTGGGTCAACACGCAGTTCAACCACGCACGGGAGGTGACCCCCGAGGCGGCAGCAGCATGCGACCTTCTTCTTACGGCAGGGATCCCCGTATCCAATCAGTCGGTCCTCCTGCGCGGGATCAACGACACTCCCCAGGCGATGAAGGAGCTCTGTCATGCGCTCCAGCGAATCATGGTAAGGCCTTACTACCTGTTCCAGTGTGACCCTGTAGAGGGTGTCGAACATTTCCGCACAAGCATCTGGAAGGGAGTAGAGATCATAGAGTCGCTCCGCGGCCATACCGGAGGACTGTGCATCCCCTCATTTGTTGTGGACGCCCCGGGGGGAGGAGGAAAGATACCGCTTCAGCCCTTCTATCTTCTCTCCGCCAGTGACGGTGAAATCATGCTCAGAAACTATGAAGGGATGATCATACGGTACTTCAACCCTTCCGGAGACAGGCCTGCTGCGAATGGGAACGGCAGAAAAAAGAAGGCTTCTGTTGTCTTCTCCGACAACCGGAGGCAGATACGGCGTCACAAGAAACGTATCACAGACAATACCCGGAACACCATACGCCTTGTGCCGGGAGGAGAGCGATGATGATTGGTCTTGTATATGACCTTCGTAAGGACTATCTTGAGATGGGCTACTCCGAAGAGGATACAGCGGAGTTCGATAGTGAGGAGACGATTCAACAACTTACCCTCGCCCTCGAGTCGCTCGGATACGAGGTGGACCAGGTAGGCAACATACTCAACCTTGTGTCCCGCCTCGCTGCCGGTCAGCGATGGGACCTTGTCTTCAACATAACAGAGGGACTGAAAGGAAGAAGCAGGGAGGCGCAGGTCCCTGCTCTCCTTGAGGCATACGGCATTCCCTATACGTTCAGCGATCCCCTGACGCTTTCGCTGAGCCTCGACAAGGCATTGGCCAAGCGTGTATTACGCGACGCCGGCATCCCCACCCCCTGGTTCTTTGTCGTCGAGTCGCCTGATGACCTGGAAAAGGATATCCATGTCCCTTCGTGGCCTCTTTTCGTGAAACCTCTTTCTGAAGGGACCGGCAAGGGTGTTGACGAACACTCCATCGTCAGGGACATGCGTGAGCTTAACGAACGAGCCCTTTTCATCCTGGAACATTTCAGACAACCGGCCCTTGTCGAGATCTATCTTCCGGGCAGGGAGTTCACCGTGGGTATACTCGGCACAGGAAACGCGGCACGGGCTATCGGGACACTTGAGGTCAGGCTACTTGAGAATGCCGAGCGTGAGGTTTATTCCTACGTAAACAAGGAACGGTGTGAGGAGCTTGTGGAGTATATTCTCATAAAGGAGCCTGCCATTGTTGAAGAGGCGTCACGTATCGCCCTTGACGCGTACAGGGTCCTCGGCTGCCGCGATGCCGGACGTGTTGATCTCAGGACCAACGCCGGAGGAAGTCTCGAGTGTATCGAGGTGAACCCGCTTGCGGGGCTAAACCCCACCCATTCGGACCTTCCCATCCTCTGCACGAAAGCGGGGATGAGCTATCCCTTACTGATCTCAAGCATTGTGGAATCGGCCGTCGACAGGATAGTCGGGTCGATGCGCAGCCACCTTATCAACCAGTAATGCGGGTAGCGGTCATCCATAATCAGCCTGTCCCGGGTAAACCCGATTCTGAAGATGTCATCAGGCAGCTCCAGTTTGTTTCGGGTATCCTCGCCGAAACCGGGCATGACGCTGTCCCGCTCCCTTTTGAGGGTCGTATGGATGGAACCATTTCGCTCGTGAACCGCATCTCTTCTCTGAACGCATCGGCCGCGTTCAATCTGGTGGAGTCCCTTGACGACGATCCCCGCACGCATCCTGCTGCCGCTGCTCTTCTTGATCTCATGAATATCCCCTATACCGGCTCCCCCTACGAGGTCCTTCTGACCACCACAAACAAGCTAACGACCAAGGCAATCCTCCTTTCTTCCGGCATCCCCACACCGAAATGGTATGTCTATCATACTTCTTCCGATATCCCGCCGCTCACGCTGCCCTGTATCATAAAACCAGCGTGGGAGGACGCTTCCGTGGGGATCCATGACTCTTCAGTTTTTTATGACAGGGAGATGTTTTCAGAGGGTCTCCGGGAGATGGCTGACCGATATGGGTGTCTGTTAATAGAAGAGTACATAGACGGACGGGAATTCAATATATCGCTTCTGGAAGATGAGAAGGGCGGTCCCGAGGTCCTTCCTCCCGCGGAGATTATCTTCAATAACTGGCCCCCCGGTAAACCGAAGATCGTGAACTACGACGCGAAGTGGGACGATAGGTCCTTTGAGTATCACAACACGGTCAGGAGTTTCCCCTTGCCTGATGATCCTGCTCTTCAGGCTGTCTCCGGCATTGCTCTTCGGTGCTGGAAACTTTTTGGTCTGAGAGGATACGCCCGGGTCGATATGCGCGTTGACGACCTGAATGGCGTTCATGTTATCGAGATCAACGCAAACCCCTGTATCTCTCCGGATGCCGGTTTTATGGCCGCCTCGGCCCGCGCTTCTCTCTCACCGGGCGAGGTCACGGAGCGCATACTGAACGCGGCCCTGCGTTCCGTCCGGCATAACGTAAGGCGATAATGGAACTTCACTTCCGTTCGGAACCCGTTGAGCGGGACATTGAGTCGGTCCGTCTTCTACTCGCGGAAAACGGGATATTCCGTCCCCGCGAGGTTCTCGTAGCAGTCGACCTGGTACAGGATCGTCTCATGAAAGGCACGGGCAGCGAGTACCGTTTCATCTTTGCTGATACAGGAAATGCCCTCGCCGGGTTCGTGTGTTACGGTGAGATAGCAGTTACTGTTGGGAGCTACGATCTCTACTGGATCGCGGTACGCAATGATTTAAGGGGAAAGGGACTCGGGAGAGAACTCCTCTGGAGGGCTGAAGAGGACGCCGTTAGTTCTGGCGCCAGAGCGATGTTCATAGAGACATCGTCACGAATTGACTATGGTTCCGCTCGAAGATTCTATGAAAAATCGGGATACAATGTAGCATGCACAGTGCATGACTTTTACGATATGGGAGACCATAAAATCATATTCAGGAAAGACCTGACCGGCCAACAAAGATGAGGAATGAGCGGGTCTTTATTTGTGATTAATCCTTTCAATTCCTCCCATATAGGGCCGCAGGACTTCGGGTATGATAACAGAGCCGTCTTCCTGCTGAAAGTTCTCAAGGATAGCGGCGAGGGTACGTCCTATCGCGAGTCCCGAGCCGTTTAATGTGTGGACAAATTCTGTAGAAATCATAATGGCTATTACTGACCTGAACTGTTGAGGGTATTACCACTATATATAAATGAACATTCTTAGCTTCAGCAATACGATTTATTTCATCTAACATGATTTCAACCTCTAACCATGTCTTCTTGTTCTCCTTGCTACCCATTAAAATATTATCCATTATATAACGAGGGTGAGACATAGCCAATGTTAAAAGGTGAGGATTAACGTATTGAGGACCTACAACGTTAGTTACTTTTATCCTGTTTTGGGCGTATTGTATCAATGTTTTATCAATCCCATTTAATTCCATAGCCTTCCAATCAAAGCCTGAGTTTTCTTTCTCAATATCTACTTTTGCTGGTTCAATCTTAACATACGGTCCTAAAGGCGCTGGGGCGGCTACGGTGAGTTTTAGCTCATCTGGCCTTTTAGGTGCCTTATCAGTCCTGTATTGTGTATCCGTCAGGTCATTCCCTACATAATAGAAGAGTAATACAATATCACCTTCATCTAATAATGGAGATATACGTTTCATCTGGTCTAAATATTCAATCGGCCCAAACCCCCCATAAGATAAGTTGTAATAACCTATTCCCATGTTACTGGCATATTTATTGAGGTCTACATTCAGACAATGCTCAACAGGCCACCAAGAAAGGAAAGAATCACCTAAAACAACCATTGTCTTAGGTTTAGAGAATGCCATGTATCGCTCTATAGTTTTTTGGATTTTAGCAGTTAAAGGGGTATGGAATAAGCTATTAGATACAAGAATAGCCGTTATTGAAAGGCCAAAAACAATCAAT
>JBCKZY010000090.1:0-7339 GCA_038918635.1 Thermodesulfovibrionia bacterium | reverse complement strand
TAATAATACTTATGGAAAAAAGCAATTAACCAGTAAAATACTCAACTATGCAGTAAGTACGCAGTTCATATCTGCAAGAATATGTAATTAAACACCCTCCTCAGAAGTATAGCAGACTACAGTAAATACTCCGGTTAAACAGCTTCTAATCCTCGCCGTTATTGCTAAATAATGCTAAATTAATTATCTTAAGATATAAGGTACAGCGCCAGTTTAACAGTTGAATCATTAAAGGAGGTATAGAATGGCTGAGATTACACTGAAAATCGGAGGCATGAGCTGTCAGCACTGCGTTATGACTGTCAAGAAGTCACTTGACGCCCTTGAAGGGGTCAGTTCCGCTGAGGTTTCTACTGGAACCGCCAAGGTTATTTATGACAACACGGTAACGGATAGAGATACCCTTTTGAATGCGGTACGGAAAAGCGGGTATAAGATTGAAGAATAACTAAGCAATCACTGCCTGTTTACACTTAGCCGATGAATCCTTTTCCATTCAGCTATACCATTACTTGCCAAGGAGTATGGAACCCTCGCTGAAGAAAACCCCCGCAACCGACGCAGTCATAAGACATGCAAGGTTGGCCGCCAGGAGCGCTCGCGGACCTACTGCCGAGAGATCTCCGGTCCTTTTTGGAGCAAGGGCGGCGGTCCCCCCGACGAATATAGCAAGCGACGCTATATGAGCGAAACCGCAAAGCGCGTAAGTAGCAAGAAAGGCCGAACGGGGGTGCTTAAGCGCGTTTGAAGAGAGCAGAAGGGCAAGATCCATGTATGACTTCGTCTCAGTAACAACCATTCGCTCCCCTATAATTTTCGCTATCTCCATCGCGTCCGAAGGAGGCACACCTATAACAAGGGTAAACGGATAAAAGATATATCCCAGAAGACCGGTTAAAGACCAGTCAACATGAAGACCCGTCACGTCATTCAGTCTCACACCGGCGCCGGAAAGAAAAAAATCTATCAGGGCAACAAGACCAAGGAATGAAATAAGCAGGGCAACAACACCGACCGCCAGTTTAACCCCCGCGTTTGCCCCGTTAATAGTAGCCTCTATTATGGATGACTCCCTCTCATAATGCGGATCAACATTCTTTCCAAGCGTTACCGGACTTCCGGTCTCCGGCATTATTAGTTTTGACATGATAATAGCCGCAGGCGCCGATAGTATAGAAGCGGATATCAGATGACCCGCGATCATCGGAAACTGCTCATGAAGTATCAGTACATAGATAGCCAGAACCGTGGAAGCTATCGTTGCCATGCCTGCCGTAAGCACAGTGCAGAGTTCCGATCTTGTCATACCATCAAGGTAGGGACGAATCGTGGTGGCAGATTCAATACCGACAAATATATTGCTTGACGCACAGAGAGATTCAGCACCGCTTATCCTCATCAGCTTAGTAAATATCCTTGAAAAAATCTTTATGAGCCACGGCATAACCCCGATATAATAAAGAACCCCCATGAGGCTGGCAAAGAATATTATCGTAGGCACTACCTGAACAACAAAGATAAAGCCAAGTGACTCCTCTCCGTTGGGGCCGACTGTTCCGGGAGGCACCGCGAGCCTGCCGAAGAGGAACCTTGTGCCGGCTCCGGCTACATCGAGAACCTTAACCAGCACGTCATTAATAAAGATAAATACACTGCTGCCAGCTGGCAGGACAAATATGAAGAGCGCGAAAACAAGCTGAAGGGCAAGACCCCATATGATAACGTGCCAGTTAATTACCCTTCTATCTGTAGAAAGGGTCCAGGCGAAAAACATAAGGATAAATATCCCGCATAAACTTACAAGGTTATACATATATCTTCTCCCTGAATTTTATGATAATGAAGCACCCTGCGGCAAGACCGCAGGGTATCCAAAATATCCCCTCCCTTGATGGGAGGGGACTAAGGGGAGGGTGAATAATATCTTAAACACCCCCTCCCTACCCCTCCCCCATCAAGGGGGAGGAAAACTATTGGAAACCCTGCAGCAAGACTACAGGGAATTATCAAGTTAAAGAGACTGATTAATCGGCCTCTGAAATATAACCTAATTCATATGTATTTTCAAGAAGAGAAAAGAGGGGAATGTAATCCCTCATTTATTGGTTATATAATATATAAGTTGTCATTCCCGCAAACGAAGTACGTCGGGAATCCTTCATGCAAAAAGATTCCGGACAAGCCGGCCTGTCCCGGTTTATCGGGGAATGACAGACAGTTTTACCCGCCTTTCAGTGTGGCGGGCACATCCATAACTTAGGGATTACAGGGAAATTATGTTTCCCGGGATGGAGGTCATGGAAGAGGGCTGAATATCCGTCATTTCTCTGTCTGATTAAACAATACTTTTAGCTGTGAATCAATGCCACTGATGCAACTGAAACTCCTGGTTGGAAATACTCAATTAATTAGGCCTTATTTCTTATCTTACCGTTTAAAACTTCTTCAATCTCGTCCTCATCATCAGATGTCATGGGCACATCATTAAATAGTTCCCACTCCTCTACATGCGTTACACCAGAACCCGGTTTAAGAAGTTTAAGGGGTGAAAGGGTCTCCATCTCCAGCATAAAATCGTTTACATATGTCTCATACGAGACGCCGAAGTCCGGATATGAGGCGTTCTTCACGTGCGTGAAGTATTTAACAAACAGATGGCCATGATTGAAGTACGCCGCCCACCCGGATTCATTCGGTATACCGAATTTAAAAGCATTTCTATTATCAGGGTCCTGGGTCAAAGTAATATATCTATCTCCCCAATGTACACGAGGATCATCAAGCCTTGCATACGGCCATAGTGATATTAAACGGTTCGGCAGAAGACCGGTATCATGATTACTTTGCGGAACTATCTCTTTACCCCCCGCCGCCATCGCCGTTATGCTCCATACAGAGAGTTCCACGGGCCAGCGGCCTTTGTTAGTCAGGCGATGAAGTATCCTGACTCCAGTGCCTTCCGGAGATAATACGATCTCCATCTCCTTCCTGATTCCGGAGAGTTTCTCCAGTTCCTGAATGGTACTGATACCGCCGGGAATCTCTTCCCACTCTACAGAATGGTTATCAGGTTCATATGTCCTTGGAATAGCCTCCGGGCTGTGCCACAGACGATGCCCGCCGTAGATCTTCCAGTCGTCTCCGCCGGTCAAACCCATCGTCGTCTCAACCTCGCACATCTCGTTAACCTCGCCAAGAAAGCCGTATTTAATAATACGCGGGCCAACGTCAACAGTAACTATCAGCTCAACGACACCGTTAGTCAGCTGAATACAGTTGTCCCATCCTCCATATGGAATTTTCCTGATTATTGGCTCTCTCACGGATATTCTGCCTCCTGAATTTGCCCCGGATTTATATACGGTAAACTTCAATAATACCAGCCTCCATTATACATGACAATTATTGACTTTGGTCATTGATATAGAGGTTATTAAGTTATAAGGTTATTGGCTGGTTCCTGGTGCTGGTTATTGGTAATTCTCTTCAATCTCAACCTTGACCTTAACACTATACGTAATATTTTATTTGAGCTGATTCGTGTTAATTCGTGGTTAATTAGTTGCTGTTTTTTGCGCGGCAAAAGTAATACACAATTCCTCAACCCGTTCTTCACAGCAAAAAAACAATAAAATCAACGACTTTTAAAAACCTCCACTTTATCCTTGACAAGCACAACATATTGTGGTTTAATTTCCTATGACCTCTAAATAAAGTATATTTTCTTTTTCTGTTAAAACGCTGAAAACGGCGTATTCTGGATTAAATAGAAGACTAAATAGAGATATTTCCGGGTTATAATGATATATATAAGTTAGGAGGGTGTATGGCGGAATTATCTTCATCAAAATTGAAACTAACTACTAACGCTTTAAAGGTCCTTGAGAAAAGGTATCTGAAAAAAGATGAAGCAGGGAAACTTATTGAGACTCCTGAAGAGATGTTCAGGAGGGTCGCAAGGGCAGTTTCATCGGCTGATCTGAAATACAGTAAGTCCGACTCCAAAACGGAAGATACAGAAGAAGAATTTTACAGCCTCATGACATCATTAAAATTTCTCCCGAACAGCCCCACACTGATGAATGCCGGGGGGAGACTGGGTCAGTTATCCGCATGTTTTGTTCTCGCTGTTGAGGATTCAATGGAGTCGATATTCGAGGCCATAAAGAACGCAGCGATGATACACAAGTCAGGAGGCGGTACCGGCTTTTCTTTCTCAAGGCTCAGGCCGTGCGGTGATATTGTAGGCTCAACAAAAGGGGTCTCATCAGGTCCTCTCTCATTCATGACGGTATTTGATTCAGCCACTGAAGCGATAAAGCAGGGAGGTACAAGGAGAGGGGCCAATATGGGAATACTGTCCGTTGACCACCCCGACATACTTGAGTTTATCTCCTCAAAAGATAATAATGACAGGCTCAACAACTTTAACATCTCCGTTGCCTTAACGGATGTATTCATGAACGCGCTTGAGGAAGACGATGAATACGACCTTATTAACCCTCATACAGGCAATACAACCAGCAGACTGAAGGCAAGAGAAGTCTTCAGTTCAATAGTTAATCATGCATGGAAGAACGGGGAGCCGGGGATCATATTCATGGACAGGATAAACGAGTCAAACCCGACCCCTCTTCTTGGAGCGATCGAGAGCACAAACCCTTGCGGCGAACAGCCGCTTATGCCATATGAATCCTGCAATCTCGGATCTATTAATCTCTCCAGATTTGTGACAGGAGGAACCGACCCCGGAGGATCGGGCCGTCCTGATGAACAGATCGACTGGAAATCCTTAGGGAAAACAGTTCATAGCTCAGTCCATTTCCTTGACAATGTTATAGAGATCAACAGATATCCCCTCAAAAAAATAGAGGAGACAACA
This sequence comes from Thermodesulfovibrionia bacterium, assembly GCA_038918635.1. Classification (GTDB taxonomy): domain Bacteria; phylum Nitrospirota; class Thermodesulfovibrionia; order UBA6902; family UBA6902; genus CAXMSH01. The sequence goes on along the minus strand of JBCKZY010000090.1, from coordinate 2,457 downwards.
AAATCCAACCGGAAGATAGGCCTCGGGGTCATGGGCTGGGCGGATATGCTTATTCAACTCGGAATACCCTATAACTCGGATGATGCCTCAACTCTTGCCACAGAAATTATGAGTTTTATCGAATCAGAAGGCAGAAAGAAATCAGTTGAACTGGCGGCTGAGAGAGGCACATTCCCAAATTATGAATCAAGCATATATAAAGATAAAAACCTGAAGCTCAGGAATGCCACGATCACAACCATAGCTCCGACAGGAACCCTCTCGATAATAGCCGGTTGTTCAAGCGGAATAGAGCCTCTCTTCGCGGTATCCTTTGTACGCAACGTCCTTGAAGGAACCAAGCTGTATGAGGTAAACCCTTATTTTGAGAGTATTGCTAAAGAAAGGGGTTTCTGGAGCAAGGAGCTTATTGAGGCTATTGCAGAGAAAGGCAGCCTGCAGGAGATAGCCGAAATACCTGAAGATATTAAAAAGACGTTTACAACCGCGCATGATATATCACCTCTTGATCACATCACTATGCAGGCCGCGTTCCAGAAACACGTTGACAACGCCGTCTCAAAGACGGTCAACTTTCCGCATGACGCGACTCCCGAAGGCGTTGAAGATGTGTATTTGCTGGCGTATAAACTCGGATGCAAGGGAGTTACTGTGTACAGGGACGGCTCAAGGGAGGAGCAGGTACTCTCAACCGGGCAGGATACCCGAAAGGATGTTACTGCCCATGGATCAGAGACGATACATAAAATTACGCCAAAAAAGAGACCCGAGACAATAAAGGGGACAACGAGACACCTTAAGACCGGCTGCGGGCATATTTATGTCACTATAAATGAAGATGAAGACGGAAACCTCTTTGAACTCTTCACCCATATGGGCAAGGCGGGAGGCTGCGCCTCAAGCCAGGCTGAGGCAATAGGAAGGCTGGTAAGCCTTGCGCTCAGAGGCAACATAGAGCCGGTCGAGATCATGAAACAGCTCAAGGGTATAAGCTGTCACAGCCCCGCGTGGGTTAGCGGCGGAAAGATTTCTTCCTGTTCAGACGCTATTTCAAAAGCAATAGAGACATACACCCAGATAGGGGATAAAGGCAATGGTTCGTCACCTGCAAAGAAAAAAATATTATTTTGTGGAGCCTGTCCAGACTGTGGCGGAGCTGTGGAACACGAAGGCGGCTGCGCCGTGTGCAGGGACTGCGGATTTACAAAATGCAGTTAATTTTATATATCTATCCAGTAAAAAGGGCGCTATCCACGCGCCCCTTTTACGTTAGGAACATGCTGAAAATGAGTATCAGATGAATATTCCACATCCTTACAGGAAATGGCATGAGTGAAAAGAACCTGTTTTTTAAAATATACGGCCTGCTATTTATACTAATAATACTATCTTCTCTCTACGCGTGCTCTACCGCGCCCAAGAAAGACTCTTTCAGGGGTACCCGCTCTGTCACCGCCTCATACTACGGCCTCAAGTTTAATGGAAGACCTACAGCGTCAGGTGAAATATTTGATATGTATGCCATGACATGCGCTCATAAAAAGATGCCTTTCGGGACCAAATTACGCGTAACAAACCCGGATAATAATAAATCCGTTATAGTGACGGTTAATGACAGGGGTCCGTTCATACGGGGCAGGGACCTGGACCTCTCATTCGGAGCCGCCAGAAAGATCGGATTCGTCGCCAAAGGCGTTGGGAGAGTCAGGATAGAACACGTCGGAAGAGACATGCATTATGTGAAGGGTGTCCCCAGCTCGTCCCATAACGTATCAGGGATTCTCTCTATCCAGGTAGGATCATTCACCGAAAAAGCTAACGCCGTCAGGCTCAAAGATGGTCTCAGGCTTAATTACAGAGATACATTTATCAACACCGCTTTGATAAACGGCAGAAAATACCACAGGGTCAGAGTCGGAAAATTCAAAAACCACGATACCGCCTACTCTCTTGCAAAGAAGCTCGCGCGGGAAGGCTACAGTATTCATATAACCTCGAGGTAGATGTAGAGGATGGTCAGACTGACATTCTATTACAAGGACGGCTGCTGGCTGTGTGACACGGCTGAGGAGATGTTGAACGGACTGAAGGTACGGTACGGGATCGAGGTCAACAAAGTCGCCATTGACTCTGACGACGACCTCTATGAATTGTACCGCTTTGATATACCTGTATTTGAGTTTAAGGACGGCTCAACCCTCAACGGGCGCGTTAAGAAGAAGGACCTGCTGAAAAAAATCGGGGAAAATACCGATTAACCTATAAAAAGCATTTGGCCACTGATAAATACGGATAAACACCTATATAACAAAAACTTATTCCTGGTTTATATTTCACTGCCCATCTGTCCAAAACAGAATTTTTAGAAAAACTAATTCGGACAGCATTTTAAAAATCTCCCCTAACCCCCTCGCCTCGGGGCGGAGCAACGGGTCTTTACCAAAGAGGGGTATTAAT
>JBCKZY010000089.1:0-7387 GCA_038918635.1 Thermodesulfovibrionia bacterium | reverse complement strand
TCTGCTATTAAAGACTAACAGGAGCTTAAATGAAGACACTCATAATGAAGCTTGTTGAATATTCCGTAAACCGTCCGAAAACAGTTGTACTTTTAACCCTTGTACTTACCACCCTGTTCGCAACACAATTCCCCTCCATAAAAATAGACACTGACCCTGAAAACATGCTCAGAGAAGATGAATCAATACGTATCTTTCATCAACAGGTAAAGAAGGATTTCGGGATTGATGAACTTATTGTTCTAGGAATCAAGAGAGACGATGGGATATTTCAGAAAGACAGTCTTGAAAAGATAAAGAGGATCACCGATGAAATTCTCAAAATCAAGGGGGTCATGAGTGACGATGTTAAGAGCCTTACGGTCACAAATAACGTGGTGGCAGGAGGCGGCACATTGTTTGTACGACCACCGATGCTGGATATTCCGAAAACTGAAGAGGAGATCGAGCAGCTCAAGAGTGAAGTCATGGATAATCCGCTCTTCAGAGACAGAATTGTTTCGTCAGACGGCAAAGGCACTGCCATATACATACCTATTGAAAGCAAGGACATTGCACATGATGTCGGAGAAAAGATAAAAGAGATCTATGAAAAGGAAGAAGGCGCCGAAGAATATTATATGGCTGGCCTCCCCATTGCTGAAGACACGTTCGGCACTGAAATGTTTCTCCAGATGGGTATTGTAGCGCCTATGGCCGGCGGTCTTATAATGATCATCCTTTTTATTATTTTCAGGAAATTTGTCCTTGTTATCCCGATCATGATAATTTCCATGCTGTCAGTTATCTGGACAATGGGGGCGATGATCGGTCTTGGGTATACTGTTCACATAATGTCGTCAATGATCCCTGTATTTCTGATGCCTATCGCAGTTTGTGACGGTGTCCATATCCTGAGTGACTTTTACGAAAAATATCCGCAGATTAAAGATCAACGAAGAACGGTTCTTGATGTTTTCGATGAACTATATAAACCGATGTTCTTTACCTCGATTACCACAGCGGTAGCCTTTGCAAATCTTGCATGGGCAGATATTCCGCCTGTGAGAGTATTCGGCCTCTTTATCTGTCTCGGAGTATTATTTGCCTGGTTTCTCACCATGACATTTATTCCGGCTGCATTAATGCTCATTAATGAAAAGAGATTAATGACAATTTCAGTAAAGAAAGAAGCAAGTCCTACTCTCGGAAAACTCGGAAGGCTTTCTCTTTCAAAGAGCAAGGTCTTCGTTGTAAGCGGCATGCTGCTTTTTGCAGTAGCAATATATGGAGTTACTACTCTTACTGTTAATGATAATCCAGTTAAATGGTTTAAAAGTGACCATACCATAAGGATAGCGGACCGGGAGCTTAATGAATTGATAGGAGGAACATATATCTCGTATCTTACCCTTCAGGGGGTAAAAGAAGACGACATTAAGGACCCTGAAGTCATGGATTATATTGAAAAGCTGCAAAGGCATCTTGATAGTATCTCATTTGTGGGGAAGACCACATCAGTTGCTGATGTTGTTAAGAGGGTAAATTTTGTCCTGCATGATGAGGACAAAAATTATGAAATTCTTCCGAATGAAAAAGATACGATAGGCCAGTACTTATTCCTCTTTTTGATGTCATCAGCACCGGACGAGCTTGATAATTTTGTTGATTATGACTTCAAAAAGGCGAATATATGGGTCCAGCTGAAATCCGGAGATAATAAAGACATGTCATACGTAGTTAACAGTGTTGAAGACTTTATAAAGAAGACTCCTCTGCCCCCGGGGATACAACTTCAGTGGTCCGGGCTTCCTTATCTGAACATCACATGGCAGAAGCTAATGGTAGAAGGAATGCTCAAGGCAACAGTAGGCTCATGGTGGGTAATTTTTATCCTTCTGATAATTCTATTCCGCTCATTCTGGTGGGGAGTGGTTTCCATGCTTCCTCTGGGGTTTTCCGTGCTCTTTATTTATGGACTCATAGGGTTTGGCGGGAAAGAGTATGATATGCCTATCGCCGTCTGCTCAACTCTTGCATTGGGGCTTGGTGTTGATTTTGCCATACACTTTGTCCAGAGATTTAGAGTCAAATTCAAGGAAACAAACGATCTTCAAGCCGCAATGGACTGGACAATGGGGGGAGAGCCTGCATTAGCCATTTTCAGAAACGCTGTTGTTGTCGGGATCGGTTTTCTGCCCCTTGTATTTGCTACATTGAGACCATATATAACCGTAGGACTCTTCTTCGGCTCCCTGGCATTCTTTGCCGGGGTCATAACACTCATCTTTCTGCCTGCGTTGATCGGTAACTTCAGGAGAGTGTTGCTGAAGATATAACATCCTAAAGGATGTTTAATGAACATTAAACCAGGAGGGATAAAGATAATGAAATATTTAATTGTGCTTCTTGTAATGCTTTTCCCTGTTCAGGGCTTTGGACTGACTGCTGAAGAGGTTATAGTAAAGTCACAGGAGGCATTCCTTTATCAAGGCAGCGACTTTAAGGCAAGAATCATTATGAAACTTATTACAAAGGAGAATAAGAAAAGAATAAGAGAAATGACGATGCTGAGAAAAAATTTCGGCCCGGTTGGAGGCGAACAGAAATACTTTATGTATTTTCACAAGCCGGCAGATGTAAAAAAGATGTCTTTCATGGTCTTCAAGTATCCGGGGAGAGATGACGACAGGTGGCTATTTATCCCCGCCATTAATATGACGAGGAGGATCGCCGCAAGGGACAAAACATCGAGTTTTGTCGGATCTGATTTTACCTATGAGGATGTTTCCGGCAGGGATATTGAGGACGACACTTACATACTGGAAAAAGAAGAAATATTAAACGGGAATGAAACTTATGTTGTCAGAAGCACCCCAAAAGCCGGAGATGTTAATTACAGTTACAAACTTTCCTGGGTTGATAAGAAGAACTTCCTTCCGCTAAAGGAAGAATACTTCGATTTAAAGGGTGATTTAATGAGAGTATTCACTGCTGAAAAGATTGAGAATGTTAAGGAGTTTCCCACCATTGTGCAAAGAACAATGAATAATCTTCAGAGCGGTCACAGAACAGAGGTGACATTCCTCAATACTGATTATAATATCAACATTGATGATTCTTTCTTTACTGAACGGTTTTTGAAGAGACCTCCGAAGAAATGGATTGACTGAAAAATATTATTTAAAAAAAATCATAAGGAGACAATATATGTTCAAGAAAGCAGTTTTCCTTTTCATAATATTTCTCACGCCATTCAGCATTGCCAGTGCAGATGATATATCCATAAACGGGTTTATTCAGGGCAATTATTCCACTAACCTCGGCAGGGCAAACAATGATGATGAGCTGAGGTCCTGATGGATTTTAAAGCCATAGAGTTTCGGGATAACATAATCATAGACAAAATCATCGGGAAGTGCTTCTTTCCCTGAGGAAGTGAATATTTTCCTGCGAGTTTCAAGGCACATATCACCGGGATATAGCTCCAGATGGCATACCTGTTTACATAAACCGCACAGTGAACAGGAATAGGGTATATCAATATTCTCCATCGGATTTCTCTTGAACCTCTTTGCCAGCTCCTTTGGAGAATCACAGTAATAACTCAGAAACATGCAGTTCTTTATGCATGCGCCGCAATCATCACATGAATCCAGTATTCTCTGAGTCTCTATCATTTATAGAACCTGAGTATAGGAGTGATAATAACGATTATTAATGCCAGAAAGAAACAGAACTGACAGAGCATTTTCCTTTTGGCTCTAAGAGCCCAGAAACGGTTAAGTAATTCATCAGGAGGTTGTTTTTCAGGTGAGAAGGTGGCAAAGGTCTTTGCAATCTGAGGGGCCAGGATAAAGACGCTATGGGTTACAATAGCAAGTCCGATAAAGGCCAATACTGTTTTAGCATAAAAGACTGTTAATGATAAGTCTGAAACATCTCTCCATTTGCCATGAAAACCATAATGAATAACAGGGAAAGCAAACCCTGTCAGGATCAATATGATAATAAAGGCAAAACATAATTTTGGCTGCAGGCTCAGGACACTCTCCATAACCCGGTCAAACGGATATATTAGCGGATGTCCCAGCTTACCCCTGCGTCTGACCCAGAGCAGTTGATAAAAGGGCCCGGCAACACAAAGAATAGAGGCCAGTATATGTATATCAAGGTTGATAGTATATAAAATGTTTTCCATTCATCACTCCTTATCGATAATTTAATAGTATAGGAATTTCCATTTTTCTGACAGGATTAACATGATTAACAAGATCTTTTATTTTATTATTAGTGTATCCTGAAGATCCGGTATATCCTGTCTAAATATTGTTTTCCTTCTTTTAATGGTCCTGTATATCCAGTCTAAAAAGTCCCGCCGAAGGCGGTTAAGTTCATAATCTGAATTATCAGTATTAAAATGTTAAGTTCATATCCGCTTTTATAACCACGTTTGTATAGTAAGTTGCCGGATTTGCTATCTCGACTCCGTCAATAAGGTCATCCTTTGTCATGCCGAATAATGGAATATTCAAAGGACAGCCCAGGATTTTTGCCCCCTCAGCGTTCAACATGATAAAGAGGTCCTCAACGTCAGGAAGGTTCATCTCCTCCATCCTTTCCATGACCGCGTCACCTTCCTCTTTAGGTTGGTCAGGCAGGCATTTAAGGTCTTTCACCTTATCTTTATGAATGGCATTGATGCCTCTTGAACCAAAAAATATCGTAACCTTTGAATCCGCCCTCAAAAGACTTAATGCCGTCATAAGGGCATTATAAACCTGGCACAGCTCATCATGAAAACACATTATTGATACTATTTTTTTTGTTGTCTTGTCTTTATTCATTAAATTTTTAATACCCCACAGTCTCGCTTAGAAGCGCCTACTTCTGGCTGTGGCGGGGAGTCTTCATTTTAACCTCCTTATCATTTATATTTATGCTCAGGTTTCAGATATCATCTATTTCTTTCACCTGCATACGTACCCTTTCTGGAGACAGGACAGCATTCAGGACCGGGAAGATCGTCAGGATAATCTTTCTTCAGGACCTCCAGAAGATCGATGATTATGGGACTCTTAAGAAAATAACAACGAAGTCTCCCGTCAACAAAATAATCAATAAGGTCGGCGTGTCTGAGCGCCGCAAGATGCTGTGAGATATTGGACTGGCTTATTTCAAGGAACTCTTCCATATCACTTACACACTTCACATCATTTGCCAGTTCCTCAAGAATCCTTATTCTCACAGGGTGTGAAATGGTCTTTAATATATTAACGCGGTTTAGATGTTTCATTAGATATATTTAAATATTATAATATATTTGTCAAGCAAAAAATTAATCTATGAAAAATGTAGTAATAATAAGGTGTTATACAGGGTAACTTCAATTATTACCTGATAAATAGATTCAGATATTGATGATTTCCCACTTTGAAAAAGGGGGAGAAAGGGGGATTTTAGATATTATTTCATATCACTAATTTTGGTTCATTCATGAAAAAGTTAAAAAGAAATAAATCGTATTTAAAAATAGATAGGGTATGCATCATTATGTCATTCCCCGATAAACCGGGACAAGCCGGCAGAGCCTGTTCTCGCTTGTCGGGGATCACCGGAATCATTCATGAATCTGTCATTCCGGCTTGTCCGGAATCAAAGAGGGGCAGGACTTCCGATTATGACTTGCACGTAAGACAAAAAAAGTACATTATTTATACATGAGTCAATAACCGCATATGGTATACTCTTTAGATATGAAAGATTGGGATGAAATACTTTTTACCTATGATGAGATGGAGGCGCAGATCGTAAAGACACTGCTTGAGACAGAGGGTATTGAGGTATCTATGGATTCATCAAAAATGAGGCCATTTCCCGTCAGTGTAGGAAGGATGGGAGAGATAAAGCTTCTTGTCAGGAATGTGGACCTTGAAAGGGCCATGGAAATTATTAAAACCATGAAGGGTGAAAATCAGGATAGGGGTTGATCTATGGTTGTTGAAACACTGAAGAAGAGCGAGATATTTTCAGATCTTTCAGAGAAGGAACTACAGGATATCAGCTCACTTTTTGAAGAACGTGTTTACAGGAAAGACGAATATATCTTTATGGAGGAAGATCCTTCTGAATGGTTTTATCTTGTTTCAGGCGGAAGGGTCAAGGTCGTAAAACACTCAAAGACAGGCAAGGATATAATCCTTGAGATCATCTCTCCCGGTGAGGTGTTCGGTGGTGTCGCTGTAATGGACAGGAGACCTTTCCCTGCATCGGCCCAGGCCATGGAGCTGGTTAATGTTATCAGGATCAGCCGCAAGAATTTATTTGCTGTTATGGAAGAGTACCCGATCCTTAAGCTGACAATCGTCAGGTCCTTCAGCAACAGGCTTAGAAACGCGCATGAGACATTGAAGAATATAGCTACCGAGCGCGTTGAGAAGAGAATCGCGTCCTTACTATTGAAGTTGTCGGAAAAGGCTGGCTCAGATGAGGAAGGTTTCAGAAAGATAGACTTCCCGCTTACCCGGCAGGAGATCGCCGAGATGGTCGGAACAACAGTTGAGACATGTATCAGGACAATGAGCAAGTTTCAGAAGCTGGAGTTTGTTAAGACTTCAGGGGGCAGGATACTTGTCAATGTCAACCCTCTTCAGATATTTTTTGAAGAGTGATATAGATGATTTACGATAAAACAAAGCATAACGACAAAATGACTTTGCACTGCTGGTACTCGTTCAATCTCCAACGTCTTGTTATCCAATCATTTCTATCCGGTTACTTTATCTATAAACATCCTTACGAAAATCTATGGTAAGAATGTATATAATTCTTTCTTCATGATCTACTATATAAAGCAGTCTAAACTTGCCCAGACGATAACGCCATGTATCAGGGCTATAGTCTCTTAATTTTTTAATGTTCTTTCCAAAGCAAGGTTCATTTCTTATCTGTGGATATACATAACTTGTCAATTTATTCTGGATGAACGAAATATTTGATTGTGATAGCTTCTTCAGGGATTTTGTGAACTCCTCAGTTTCAAATATGCGATAATTACTCAACGAATTTTCCCTTTTGTGTTTTCATGTCTTTTAACGCACGTTTTAGACTTCTGTTGAGTTGTTGATTTTCTCTAATGTCTTCCATCTCATAATCATCCACATACTCATGCTCTTCGATATAGCGTAGAGCAGAAGTTTCAATGAAATTAGACAGTGTTCTGTTATCGCTTTCAGCCATAGCCCTGAATAATTCGTAAATGTTTTGATTTAACCTTAATGTCACAGTTTTAGACATAATGTACCTCCATTTCTATATGTGTTCATATTATATCATTAGAATACAATAGAATACATTGAAATGCAAATAAATTAAAAGAGGCCATTTATTTTATGTGGATAACATTAAA
>JBCKZY010000088.1:0-7440 GCA_038918635.1 Thermodesulfovibrionia bacterium | reverse complement strand
TGCTTGTACTTCTCAATCCTTTTCTAGTCATCATATACCTGATTGATATAATTCAGAAACTGGACCGACAGCAATTCAGGCGTGTTTTAATCCGGGCTGGATTAATTGCGAGTTCAGTATTCTGCGCCTTCGCGATTCTTGGCGATGCTGTGTTCTCCGATATTATGCAAGCGAATTTTGCATCGTTTCAGATCTTCGGAGGTATAGTTTTTCTGCTTATTGGAATTCAATTTGTTTTTCGTGGCCCCGACACTATCGAGATTCTACGAGGTGAATCACAGCATCTGACTGGCGCTATCGCGATGCCCGTCCTTATTGGTCCGGGCACGATCAGTGCCAGCGTTATTATCGGGAAGAGGCATGATTATCTCATCGCTTGCGCCGCAGTTCTATTGGCCGTCATTAGTTCCATCTTGATCATGCTGCTTCTCAAGTCGGTGCACGACGCCGTACGCCCGCGGCAGGAGCGTCTGGTTCAGAGGTATATTGAGATCGCTGGACGCATTACCGCACTTTATGTCGGGACAATATCTGTTGAAATGATCATGCAGGGTATACTGACATGGGCAGACAAGTTCTGAAATCTGGAAACACTAAATACTGAGGATCATGGACAACACGTTACACGTTCAATCCTCTTTAAATAATCTCATTAAAAAAGAAAAAAGTGGATTTCAGTACTTCAAATTCACGGCAAGCCTTCGAAGCATTTCCGCATAAGCGGGCATATTCCAGAACTGTCATTTTAAACCTGATTTTCAGCGCATCTCTGACGTCCTTGTTCATATACAAGACCTCCTTTTTGTTTCTTACAAAATAACAAAAAGTGTCTATGAAGGTCTGGTATATCTACACTCTTAGATAAGATTACTGTAGCCAAATTGTAGCCGAATGTAGCGCAGGGGACAGAAAATACAGGAAATGATAAGAAAACTCAGAAACTTATAACACAATGATAATTAACAATTTAATCCCAAAACGTTACCAGTAGCCGTTTTTTTAATTTGCTCTTGAATCGAATGGCATTCAAGTGGTACATCCCGTTTATACGGAAGGTCGTCGTTTCAGCTTCACCATTTCTTCACACTTATCTTCAATAAATTACCTTCCATGGGAAATCATGCCTTTCTAATTACAGGATGTCCATGTAGGAATATGCATGAGAATATTTACATGATTAAGAAGGCCGATGTTCTTGAGGAATAAATCTGGTGTCCAAATAGTGTCCATAAGAGAGCTAAATAGACCTGAAAAGACCTGACAGAAACTAAACAGAAACAATAAAAATATTTAAATAAAAAGAGGGGTTATGGCAATTCTTGAGTGTTTTCAGGAACTTGCCAAAACCCCTCAAAACGGATTCGTAGTCCGCCGCTCTATCCAGCTGAGCTATGGGCGCTTATAGTAAAGATTAATTAGTTACAAATATTTACTTCCCTTTTTGGTATAGATACCAGGGTGATCGCCTGAGATGTATTATTTTACGTATTTTAACTGACGGATACAAAAAATTAATTGATCTATCGAAAGTTCTTCATCGGATAACAATTCATATACCCCGACTGATATAGTTTGAGGACCGGGAAATCCCAGTGACTCAATTGTCAGACACTCAACACTTCTGCGAATGCGTTCAGCCAATTGTTGACTTTCATTTATTCCTGCATCAGGGCAAATGATAATAAATTCTTCTCCTCCATAGCGGGCGACTACATCTGATTCGCTGCAGTGCTCTCTGACACACTCCGCAACAGCTTTTAGTGTCTGATCAACTATTACATGACCGTACTGAGAGAATCTGAATTTCTCCCTGATTATTCCCGGCTGAAGACACTGAACAGTTTATCAATCCCGGACTTCTCAAGCTTCGATACTGACTCAAGCTCACCGGCATCAAGCCATATGCCCTCACATTCCGAGCACTTGTCTACCTCTATCCCTTTATAGGCAAGCTCTATGAGCTCCATGCCGCACTTGGGGCACTTCATGAAGTGAAGTTTTTTGAGTCTTTTCTTTTCCTCTGCCGCAAGGCGGTTATGTTTTTCCTCTTCGATCTTTTTCATCCTCGCATATTCAATCCTTGCTACAAATTCATCTTCTTTTCCGCTTGATTTTCTTGGCATAGTTGCCTCCTTTTCTTATTTGAAACAGGTTTACAATTCCCGGCCCCGATTAGTGAACAGTTCTTCCAAGACATCTATCCAGTTTTTCTGTATTACTATCATTCATAAAGCCGGTTAAGTTATATGATATCGCTGTTAAAATTCTCAGTATTCATGCCATTGATCGCATCGTCTCCTGACATTGTCTATGTTGACATAACACGGGGGATTTTCATCTGTGCCCCTCATATATGTTCACTGATAATCTCGAAAACGTCCTCCGCTGCATTGTAAGAATAAATGTTTCCTGTTCCGATGCTGTAATACCAACCGTGGAGATATAAGGTTTTCTCATCAAGCGCCTGTTTCACGAAAGGATAGGTCTGAATGTTTTGCAGTTGAAACAGGATATTCTCCTCCTCTGTCACGCGCTGCCGTATGTCTTCAGTAGAGTCACTGTAGTGCTTAAGAACAAAATCCCGTACAGGTGCAGACAATTCAAGCCATTCGCTTAAATGAGGCATTAGGCTCAATTTCTGCTCGTCTTCATAAAGCATATTCATGGCCCCGCAATTTGAATGACCGCAAACAATGATGTCGGTCACCTTCAGGTTCAATATTGCATACTCAAGGGCTGCGGCAACGCTGTTCTTATCTTTTATGGCATCTTGGGGTGGAACAATATTCCCCATATTTCTTACAATGAATATTTCGCCGGGGTTGCTTTGTGTAACAAGATTAGGGTCAACACGCGAGTCAGCACAGGTTATAAACAGGATATCTGGCTTTTGTTCGTGAGAAAGCCTCTGAAAAAATTCCTCTTCTTTCTTGAAGTATGATTCCTGAAATTTATGGATACCTTTGTAAAGTCTGTTCATTTTATGATTCTGATCTCATAGCTTCCAGTCTAGAGACCCTCTCCTCCATTGGCGGATGTGTGCTGAAGAGCTTCCTTAATCCTCCGCCCTTCATGGGATTTACTATAAATATATGCGACGTTGCAGGGTTGGCATTCATCGGTATCTTCTGAGAGGCAATATGCAGCTTTTTAAGTGCATTGGCAAGATACGCTGGATTGCCGGCTATCCTTGCGCCCCCGGCATCAGCCCCATATTCTCTTGAGCGCGATATTGCCATCTGCACAAGCAATGCGGCAATCGGCCCAACTATCATCATGACAATTGCTGCTATCGGGTTTCCTCCTTCATCATCATCCCTTCCACCGAATATCATTGCCCACTGCGCCATCTGTGCGAGATAGGTTATCGCTCCGGCTATTGTAGCCGCTATTGTGCCTATAAGAATGTCCCTGTTTTTTATATGGGCAAGCTCATGAGCTATCACACCCTCAAGTTCTTCCTGAGTAAGTATCTGCATTATACCTGAAGTGACGGCAACCGCACCGTTTTCAGGATTCCGCCCTGTGGCAAAGGCATTTGGCTGTGCCTGCTCAATAACATAAACCTTTGGCATCGGGAGTCCAGCCTTGTGCGCAAGTCTTCTTACCATTTCATACAGTTCAGGGGTATCCGACTGTGAGACCGGCTGAGCCTTGTACATTTTAAGCACGATCTTGTCACTGAACCAGTATGAGATAAAGTTCATTCCAAAAGCTATGATAAAGGCAAATGTCATTCCTGTTTTTCCTCCCAGGATTCCCCCGATTGCTATTAGCATCAGAGTTAACGTCACCATGAGAAGTGTTGTTTTAATTCCGTTCATTGTATTCCTCCTGTTGTTTCCCAATAAAAAAGACCTTTACCGCGATAACTTAATTATCACAGTAAAGGTCTTGCCGGATAGTTTTATCTAACCAGTGGTGCCGGCCTGTCCAATTTATTCAGACAGACGTATTGACGACAGTCACTGTTAAGCTACTCCCCTTTACAGATTTAAAGATAATCTAAATGAAACAGATGTCAATTGAATTATTTCTTACCCTCATATTTATTCTTGCTATCATTCAGTTTTTTAATCATATCAGAACAATGTGAAGAAATTATGAAGAATCGGGAGTATATGATGTATATCAAAAATTGCTAAGATCAGTTTTGTCGTCCCCGCCTGATTTCACGATAAAATTGACATAATGAACACTCTCTGATATAAATTACTTGCAAATACTTCAGTTTCATAAAAAAGAACATTCCGCTAGACAGAGAATTAAATGAAGATAATTGAGGAATTCATAGAACGGGAATCATCGGCCGGCATTATATTAATATTTGTAACTATAGCTGCTTTGCTGTTGAAAAACTCTCCGCTATCAGAGGCATATAATGCTGTTCTGCACACTCCGGTTGAAGTCCGGTTTGGGGCGTTGCACATCGATAAACCTTTGCTGTTATGGATAAATGACGGCCTTATGGCGGTATTCTTTTTACTGATTGGTCTTGAAGTTAAGCGGGAAATAATAGAAGGGGAGTTTTCCTCATGGTCTCAGATCGCATTGCCGGGTATTGCAGCAATAGGTGGTATGGCAGTACCTGCTCTCATTTACATCGGATTTAACCACGGCGAGTCGTTTGCAATGCGTGGCTGGGCCATTCCTACTGCAACAGATATTGCATTTGCACTGGGTATTCTGTCACTGCTCGGCAATCGCGTACCTGTTTCATTAAAAATATTCCTGATGGCTCTGGCTATTATTGACGATTTAGGCGCTATTATTATCATAGCTTTATTTTACACCGCAGAACTCTCTACGTTTTCCATTACTTTAGCCATAACAACCATAGCAATGCTGATGCTTATGAACAAACTGGGGGTCGCCAAAAAAGCAGCCTATATTATGCTTGGTGTTGTGTTATGGGTAAGCGTTCTTAAGTCAGGGGTTCACGCAACATTAGCTGGTGTTGCTTTGGCCTTCACGATCCCTTTTGAATCCAAATACAAAAATGGTGATAGTTTTTCTATCTCCAAAACAATAGAACATGACCTACATTATTGGGTAGCATTTATAATTTTGCCGATGTTTGCATTTGTGAATGCCGGCATAGATCTGCGAGGAATCTCCATGAATCAAATGAGTGAAGGTGTTCCACTGGGAATAATGCTGGGCCTGTTTATCGGGAAACAGTTAGGGGTCTTTGGATTCAGTTGGGTAGCAATAAAACTCAAACTGGCATATTTACCGAATGAAAGCAATTGGTGGCAACTTTATGGTGTTGCTGTGTTAACCGGTATTGGGTTTACCATGAGCTTGTTTATTAATTCCCTAGCCTTTGAGGATGATATGGTTTATCAGTATACAGATAAACTGGCAGTTATAATTGGTTCTTTCCTTTCCGGCATTTTCGGATATTTGATTCTAAAACGCTTTAATAATGTCAAACGATGAAATATCCCTGTATTAGCTCTGTTTTCGTGAGTTTTATTAGTTTTCTAATTAACGTTTAAATCAAGACATATAATGATTAATTATGCACGAACTTGTTTTTTTTTGAAATCTCTTGTAATAATCCTCGGGATATCCGCTGTTGTAATATTTGCGCTGGGCAGAATCAAAATCCATGGAAACACTTTATATCCAAATAACAACGATTGAACAGATCCTAATTTGAAGAGTCCGATGCTCCTGAGGAAAATCTCTGGTGTCCATATAGTGTCCATAATAGAGCTAAATAGACCTGAAAAGACCTGACAGAAACTAAACAGAAACAATAAGAATATTTAAATAAAAAGAGGGGTTATGGCAATTCTTGAGTGTTTTCAGGAACTTGCCAAAACCCCTCAAAACGGATTCGTAGTCCGCCGCTCTATCCAGCTGAGCTATGGGCGCTAACTTTATCAGGCTGCTGAAAAAGTCTTTTGTGTTCGTAGTATTTGTCATACCCGCCCCGTATCGAAGTACGGGGTAAACTCCGGCGGGTATCCAGCAACCAATTTACAAGACTGGATTCCCGTTCCCTGCTTACTACCTGCTGGGACAAGCTTCACGGGCCTGTCCCGGTTTATCGGGGAATGACAATAAACTACTTTTCAGGATTTATTACGAGTCTATCAAATAATTGTTTTTCAACATTCTGTTATTTCTTCACCCCTTCCTTAAGGCTTAATTCAAACCGCTCATGCTCGAAAGGATGAACGGCAGGAAACTTTGAGTAAAGCCATCCCCATTCACCTGATGGCGGGAATATCTGCGTATCTCCCTCAAATACCTTGATCGAGGCAGATGGATTTTCAGTTGTGTTTGATGCGGAGGTGATTATACCCCCACCCATCTTGAAATGAGGCAGGTAGTGGCCTACCTTTATGGTCATGTTTGAATCTGGGACCTTGAGTTCATCCCCAATAGCAACGTTATACTCCTGCTGCTGGTTAAGGTTTTTATCTTTTACAAGAAGCTTTACAGAGGCCCAGCCTTCTTTTACATCTGGTGGCACTACAACAGTGAATTCTATCTTCTGGCTTGCTGCTCCATGCCCCTGTGAGGAAGACGGGGTGTCAATGATCGGCCCCTGATTGAGAACCTGAGGAACTGGCTGCTCCTCTTTCTTTTTACACGAGAATAGTGAGAATAATATCATCACAATTATTGATACCGCGTATATGCCTTTTTTCATGTATATCTCCTTAGTTTGTTTAATTTTCTCTTGATTCATGTTCCATATGAAAAATTGCTGCGCCATGTATCGTATGGTAAATGGCGGAGAGGCAGGGATTTGAACCCTGGGTGGAGTGTTAACCCCACAACCGCTTAGCAGGCGGCTGCCTTCGACCACTCGGCCACCTCTCCAATATGTAAATTAAAGTAACTACTTAGGTATATTTCCTTTATTCCCCTCTTTGGTAAAGACCCGTTGCTCCGTCCCGAGGCGAGGGGGGTAGGGGAGATTTTATTAATGAATGAATTATTTAATAATCCCCCTTTTTCAAAGGGGGAGACCTGAGTAGTTACAAATTAAGGTTATAAACAATGGATGGATGGCCTGTGGGTATACTCAGGTCTCCAGCAATATCCCTAAATTTTACCCAATTAATGCCTGATTTGTAAACCCTGGTCACCTCTGGCGCTGCCTAAGGCAGGTAAACCTCGCCAGAGGCGGGTAAACCTCGCCAGAGGCGGGTAAACCTCGCCAGAGGCGGGTAAACCCTGATTCCTTCTATTTTTTACGGTTAACTGCTGTTATGGCCGGAAAAAGCCTGTGGTTAGTGTCCGTGATAATGTCAAAATATATATGAAAAACAAGGATGACATATGAAACCACAGAGCCATGTACCAGACGGTTCATGGCTCTGTGGTTAAGTCTCAAGGAGACAGGCCCCGGCAGGGATGGGTTTACAGCAGGTACTCCGCGAGGTTTATATTGAACTTGCTGGGATCGAGGACCTTTTC
>JBCKZY010000087.1:0-7464 GCA_038918635.1 Thermodesulfovibrionia bacterium | reverse complement strand
CGCCTTTACGATAAACGAGCCTGAAAAGAGTTCTCAAACAGTCGCCGTACAGGAGTTCAGGAATGAGGGAGTCGTTGCAATCACCTATATGAACCTTGATATGGGTTTTTGAAGTCTCCAGTGACAGGCACTATTGGAACTCCTGAAACGAAGAAGAAATCCATCCCTATAACCCGGTGTCATACTTAAGCAGCTCTCCCTTTGTTATTGTTATCCCTTCCCCGACCAGAAGCGGTTCATCCATCCCCTTGAGATGCACGTACTATTTAGCCTGTATTAAACCTAAAATATTTAATCCGACCCTAAAAAGTAAAGCTGTGTTGAGTAAAGTCGAAGATTTGTATCGACCTTATAAATGCAGTATTTACCGGGCTCTCTTCCAAGGCCCCCACGACAAAATGAATGATTAAAAAACCTCTTCTTGCTTTCGCAAGAAGAGGGGGAGTTTATTATTGGCTCCCGGGGAGGGATTTGAACCCCCGACAAAATGATTAACAGTCATCCGCTCTGCCAGCTGAGCTACCCGGGAACATATTCTATTTTGAAGCAGCCAATCTTCCGATGCTTTGGGACGATCCTATACCGACTATTCGGGATAAAAGCTACTCTGAACTACCATAAGTCAATAATAACAGACTATAAAGCTGATTTACATAAATCTATAGTGCCTTTAATTATCTTCTCTATAAATACTCTACTTTTCTGACTCTTAATAAAGTTTTCAACTTTATGTGCTTCTTGTCTCGTTTTATATTCTTTACTATAGACTAACTTCCAATCAGAGGCTATTTTAGTATATTTCTCTCTTCCTGAATTATGATGAAATATACGTTTCTCAATGTCAGCTGTTTGACCTGTATAATATTTATTAACTGCTTCACTCTTTATAATGTAGAGCCAATACATATAACACTAATTATTATTCTATTAAACAGCCATCCTCCCGATGCTTCGGGACAGCTGAGCTACCCGGGAACATATTTAATTATGGAGCAGTCATCTCCCGATATTTCGGAATTAGCTACCTTGTAATAAAACGGTATAGCATATAATAGAACGTTATATTATATAGAATAAGGAGTTACTTATTCAATAGTAACTGATTCCTCTTAATTATGAGAAAAAGATGAAAATTTCGCTAGAAAGTCGCATATTAATTAAAAAAAGCTCAGGAATTACCCTGAGCTTTTTAATTATAGTAATGATATAAGCCTACTTCTCTTCTTTTTTCTCCTCTTCAGCCCAGCAGGCCTCCTCTTTCTGGAGTCTTGCCCACTCACTGTCAACCTTTTCCTGGGCCTGTTTAAGCATCCACTCATTTTCAGGGGCAAACATATGCTTAAACCTTCCCTGTGGTTTCAGGAAATCAACAAGAGGCTTCTTCTCTTTAGGCTTTGAAGTTATACGTATTACCCCGTTCGATATTTCAAAAAGAGGCCAGTAACAGGTCTCAACAGCCAGCTTTGAGAGCTTGATCGCATCATCTGTTCTGGACCTCCATCCACGGTTGCAAGGTGAAATTACGTTAAGGAATTTAGGGCCTTTAATCTCAAACGCCTTCTGGACCTTCTTCATCAGGTCCATCCAGTGTGACGGAGATGCCTGGGCCACATAAGGTATGCCGTGGGCCGCCATGATTCTCGTAAGGTCTTTTCTATGCTGCAGCTTGCCGGGGATCACATCTCCCGCCGGACAAGTTGTGGTATTAGCTCCAAAAGGTGTCGCGCTTGAACGCTGGATGCCAGTGTTCATGTAAGCGCCGTTGTCGTAACATACATACATCATGTCATGGCCACGCTCCATCGCTCCTGAGAGGCTCTGGAGACCGATATCATAAGTCCCGCCGTCACCTCCGAATGCTACAAACTTCACATTCCTGTCTTCAAGCTTTCCCTGTTTTACAAGAGACCTGTACATCGCTTCAACTCCGGATATGGTCGCCGCTGCGTTTTCAAACGCGCTGTGGATCCACGGAATCTTCCAGGAGGTGTATTCCTGAATGCATGTGGAGACCTCAAGGCACCCTGTTGCGTTTGACGCTATAATTGGATAGTCGGTTGCCATGAGCACCTGCTTCACGACGATAGGCGCACCACATCCTGAACAGAGTCTGTGGCCGGATGCAAGCCTGACTTCTCCCTTTGCAAGCTCTCTTAATTTTAATGATTTTGATTTTACTGCTGTAGTCATAATAAATTCCTCCGGAATTATTAACTTTCACATAAAGTTAGTCGTTAAGTTACTGAGTCATTGGTTTTCTGCCTTTAATAACTAAATAACTTAATCCCTTAGTAACTTGCAGTTATCTGTATTCTGATTTTAGTTATTCTCTTACCCCGATATATTCTTTAACTGTCTCTACTTTTCCGGTTTCAGCAACCTTCACCAGCTCATCTATTACCTGCTCCGCCTGATCAGGAAGGTAGTCCCTGCCGCCGAGTCCGAATATCTTGTTTATCATGGCGGGTTTAGTATCCATGGACATTACGGCACCTGTAATCTCGGAGAACAACGGGCCGTAGCCTCCAAAGGAATCAGCCCTGTCCAGAACAGCGATAGCCTTCAAATGCTTTAGCGCGTCGGCCACTTCCAGGTAAGGGAAAGGCCTGAACATCCTCGGCTTCAGGAGTCCTATCTTGACACCTTTGTCGCGGTACTGGTCTACGATGTCTTTGGTGGTCCCTGCCGCGGAACTCATGACGACAATCGCTATCTCCGCGTCGTCAAGTCTGTATGTTTCAAACAGACCGTACTCTCTGCCGGTCATCTTTTTAAATTCAGCCGCAACCTCAAGTACAACACCCGAAACCCTGGTCATGGCCTCATGCTGTGCCCTCTTATACTCGTGATACATGTCGGTGAGAATCAGAGGGCCGTAGCTCTTTGGATTATCAATATCAAGCAGAGGATGAACCGCCTGAAATTTTCCTACAAAGCTTTTCACATCAGTATCATCAATATACTCAACTCTTTCGATGGAATGACTCACTATAAAACCGTCAAGGCAGACCATAGCCGGAACTCTGATCTCCAGATGCTCCGCGATCCTGAAGGCCTGTATGGTGTTATCGTAAGCTTCCTGAGCATTTTCTGAATATAGCTGTATCCAGCCTGTGTCTCTCGCGCCCATACCGTCGGAATGGTCGCCATGAATATTCAGGGGAGCTGAAAGCGCCCTGTTCACAAGAGGCATGACTATCGGAAGCCTTGTACCTGCAGCTATGTAGAGCATTTCCCACATCAACGCAAGACCCTGTGATGAAGTTGCCGTTGCAACCCTACCTCCTGCCGCCGCCGCGCCTATACATGCGCTCATGGCGCTGTGTTCACTCTCTACGAGCACCAGTTCCGTATCAACTTTGCCGTCAGATACAAATCCTGAAAACCTCTGCATAAGGTCAGTGGCAGGTGTGATCGGATACGCGGCGCATACATCAGGGTTGATCTGTTTAAGGGCCTGCGCGCATGCCTCATTTCCTGTAACCGCGACTACATTACCCATCTATTTACCCTCCTCTTCCATCACGATGGCCTTATTACCCTTCTTACCGGGGCATTCGAGGGCACAGATACCACAGCCCTTACAGTAATCAAAATCAAAATCCTCTCTTTTACCTTCTGAATTAACCTTTACTGACATGTCAGGGCAATACATCCAGCAGAACATGCACTGGATACAGTTCTCTTCGACCCACTTCGGTCTCATCGACCTCCATGTGCCTGTCTTGAATTTTACTGAACTCCCGGCCTCCAGTACCACTGCGCCCTGAGGAAGTGTTTCCCAGTATTTCTTGCTCATCCTTCCTTCACCTCCTCATTTCCGCGCCTCGTGGCGTCAAGGTTGCCATCAATGATCTTCTGGGAAAACTTCTTCCCAAAACTCTTCTTGACGTTATCCAGGAGTGTATCCATATCCACAATACCGGTAGTCCTGCTTATCGCGCCGAGCATGGCTGAATTGGGCAGAGGCCTTCCAAAGCAGTCCACAGCGATCTTTGTCGCGTCCACCGCATAAACTTTCTGCGAGTCCTTTGCCTTCAGTTTCTTCCTCACCTCTTTTGGGTCTTTTGATGTGTTTACAATAAAGATCGCGTCATCAGGCGCGCCCTCGGTCACGTTTACGGCATCCATCAACGTGGCATCAGCTATACTGACAACTTTGGGATGAAGAACCGGACCGTACATCCTTATCACATTTTCACTTATCCTGTTGAACGCCCTGATCGGCGCCCCCGCTCTTTCCGGCCCGTATTCCGGGAATGCCTGAACATATCCTCCACCGCTAAGGCACGCATCCGCAAGCACCTTCGCGGCTGTAACAGTGCCCTGACCTCCCCGGCCGTGCCAGCGAATCTCAATATTTTTTGCCATGCTTAATTTCCTCCAGAAGATTATTAATAAATATTATTTGAATGTTGAAAAGAGTTTATATTAGCCTAAAATCGGGGTCATTTTCAAGTATTTAGCGATTGAAAATTATAATAATGCTATAGGCAAATGGTCAGAATTTATTGATTAAATAATAATATAATTATCATCTGACCCTGCCTTTCAAATACCTCTCCCTCTTACTCTCAGGAAACTTCTCTATGGCGTATCTCAGCATCGTCCTTGGCATATTCCTGCAATTAGCCTTCAGGAACGCCTCCTCAGTCTCCAGGTGCCTCTTACCAACCTCACGGAGCATCCATCCAACAGCCTTATGAATGAGATCCTCACTATCGGATAACAGTATCTTTGCTATTCTTATCGTCTCATCGAACTCATCGCGCCTTATAAAGTGAAAAGTTGCCATAACGGATATCCTCTTATCCCACAGAAGGTCAGACCTGACAAGTTCATATAGGGGCTTCCTGCTCTTGTTAAAAAGATAAGCACCTACGATATGCTCTGCAGAGACGTCAACAAGGTCCCAGCTATTGATAAATCCGGTATTCTCAAGATAGAGGTCATATATCTCCTTTTGTTTCTCTTCATCTCCTTCTGAAAATTCCCTGACAAGAAGCAGAATCGCCAGAAGCCTCTCCTCATGGATAGCAGAATTAAGAAGCCGCAACACATCCCTGCGTGAAGTACTCCTGTACTTGTTCGCAATCTTCCTGATATCAGGCACCCTTACGCCGATAAATATATCGCCTTCCCCGTACTCTCCCGGGCCGGTCTTGAAAAACCGCTGAAGTATCACAGCCCTATCCTTGTCAGCATGCCTCTTTAAATCAGATTTTATCTCTTTTATGCTCATAATATTTAATCCGGTTACTCGGTTTGACAGTTCGAGTATTATAACATTAGTATTGCACGATCCAGTCTAAAGTAAAATATTATTTTGT
Organism: Thermodesulfovibrionia bacterium; assembly: GCA_038918635.1. Taxonomy (GTDB): domain Bacteria; phylum Nitrospirota; class Thermodesulfovibrionia; order UBA6902; family UBA6902; genus CAXMSH01. The sequence continues at coordinate 2,134 of JBCKZY010000087.1, read as the reverse complement.
TCATTATTGCGTGCCCAATAACGAACCAACAAGGGCACCCCGAGTTTGTTTCTTGTAGTCCTGTTTCACTCATGCCGTGTAAATTCAAAAAACTCCGCCGAAGTCTCGTCATCAGACAGTTTTGAATTTTTAACCCCGGCACCCCCTTACAGACCTGAAACAAACCATGGGGAGATCGGAAGATGAAACCCTTTGGGTACTTTTTTGTTGGTTAAGAAAATGCAAAGCGAATGGTAGTGAGCGAATATAATCAAATAATATTCCTATCATTTCAAAACTTTTGAAAAAAGTTTTTTAAGTACCCCTGCCTGGAAGACAAAAAGTTTTCAGTATTGTACTTTTAGTTTTCTTCTGACAACTGCAAACCAACCACTGATAGCCTTTTGAGCCTACTTTCTCTTGAAACTTAATACTGAAACGTGTTAAAAACTCCTATGACAAAGAGTCTGGTTGTAGATATAGAGACGATCGGAACAGACTTTGACACTTTAGATGAGATGTCAAAGGAGTATTTACTTAAGTTTGCTGATACGGAAGATAAAGTTCAGGAGACGTTTGAAGGACTCGCCTTCTCCCCGCTAACAGGCGAGATCTCGCCACATTATGCAGCATGTGGCGGAAAATCAGCGCCACAGATCGAAATCGATTCGTCCCGAGCTGCGTTACAGAAATCAATTTTGACATTGAAATATTCCAATATTCCTGCTGCCAAAATTGCTTCCGCGCCTTGTCTGTTGCGCTTCTTCTACGTCTCATGACGATTCCAAATGCATTTTCCGGGTTCAGAATTTGATATAATATTCGAAAGAGGGTCATGCCGAATAATAAACCGGCATGATCTTTCAGAGTTATACAGCCAATTGACCGACATATTCCTGTACATGCAAAAACCAGGAATAACCCGAGCGTGTGAAAGGTGAAAAATGCAGGAAAAGGCTATCTGCAACGAAGACCACATACCAGACTTGAATGGATTCTCTATCCTTGTGATCGATGATGACCGGGCATCTTTAGATGCCATCAGTAAGTCCCTTAAGGAGACCGGCGCAGAGGTTATTGCATCCCGTGATACTGATAAAGCGGTTAAAGTGCTTCTACATAAAGCAATGAATGTTATCATTGCCGCAATCGATCTTGTTGATGAAAAGTGTATTGAGATGATAAGAGGCTACAAAGCAGGGAACCCTGATACCCTCTTCTATGTAATGGCAGGAGAGGAGTACAGCTCAGTTGATACCGCCCTTGAGTCTGTCAAAAAGATAGTTGACGATTACATCAAAAAGCCGATAGATATCCCCCGCTTCTCGTGTAATGTGGCGACGAGCATTGGAAGACCAGCAACAGATATCAAGTCACTTACTCTTGTCGACCCCCTGGTGGCAAAAGTGAAGCCCTACTTCCTCTTCCGCTCTCCGGCAATGCGCGCAAAGCTTTCACACCTGCCGCAAATAGCAGCTTCTGATCAGACAGTTTTAATAACCGGTGAAACAGGAAGCGGAAAGGAACTGGTCGCCCGCGCCATTCATGTCCTCAGCCTCAGGTCTTCCGGACCATTCGTACCGATAAACTGTGGTGCTGTTCCAGAAGGCCTTATCGAAGGAGAGCTCTTTGGACACGAGAAAGGAGCCTTTACCGGCGCGATTAAGGCCCGGAAAGGCAGGTTTGAGACAGCGGATAAAGGCACTCTTTTTCTTGACGAAATATCCGACATGGCCCTTCACCTTCAGGTGCGCCTTCTCAGGGCTCTTGAGGAGAAGAAGATCTACAGGGTCGGTGCTGAAAAATTTATTCCTGTAAACGCGCGTGTTATATCAGCTTCCAATATTGATCTTCAGAAGGCCGTTAATGACGGGCTCTTTCGTGAAGACCTTTATTACCGCCTGAATGTTCTTCGCTTGCATCTTCCTCCTCTTCGTGAACGTCCTGAAGATATCCCTTTGCTCTCCGTACACTTTCTGGAAAGGACATTTGCCGAGATGGGCTGGCCGGAACCATATCCGGAACTCTCCGCTGAAACAATATACCTCCTTGAGCACTACCGATGGAAAGGTAATGTAAGGGAGCTGAGAAATATAATGACGCGAATAGCAACGCTGCTGCCGGCAAATACCGAGCGTATCTTTCCTTTTCATGT
>JBCKZY010000086.1:0-7506 GCA_038918635.1 Thermodesulfovibrionia bacterium | reverse complement strand
ACAAAAGCCGGAAGAGCCTATTTAATGATATCTCCTCAAACCTGCCTGCCGGCCCGCTTCGCCGAGGCGAGTCTACGACTCATTGAGCAGGCGGGGGCACAAATAGCGGGTGTAGGGGACAAGGATGAGGATAAAAACCAATAACTTAATGACTTAATGACTCAATACTAAATATTGTTTCCACTCCAACCCTGGAACCCTCGAATCCCTGAACCCTTACAACATTTAATCCTAAAAACGGCAGTTAGCCGCTGATTTGTACAGATTGACGCAGATTTTTCAATGAGTTAGAGATAAATCATATTTCACCAAAATGGTGAAATATGATTTGAGCATAAGTTATTGTTATATCGGTATTTATCCGCGTTTATCTGTGGCCAAATGCTTTTTAAAGGTTAATACCTGTAATGTTCCGGTTTATAAGGCCCATCAACAGGGACCCCGATATAGTCAGCCTGTTCCTGTGTAAGCTTTGTCAGTCTGACCCCTATCTTGTCCAGATGAAGTCTTGCAACCTCTTCATCCAGTCGCTTTGAAAGTCTGTATACCTTCTTTTCATAAACTTCCCTGTTCTTCCAGAGATCTATCTGCGCCAGAGTCTGGTTAGTAAAACTGTTGGACATTACAAAAGAAGGGTGGCCTGTGGCACAGCCGAGGTTTACAAGTCTTCCCTCGGCAAGCAGGAATATGGAATGGCCTTCAGGAAATACATACTTATCAACCTGGGGCTTGATGTTTATCTTATTTATGCCCGGATAGGCATTAAGTTTTTCAACCTGTATCTCATTATCAAAGTGGCCTATATTACAGACTATCGCCTGATCTTTCATTTTCGCCATATGCTCGATCCTGATAATATCCATGTTGCCTGTAGTGGTCACATAAATATCACCTTCACCAAGGGTCTCCTCTATAGTGGCAACCTCATACCCCTCCATAGCGGCCTGAAGGGCGCATATGGGATCGATCTCCGTGACTATTACCCTCGATCCGTACTCCTTCAGTGACTGGGCACACCCTTTGCCCACATCTCCGTATCCGCAGACAACCGATACCTTTCCGGCGAGCATGACATCAGTGGCCCTTTTAATTCCATCAGCCAGAGATTCCCTGCATCCGTAAAGATTATCAAACTTTGATTTAGTCACCGAGTCATTAACATTGATAGCGGGAACAAGCAGAGAACCGTTCTTCATCATCTCATACAGCCTGTGCACCCCGGTCGTCGTCTCCTCGCTAACCCCATGCCACTCACTTACAACCTTATGCCACTTCTGGTCGTCTTCTTTTAGTTTATCTTTAAGAAGGGCATTGATAATCTTCAGTTCAGCATTGTCTGTCGGCTCATCAAGGATTGCAGAACTGTTTTCCGCCTCATATCCGCGATGAATAAAGAGCGTGGCGTCTCCCCCGTCATCAACAATGAGCTGGGGACCGAGACCTCCGGGAAAGGTGAGCGCTTCATTAGTGCACCACCAGTACTCTTCAAGGGTCTCACCCTTCCACGCAAAGACGGGAACCCCGGATTTTGCGATCGCCGCGGCGGCATGGTCCTGTGTAGAAAAGATGTTGCAGCTTGCCCACCTGACGTCAGCTCCAAGCTCTACCAGAGTCTCTATCAGAACAGCAGTCTGTATCGTCATATGAAGAGACCCTGAAATTCTGACACCCTTAAGCGGTTTTTCCTTAGAATGCTTCTCTCTGATAGCCATAAGTCCCGGCATCTCTTTTTCAGCTATCTCTATCTCTTTTCTGCCCCATTCTGCCAGGCCCATGTCGGCAACTTTACAATCTTCAGATTTACGTTCAATATTCGTAGTTTTCATCTAATTATCCTCCTTATTTGATAGGGAAAAACCTTATTTTAATATTGATGGCGTCGTAAAAAGTCCGATCTACTGCGTTGCAGCGCATTTTGAAATCCTCGACATACTATATGTATTGTCTCGGCTTAAAAAATACACTACGCCTTGTATATCGAAATTTTTACTTAGCCATCCCATGATATTTTACGAGTGCATCAATATTAACTTTTAACATCCTGATTTTCAACCTGATATAGAATGGAAAATATTATTCTGGTTAATTAGTGATAAACTCGTAAAAAGTCCTATAACCCCCTCTCCCTTGACGGGAGAGGGTTGGGGTGAGGGTGAAAAAGGTTTTATTTTAAATGCTTACATCCCCCTCCCCTTAATCCCCTCCCACCAGGGGAGGGGAAATAAGACTTTTTACGAGTGCATCAATTAGTGAAAAACTCGTAATAAATCCTGAAAAGCAGTTTATTGTCATTCCCGCCCCGTATCGTGATACGGGGCGGGTATGACGACTTATTACAAGTGCATCAATTAGTATTTAAGTAAATATGAGGTTTCTTTAGCCACAGATTATTCGCAAGTGCCTAAAAAATGATGAAGATTCAGCATATTCCGAATCTTCATCAGGGGACATCAGGTAATACTTCTTAATACTATTTAACGGCCTTCTTCAGTTTCTCGGCCATATCAGTCTTTTCCCATGTAAATTCCGGTTCATTCCTGCCGAAATGACCGTACGCAGCGGTCTTCTTGTATATAGGCCTCTTAAGGTTGAGTTTCTTTATAATAGCTTTGGGTGAAAGGTCAAAATTCCTGCTTACGATAGACTCAATCTCTTTATCAGGGATCTTCCCCGTACCGAATGAATCTATGAGAACGGAAACAGGTTCAGGGACGCCTATCGCGTACGCGATCTGGATCTCCACCCTGTCAGCCAGTCCGGCGGCAACGATATTCTTTGCGACATATCTGGCCATGTATGAAGCAGAGCGGTCGACTTTTGAAGGGTCTTTTCCGGAAAAACAGCCGCCGCCGTGGCTCCCCACCCCTCCATAGCTGTCAACTATGATCTTTCTGCCGGTCAAACCTGTATCACCCATAGGCCCTCCGACAACAAACCGTCCGGTAGGGTTAATATGATAAGTTATGTTTTCTTCGTCAAGCAGTTTCTTAGGAACTACCGGTTTAATAACTTTTTCTATAATGTCCTCTCTCATCTCTTTTAATGTTATATCAGGGCTGTGCTGTGATGAGACGACAATTGTATCTATCCTTTCGGGAACACCGTCCTTATACTCTATAGTAACCTGAGTTTTGCCGTCAGGCCTTAAATACTCAAGAATATCTTTCTTTCTGACCTCTGTCAGCTTCATGGCAAGTTTATGAGCAAGTGTGATAGGCATAGGCATCAACTCAGGCGTCTCATTACAGGCATAACCGAACATCAGCCCCTGGTCACCGGCCCCTCCCGGGTCAACCCCCATGGCAATATCAGGGGACTGCTCATGAATGGAGGTAATAACCGCGCATGTTTCATAGTCAAAACCGTACTTGGCACGGGTATAACCAATATCCCTGATGGTCTCCCTGACGATCTTAGGGATATCGGCATAGCATGTTGTTGTTATTTCGCCGGCTACAAACGCGAGTCCGGTAGTCAGAAGAGTTTCACAGGCTACCCTTGCGTTCTTGTCCTCAGCTAAAATCGTATCAAGGATTGCATCGGAAATCTGATCGGCAATCTTGTCAGGGTGCCCCTCTGTAACTGACTCGGATGTAAACAGGTAGTTTCTTCTTCTCATTATATAGCCTCCTAAGGTAAGTTTTTAATTATAAAATAATTAATGACTGCTAATCAAGTTATGACAGATTGATTTCATATAAAAAACGTAAAAAACGACATCTGGCATAATGACTTAACCCTTCATGCAATACGCAGGTCTATAAATAAGTTATATTAATAAATGTCTGAAGATCATGCCCGCGATTATATGCAAAATAATATAGTAATCAAAGGAACAAGGGTTCACAACCTGAAGAACCTCGATATCAAGATACCGCGTGACAAGATAACGGTGATAACCGGCCCTTCAGGTTCGGGCAAATCATCCCTGGCATTTGACACAATTTATGCCGAAGGACAGAGACGATATGTTGAAAGTCTCTCAGCATACGCCAGGCAGTTTCTTGACCAGATTCAGAAGCCCGACGTGGATTACATAGAAGGACTTTCTCCCTCAATTGCCATTGGACAGAAATCAACTACAAAGAGCCTTAGGTCTACACTCGGCACGATAACGGAAATATACGATTTCCTGAGAGCTCTCTATACAAGGATCGGAAATCTTTCATGTTATAAATGCGGAAGCGCGGTCGCAACACAGGGGATACAGCATATTACAGACCTGGTAACCGCCCTTCCTAACGGCACCAGGCTGCAGATTCTATCACCGATCGTAATGGGCAGAAAGGGAGAGTACAGGAAGGAACTGCAGGAAGCGAGAAATATGGGTTTCATCAGGGCAAGGATAGACGGTAAGATCGAAGACATCACAAAAGAGATAAAACTGAACAAACACAAAAGACATGACATAGATATCGTTATTGACAGACTGCTTATAAAACAGGGGATAGAGAAGCATATCTTTAAGGCTATTTCACAGGCAATGACGATCAAAGAAGTAGTAATAATAAACATTATTGAGGAAAACAGGGACATGTTCTTCAGTATGAAACTGGCGTGTCCTGAATGCGGGACCAACTTCCCGGAAATAAGCCCTAGATTTTTCTCTTTTAACAGTCCTTATGGGGCATGTCCCGGTTGCAGGGGTCTTGGGCAAAAAGGTTCAAATAATGATGAGGAATATAACGGATCGCTGAGGATTTGCCCCAAATGTCACGGATCAAGGCTTAGAAAAGAGTCCCTCGGTGTAAAAATTAACGGTATCAACATAGCCGAGCTGACAGCAAAGTCTGTTCATGAAACCATCGTTTTTTTTGAAAGCATCAAGCTTAACGAAAAAGAGATGTTAATAGCGTCCAGAATCCTGAAAGAGATCAGGGAAAGATTGAGCTTTCTGGAGAGTGTCGGGCTCGGGTACCTGACACTCAGCAGACCGGCAATGACTCTCTCAGGAGGAGAGGCACAGAGAACAAGACTCGCGACACAGATCGGCTCCTCTCTAACGGGAGTTCTGTATATATTTGATGAGCCAAGCATCGGCCTTCATCCAAGGGACTGCAGCAAACTTCTCGACAGCCTTATCAGTTTAAGAGAACAGGGAAACACCGTAATAGTCGTGGAACATGACGAGGATACTATAAGGAGGTCAGATCATATAATTGATATGGGGCCGGGTGCAGGCTTAAACGGAGGCTACATAGTGGCTGAAGGGAGTCTGAGGGACATAATTAACAGCAGGGATTCATTGACCGGCTCATATCTTAGCGGTGCCCGTTCAATCCCGGTTCCGGGAAAAAGAAGAAGATCCAGGGAGCATCTGACGATAATTGGCGCAAAGGAATATAATCTGAAAAATATAGATATTGATATTCCACTCGGAGTATTTACATGTATTACAGGTGTGTCGGGTTCCGGCAAAAGCACCCTTATTATTGAAATATTGTATAAAGCCCTTATGAAAAAATTGTACTCCTCCAGTGACGCACCCGGCATTCATGACCGCATTTCAGGCATTGAGAGGATAAACAAGGTGATAGATATTGATCAATCGCCGCTTGGAAGGACTCCAAGATCAAACCCGGCAACATACACCGGTGTATTCACATACATAAGAGACCTCTTATCCAAAACAACCGATTCAAGAATACGCGGTTATAAGCCCAGGAGATTCAGCTTTAACGTGCCGGGAGGAAGATGCGAGGTCTGTAAAGGAGCCGGACTTATAAAGGTCTCAATGCATTTTCTCCCTGACGTTTATGTCCCATGTGAAGCGTGTAAAGGTGCAAGATACAATACTGAGACCCTTGAGATAAAATACAAAGGTAAAAACATATCTGATATCCTTAATATGACCGTATCACAGGCGCTTGATATCTTCAGTACCATACCTTCTCTTAGTAATATACTCAAAACGCTCGACAGCGTAGGGCTTGGATATATCCAGCTCGGTCAGTCAGCAACAACATTGTCAGGAGGGGAGGCTCAGAGAGTAAAGTTGTCAAGGGAGCTCAGCAAAAAGGCAACCGGCAAAACCCTATATATTCTGGATGAGCCTACAACCGGCCTTCATTTCTTCGATATCCAGAAACTTCTTGAAGTCCTCAACAGGCTTGTTGAGGGGGGCAACAGCGTCATAGTTATCGAACATAACCTGGATGTTATCAAATGTGCGGACCATATAATCGATCTTGGTCCCGGTGGAGGGGAAGAAGGCGGCAGAGTAATTGTCGCCGGGACTCCTGAAGAGGTCATTTTAAACCGGAAGTCCCATACCGGAAGGTTCCTGAAAAGGAAGCTCCTTCTGAAAGAGACAGTATCATGAGAAAACTGCCGCAAGTTTCAAATCATAAGTTTCAAAATTGTAAAAGCATAGTCACGTATATTCTCTGTGCAATATCTTTTGTGCTCATGGCTATCTCTGTATCCGGTTGCACAAAAAAAGAGAGAATATACAAAGAGAGCCGTACAGCCATGTACACGACCTGCACTATAACAGTGCTGAGCCACTCCCCGGATAAGGCAAAAGAAGCCATAGACGCAGGTTTTGCCGAGATAAAGAGACTTGAAGCCCTGTTGAACTATTATTCGACTGACAGTGAAATTACCGCAATCAATAATAATGCCGGAAAGAGCCCGGTTAAGGTGAGTAAGGAAACACTTGATATCATAGCGAAAGCTCTAGCTATTGCTGAAGCCACCGGCGGGGCATTTAATCCGACTATAGGTCCTGTAATGAAATTGTGGGAGTTTTCAAGGCAGGAACCTGAACATCCCATTCCTTCCGGACAGATAATATCAGAAACTCTGAAGCTTGTCGATTACAGCAGGATAAATATCAACGAGGTCGATTCTGAAATATTCCTGATGGATGAAGGCATGGAAATTGATCTCGGAGGAATAGCAAAGGGATACGCAGCAGACAAAGCGATCTGGACCATCAGGGCAGCAGGAATAAGCTCAGCCCTTGTATCTATTGCCGGTGATATAAAAGGCACAGGATTGAAGATTGATAATAAGCCCTGGAGAGTAGGTGTCCAGGACCCACGATCAAAAAGCAGCGAATCGCAGGAAAAAGAATACAAGATAATTACCACTATAAACCTCAGCGATAAAGCCATATCCACCTCCGGAGATTACCAGAGGTTCTTTTTTAAGGATGGGAAACGGTACCACCATATCATTGATCCAAGAACTGGTTATCCCACGGAATCCAGTTTGATAAGCGTATCCGTAATGGCATCTGAAGGTTATATGGCGGACGGACTCTCTACCGGGATATTTATTCTCGGACCTGAAAGAGGAATAGTTCTTCTTGAATCTATGCACCTGGATGGCATAATCGTTGACAAAGATAAAAAAGTATATATAACGGAAAACCTCAGGGGGGAAATAAATATTCTGAATAAAGAGTACCAAATGGCCAATAGCCAGTAGCTAATAGCCCATAGCCAACAGCAAACAGCTAATAACCCGTTATCCGTGTCTTTTTAATGTTCCTGTGTTCTG
>JBCKZY010000085.1:0-7527 GCA_038918635.1 Thermodesulfovibrionia bacterium | reverse complement strand
CGAGTCGTATCGACTTGACTCCCCAAGATTCCAGAAATCTTTCTGAATTTATGTTATATTTTATCGTGGATAATAAGCTCATTTCAGACTCTAAAAAATTCCTGATGAATACCTATAACCGCTTCCCAATAGTTTTGAGAAAAGGAAGAGGCATGAAGGTTTGGGGTAATGACGGTAAAGAATACCTTGATTTTATTGGGGGAATAGCCGTTAACTGCCTTGGTCACTGTCACCCCAAGGTTGTGGTAGCACTTCAAAAACAGGCACAGAGGCTACTTCATGTCTCCAACCTTTACCATATTGAACAACAGATCAAGCTGGCAAAACTGCTTGCCAAACTCTCCTGTGCTGACAAAGCCTTCTTCTGTAATTCCGGAGCGGAGGCTGTTGAGGCTGCGATAAAATTGGCAAGAAAATACGCAAAAGACCATACAACACCGGACAAGTATGAAATTATTACGGCCCATGGCTCTTTCCACGGCAGGACTCTTGCCGCATTAAGCGCAACAGGACAGGGAAAATTACAGAAAGGATTTGAACCACTGGTCGCCGGATTCAAACATGTTCCGTTTGATGATATCAAGGCCCTTAAAAACTCTCTCTCTAAACATACATGCGCCGTGATGCTTGAACCGATACAGGGGGAAGGCGGAGTGAAGGTGCCGGGAGCAAATTATCTTGAAATGGTGCGTAGTCTGTGTGATGATCATGGTCTACTGCTCATTCTTGATGAGGTCCAGACCGGTATAGGCAGGACCGGCAGGTTCTTTGCGTATGAACACTACGGCATAGAACCGGATATAATATGTATCGCAAAAGGACTTGGAGGAGGGGTTGCGATAGGGGCAACACTTGCAAAAGATAAAGTTGCATCATCATTTCAGCACGGCACGCACGCTTCCACCTTCGGGGGGAATCCCCTTGCCTGTGCAGCTGCCATTGCAACCATTGAGACTCTGCTTGAGGACGGCTTAATAATGGATAATTGCCGCCGTATGGAGCACTACTTCAGGAAAGCCCTGGAGAAACTCAGGACAGAATTCCCCTCACTGGTTGCGGAAATAAGAGGATTGGGCCTTCTTCTGGGGATGGAATTAACCAAAGCCGGTGATTCAATAGTAAATTCATGTTTGGAAAAGGGTGTTTTGATTAATTGTACAAATGGTAACGTGCTCCGTTTCACTCCTCCCTTAACAGTTTCTGAAAGAGAGGTCGATCAACTGATAGATACACTGGAGGATGTTTTTGAAATACATGCCTGACCCTGCTCTTGCGCGGTTCAGATTAAGGTCTCTTTAATGAATTTTCTTTCCTTGACAGACATAACATCAGGAGGCGTAGAAGAAGTCCTGAAGAGAGCAGGAGAGCTCAAATCAGGCAAGGATTCCTCCGCCTGTCCTCTCATAGGGAAGAGCATCGGCCTCCTTTTTGATAAGGCATCCACACGTACAAGGATATCTTTCCAGGCAGGTATATATCAGCTCGGCGCACAGGCGATATACATAAATGCCAGCGAGATACAGCTTGGAAGGGGTGAAACCATCGAAGATACCGCGAAGGTACTGTCACGGTATCTGCACGCAATAGTAATAAGAACATTTGCCCATAATACTATCGAGAAGTTTGCCGCTAACGCAACTATCCCGGTCATCAACGGACTGACTGATCTGCATCACCCCTGCCAGGCCCTTGCAGACCTTATGACCATAAAAGAAGAAAAAGGGCGACTTAAGGATGTGCGGGTCGCCTATATAGGAGACGGTAATAATGTAGCTAATTCACTGGTTGAGTCGGCGTCTTTAACAGGTATCGATCTCGTTCTTGCCTGTCCGGAGGGCTATGAACCCGATAAAAAGATATTCGAGGCAAGCACATCAAAAGGGGGCAGGGTCAAAATAGAAAAGAACCCGTATGATGCCGCAAAGGATGCGGACGTGTTATATACCGATGTTTGGGTCAGTATGGGACAGGAGGGCGAATCAGAGGAAAAAAAGAACGTATTTAAAGACTTCCAGATCAACAGAAAACTTCTTGATCATGCCAAATCGGATGCCATTGTAATGCACTGCCTTCCCGCCCACAGGGGAGAGGAGATAACCGGTGAGGTGATAGATTCAGTCCAGAGTGTCGTTTTTGAGCAGGCAGAAAACAGACTTCACACGCAAAAGGCCCTTCTTGAGTATCTGATATGAAGCCCCTTACAGATTAGCTCCCGGGACTCGATTCATACCGCATCTCCCCACCGCAGTATGGATAGGCCAGCGGATAAATTTCCTCTCTCTTCTTTACCAGCATCCCCACATGTCACTTAACCAGGCCCGGTACAGGCTTTAGAGGGATTCTTCCTGACCGGGGAAACAACACTGCGACTCTATGCCTTGCTCAATGATCAAGGATAACTGCTGAAGATTGAAGTCGTGCCGTCCGTCTGGAGGAGCAGCACGTCATAGGGATCACGCCGGTTACTATCCATGCCAGGCGAACCGGCCGGCATGCCGGCAACGACAAGCCCCTTCACCTTTGGTCGCTGATCAAGAAGGCGTTTAATATCTTCCGCAGGGACATGGCCCTCAATGACGTAGCCATCTACCTCCGCGGTGTGGCAACTGGCAAGTGCACCGGGAACGCCTAAACGGCGCCGGTGAACGTCCTTGTTTTCAACATCAATAGGCTCCACACTGAAGCCGTTGGCCCGCAGATAATCAATCCACGAGTCGCAGCATCCTCAATCCACCTGTTTATAGACCTTCACAATGGTTTCACCGCCGGTCGTACAGGCGATAAACAGCAGCGCCGCAGCGCAGAATACAACAACTTTCAAGAATACTCGCATGAGTTTCTCCCCGCTGTTAATAAAATTAATAAAATTCCCTGTACCTGTTTTATTGTAGCAGAAAAATCAATTTGGTTAAACAGTATTTGAATTATATTACCGCACCTTTTATAATTTCACTATCACTGACAGCAACACTGTCGACATGAGAAATGTCATTGGAAACCGTCATCACGGGATTTATGATCCGCGTTCATAGCATACTCAATACAGATATCAGAGAAAATGAACAGCCCCGCAGTCCCGATGAATCGGGATGAGGTATCACGTCATACCCGTCCCGTATACTATTACGGGATAAATTCCAACGGGTATCCAGACGTCGTCCCCGTGAAAGCGGGGAACCAGAGAATTCAATAAGAATACTTCCCGATCGGGGTCGGGAATGACAGACAAAGAAGTAGATTATTAACCCCGATGCCAAGAAAAAATCTTCGTTCATAAGAAAGGACTGTTTTACGACCATGAAGCCCGTTGTACTCATTGTACTGGACGGCTGGGGAGTAGGCACTGACCCTCAGGTTGACGCTACTGTAAAGGCGAATATCCCCTTCTACCGGCAGCTCCTTGAAAATTATCCTTATACAGTTCTGAAATGCTCCGGAGAGATGGTCGGACTGCCCGAAGGGCAGATGGGCAACTCTGAAGTAGGTCATATGAACCTGGGAGCAGGCAGAATTGTCTATCAGGACTATACCCGGATAAACAGGTCAATACAGACTGGTGAATTCAATACCATACCCTCCCTGGTATATGCCGTCAAAGCAGCAACAGACGGCAAATCCCTGCACCTGCTCGGCCTTGTATCCGACGGAGGCGTACACAGCCATATAAATCACCTCTTCGCATTGATCGATATGTCTTTAGCCCAGGGCGCTCAAAAGATTTTCATCCACGTATTCATGGATGGCAGGGACACCCCTCCTTCCTCTGGAATTCACTATATTAAAGAGCTCGAGTCCTATATTGAAACCAGGCCGAGCGTAAAAATAGCCACAGTTTCAGGACGATTCTGGGCGATGGACAGGGATAACCGCTGGGAAAGGATCGAAAAGACATATAAGGCTATGGTATCGGGGATTGGAAGAACAGCACGTTCGGCAACCGAAGCGGTTATGCAGAGTTATGAAATTAATGAAACAGACGAATTCATAAAGCCGACCGTTATCTTAGACGAAACCAGACCGGCATGTACTATTCAGGATGGTGATTCCGTGATATTCTTCAACTTCAGGGCTGACAGGGCAAGAGAACTTACAAACGCTCTGACCTCTGAAAAATTCAACTATTTTGATCGCGGCAAGAGATTACAACTAAATTCATTTTTAACCATGACCATTTATGATGAGACATATCATATTCCCGCCGCGTTCCCTCCTGTTAAGCTGACTAATATACTCGGTGAGGTCTTGAGCCGAAAAGGCTTGAGACAGCTGAGGTTAGCGGAAACAGAAAAATACGCGCATGTAACATACTTCTTTAACGGTGGAGAGGAGAAGCCTTTCCCCGGAGAAGAGAGTCACCTGATACCTTCTCCGAAAGATATAGCTACATACGATCTGCAACCCGAGATGAGCGCTTATGAAGTAACAGATGACGTAATTAAGAGTATAGATGAGAATATTTATGACTTCATACTCCTGAATTACGCAAACCCGGACATGGTGGGACATACAGGTATAATGGACGCAGCGGTAAAGGCATGCGAGGCGATCGATACATGTCTTAACAGGGTCTGCAGTAAAGTAAAAACTCTCGGTGGCACCGTCATTATAACCGCGGACCACGGAAACTGTGAAAAGATGTCAGATAATGGGGGTTCCCATACCGCCCACACGATAAACCTCGTACCTTTCATACTAGTCAAGACTGGGATTGAGCTAAGGAATAAAGGTATTCTGGCAGATGTAGCTCCAACGGTTCTCGATTTGATGAAGATCGAAAAACCCGAAGAGATGACAGGAAAAAGTCTAATAATAAATAAAAAATAAAAAATCAAAAAAGATAATTTGCCACAGACCTGCACGGACTTTAAACGCAGAGGGGGATAAATTGGTTATGAGTTATTTGGTTATTGAGTTATTGCATTCATACTTTGTTACTCACTTTTTGTCCATCAGGCAGCCACATCCCTAATAAATACCTCTATAAACACTTTCATTTTACCGATTATGCGCTCGCCGACCTCTCGGGCTTTAAGCACGCTGGGGCGGTTGTCCAAATATTTAATCACCTCATCGCGGAGTGGTTTCTGCCCCAGTCTTCACTGTTGTAAAAACGGACGGTTCCATGTTTGAGTTTATGGACAGACACTAAAAAGTCATAATAAACTATTCATTAAATATTTCCTGATATCTGTTTTCAATGTCCCTCACTTCTTCCTCTGTTAATGCGTCAAATTCCTTAGCCCTCGCCCGTTTGGATAATTGACCATTCCTCTGTTCCATGCACCGGATAAGCAGGGCCACGGTCTTATCAGGCATTTCAAAATTATCATCAAGGTATCTTTTCATCTCGTCAAATTTGTGGAGATATTTCACCTCTCCGGGAATAATATTTTTTATGGTATCTTCCACGCAATCGTACAGAAACTCGGCTTGCCTGGTGGCATCGAAATATCGATAATAGTCACTCGTTTCGTTCAGTATTTCCACATTTTTATTGGCTGTAGGCTCCCATTTAATAAACTCCAGAAGCGGATGTGAATAAGATTCCAATACGTTGCGGTAATCATCAATATGATCTAATATAGAAGCCGATACCGGAAAAATCATTCCTTGCCGGGCAAAATTCATCTTCGCCAGAATATGGTGAATGATGTACCGGTGCAGCCGGCCGTTGCCATCTGTAAACGGGTGGATAAAAACAAACCCGAAGGCTATTTCTGCCGCCGTTAATACCGCATCAAAGCCTGCTTTTTCCAATACGTAACTGGTGGCTATAAGGTTTTCTGTTAATGATTCAACATCCTGCCATTTTGCGGAGATATGATCCGGAATGGGTTCTCCTGAAGTGCGATCATGTTCACCAACAAAACCCCCTTCCTTGCGAAACCCCATAGCGGTAAACCGGCTGTTTTCAATGATGATCTGCTGTAAGCACAGCAGCTCTTTCTTACTGAGCGGTTTTGAACCGGCCTGCCCGATGGCCTTTCCCCATCGCATGGCACGGGTATTACCCGGGTTTTCGCCTTCTATGGAAAAGGAAGCCTTGGAGTCTTTTAATAAAAGAAATGCCGAAGCCCGCTGCAGTACGTCTTTTCGTATAGCGCTTAAATAGGTCTCCTTTATTTCAGATAAGTTGGAATGGATATGAGCTTCCAGTTTGGGTGTTTTAAAAATGAGCGGACAAAAACCGGGTCTGCCCGGAAGATTATTGATGATACGGTGACGGGGCGAACGATCTCCTTCGATGGCGTATTGTATTTTATCGTCCAGTAAAGGAACATAATTCTTAATCTCAAGATCCGGGAGATCCAATGGCTTCTCCATTAACCATTCATACAAAAACCAGATCTTCCGGCTATGCTGTCCGGTTGGTTCAATTTGAAGCAGGTCTTTTACTTTGTTACTGCCAAGTTTGGAGAACAGGCATTTAAATAGCAGAAGGTTTATGCCTTCATATTTCAGTGCAAAAACGAGCTGCTTGTACAGGCTATCCCCCGGCTGATGTCTGGGTGTGAAGACTTTCCAGCCGTCCTTTTCATAACGCCGGTTTTTTCTACTGATCAAAACAAGGGTATGTGGCAGGGGCACCGGGAGTTTCAGTGCATCAATGATTGCAGCATAACCTGCAATATTGCCTCTTTCCGGAGCTGAGCGTCCGTGAAAAACAGTTATTTCCCGTGAAAATTGGGTATTTTTCATGTGCACTTGTGAAATACGGGTTTACAAATGAAAATGAAAAACAGTTATAATTTATGAATTACAGGTAATATTATATCATATTTATGAAAAATAGGTACATTATTAATGTCTGTGTACTAAGTCCATTCAGCTGTCATACCGGACTTGATCCGGTATCCAGAAGTCATTAAGAAAACTAGACATAATGGCTGACAGGAAGCAAAAAGACTTGCCCCTTGCAACGTGGGTTATACTCAGATAGGAGTCCAAATACAGAGCCAAAACCAAGGAGGCAAGTCATGAAAGATTATATCACAGTAGTAGGACTTGACGTACACAAAGATTCAATAGAGGTTGTCTTAGCCGATACATTTGGTAATCGGGAGATTCGGCACTATGGCAAGATTGGTGGAGACGGGAAAGATTATATTCAGGAATTTGTTAATCATAAAATAAGGAGCATTAAAATATGGCACTACTGGCTTTTGTGTGGGTACATGTTCAGCATACCCAACATGATTTAGCATCGTCATTCCCGAGATTCGTTTATCGGGAATCCAGAGTTCTCACAAATATGATCATACAAATCATTCCACTCGGGATTATCTTTCTCAATAAGCTCGAGTTTCCATTTACGTCCCCATTTATTTATTCGTTTTTCTCTCGTTATGGCTGATTCAGCCTTTTTGTGTATCTCATACCAGACCAAGCGCTGAAGGTCATATTTCCTTGTAAAACCATCGACAAGTTTGTTCTTATGTTCGTAGGTGCGTTTAATTATCCCTGATGTAACACCTGTATACAAAGTGCCGTTTCGTTTGTTACATAGTATGTATTTATAGAAATCCT
>JBCKZY010000084.1:0-7533 GCA_038918635.1 Thermodesulfovibrionia bacterium | reverse complement strand
CCGTCAGGCAGGCTCGAACCCTTGAATCTCGAAGCGAGTCGGAGTATACTCGTATCGAGCTAAGAGTCGCTCCGACCTGAAACCCTGTTTATATTAATTCGTGCTAATTAGCGGCTAATCTAATTGTTTCTCTTCTCGTTTCTTACAGCCCAATCGGGTTATAATTTGGCAGCAGAGAAAAATTTCCTTTATAACTGGTAAAATGAAATATTAGGAATGATATTTATATAATTGCGGGAGGGCGCTATTATGAGAAGGACAATTTTTGGGATATTCTTTTTTTTATTAATTATAATTATCAGCTCTTCTCTGCTTTACAGCCAGAACATTCAAAAACCTATCAAAATTGGTGTTGCCTCCATGATTACCCCCCTTGACTCGGTTAAGTATTATCAGGATATTGTCGATTATGTTTCTAGAAAGATGGGTGTTCCTGCTGAGATGGTGCATAGGAGGACCTATGACGAGATGGATATGATGCTTAAAAATAGTGAGGTGGATGCCGCCTTCATATGTTCTGCGCCATATGTGAAGGATAAAAGAGAGTTCGGGGTAGAACTGCTTGTGGCCCCGCAGGTGGATGGGAGTGTTTTTTACAACTCATACATTATTGTCCATAAAGATAGCGATATAAAGAACTTTAGTGAACTGGAAGGCAGGACTTTTGCATTTACTGATCCGAAATCAAATACAGGAAAGCTTTATCCTGAATATCTCCTTGCAAAGAAGGGGCTGAGCCCGGAAGAATATTTTAAGAAATACATTTACAGCTACAGCCACAACAAATCAATTGAACTTGTAGCCAAGAAGGTCGTGGAAGGCGCTGCTGTTGAAAGCCCGGTTTATGAATTTTTGAAGAATCAGGGCTCTCCTTATGTCATGGAGACAAGAGTCATAAAACAGTCGCATGATTTCGGCATGCCGCCTGTTGTTGTTCCATCGGGACAGGCTACGTATTTAAAGGAAAAGTTGAGAGAAATACTAAGGGAGATGCATCATGACATTGAGGGCAGGAAGATACTGAATGCCATGCAGATAGAGAAATTTATTAATGTTCCGGACAGTAATTATGATTCAATCAGGGAAATGGAGTCATTCTGCTCCCTGTTTCGTGGTGCGGATAAAGCAGAAGAAAGGAGCGACAACACTATCTATTTTGGTGTTATACCTCGTGATAACCCGCGGATAGCTTATGAGAAATATCAGCCTCTAATGGATCACCTCTCTGAGAATTCGCCATATATATATGAACTTGTCCTCAAGAAGACTTACGAAGATACGGTAAACGCCCTTGGCGAAGGTAAGATTGATGTTGCCCTGCTTGGACCTCTCACATACCTTGAGGCCCATGCCGGCTTTGGCGCCGTCAGTATATTAAAAGGGATTACTGAGGACGGTGAGGCTTTTGAAAATAGTGTGATAATAACAGGGAAAGAAAGTCAGATTAAGAGTCTCTCTGATCTGAAAGGGAAGGCGTTTGCTTTTGCTTCAACAAAATCCACTTCAGGCAACCTGATCCCGAGGTACCTGCTTGCTGATGCGGGGATTCATCTGCGTGATCTTGGGGAATACAAGAATTTTGATTATCATGATTCTGTTGTGAAGTGGATCCTCAGGGGAAAATATGATGCGGGAGCGGTCAGGAAGGATGTTGTGGAGAAATACCTTCCCCTTGGATTAAGGGTTATAGCTTTGTCGGACAAGATCCCGACTTCTCCGATTGTGATTGGGCCAAAGACGTCCTTTGTTATAGCAGAGAAGGTAAAATCTGACCTGTCTAAACTGTCAGAGACCGAGAAAGGAAGGGTAGTGCTTAAAAAGCTTGACCCTGGGTTTCGCGGCGGTTTTGTAAATGCAAAAGATTCAGATTATGAGGGAATAAGGAAATTGATTAATGATGTCCCGAAGACATGCGGTCTAGGATGCCATCCTAAAATAAAATTGTAATGAGTAACGGGTTATAACTAAAAGAGATATTACACTATCATGAAGACAGCCTTACTCACTCATCTTACCCTCTATAAAAAATTTGTCCTTATCACATCCCTTTCAATAATCGTCTTTATGGTTTCTACAGGTGTATATATTACAAAGAGGGAAAGCACCATTATGTACAGTGACATTGAGCGGCAGGGGATGCTGCTTGCAAAGACACTGGCCATTCCTGTCATTAATGATTTCATATATGAGAGGCTCGGGCTTGTTGAGGAAGGCGGTCTGATTGACAACTATATTACCGAGATGTTTGAACGTAAAGACATAGATTTAGTTTATATCGCCGTGCTTGATGAAAAGGGAAAGGTGCTGTCTCATAATGATTTCAAGGAGTATGGGAAGACCTATAATGACCCTCTGACCCTGAAATCCATTCTCTCTGACACTACAGTTGTCCAGAAGTTTTATGATGAGCCGACAGGGCACAGCGCTCTTGACTTTACCACTCCGCTTTCTATCAGCAAAAAGAGGTGGGGTACGCTCAAGTTTGCCATATCTCTTAAAAAGGTCGAGAAAGAGATAAATTCAACGATCATAAGGGTAGCATTACTCGCATTGTTTGCGCTTTTTGGAGGATTTATCATAATCATAGTACTCGGCAGGAGGTTCATCGGGCCGATAACAGACCTTGCAAAGATCATGGAGGGGGCTGGAGGCGACAAGCTCGATGTCAAGGTGAATATACATGGCAGGGATGAGCTTGCCCTCCTCGGGCAGAGTTTTAACCATATGATTGACAGGATAAGGGAGGCGAACCTTGAGCTGAAAAAGACTCATGAGAAACTTTTGCAGTCTGAAAAGATGGCTTCAGTCGGTATCCTTGCATCAGGAGTGGCGCACGAGATCAATAACCCGCTTGGCGGTATCTTTAACGCGGTGCAGATGCTTGAGACGGGAGGTGACAGGGAGGATTTCAGAAAGCGTTATCTTGAGCTTATTAAAGAGGGTCTTCGTAGAATAGAGACAACTGTGGGGAAACTGCTCTGGATGTCCGGAAAGGGTGGTAGAAAACCTGAGGTTGTAGATCTTAAACAGGCCTTAAAGGATATCTATGGTTTTATCGACTACAGCCTGAAAAAGAGTGATATAGCTTATAAAGAGATTGTGAAAGACGGAGTCTCAGTATTTATTGATCCACATGATCTTCATCAGGTGATGATTAACCTTATGATAAACGCGGAACAGTCCATGAGAGATAAAGGAGGAACTTTAACTGTCAATGCATATATTTATGACTCAAGAACAGTTATCGAGGTCTCTGACACAGGGGAAGGAATTGAAGAGGAAGAGCTAAGAAGGATATTTGACCCTTTTTATTCGACAAAACAACCAGGAGAGGGGACAGGGCTTGGGCTGTGGTTGACCTATGAGATAGTAAAAAATTACAATGGTGAGATCTCTGCAAAGAGCAGCGCTGGTAAAGGATCTACCTTTACGGTCATATTCTTTACCGGAGACAGAATAAAATGATATCAAAAATACTTCTAATAGAAGATGAAAAGATCATGAGGATAACTCTTGTGGATTACCTTACATCATGCGGATTTGAAGTCGATTCCTTTGAAAAAGGGCAGGATGGCCTTAACGCATTCAATAAAAATGAGTATTCTCTTGTAATAACGGATGTCAGACTGCCTGACATAAGCGGATATGAAGTTGCACGAAGTATAAAAAAATCAAATAAAGCCATAGAGGTAATCATTATAACTGCCTTTGGGACGATCAGGGAAGCTGTTGAGGCTATGAAGCTCGGGGTATTTGATTATATTACAAAACCTTTTTCTCTGGATGAGTTCAGTGAAGTAATCGAACGGGCCCTTGATAGTAAGGGTTGCAGGCCGGGAAGATCAGATTAAGAATAAAACTCTCCGAGCCCTTCAGTTATCCTGATATTATCGGTGAAATCGTGTAGATGCGGGAGGTCTTTGAGCTTATCGTAAGGTTACTCTAAATGGTTCTTCACACACTCTCCCCCTGTTTGTGTTTTAGAAGTTGCAACGGTATACTAAGCGAATGAATCCTGTCTGTATCGTCGGTATTGCCGGTTATTCAGGCTCCGGGAAGACTACACTCATCGAAAAGATACTCCCGTTGCTGAAGGAACAGGGACTTGCCGTCGGTATCATAAAGCACATACATCATAATCTGATCATCGATATCAGAGGAAAAGATACGGACCGTTTTTACCGTGCGGGTGCTGATGTTGTCTACGCGCACGATCATAAAGAGGGCTTCCTCAGGTGCAGAAATAACGATGGCGGGCTGATTGATATCTCTGAAAAGTTCTCTAATGGGCTGGACCTTATCATCGTCGAGGGACATAAGGACTATATCCTGTCAGGCATTTGGCTTCAAATTGACAGGAGTGAAAATACGGAGGTCGCGGGGAAAACAGTTATATTCAGGGATGATCCGCTGTACATCCGTAAGGTCCTCGATTATATACATAAAGAAACGAAGAGACATCACGATCAGCGTGTCATCAGCTCCGGACTGCTTATAGGTGGAAAAAGCGAACGTATGGGAAGGCCGAAAGCTCTTCTTGGAATGGGCGGGAAGACTTTGGCGGAGAGGACATATAATACGCTGTCAAATGTATCAACCTCTACAATGTTACTCGGTTCCGGCTCTGTCCCAAAGAGTCTCGCCGGCGCAAACCGCCTTCCCGATGTTTCTCACTGCTCGGGCCCTCTGGCCGGTATGGTGAGCGCTTTCAGGTGGGGACCTGAACGCGCATGGATCATCTCATCTGTCGATATGCCTCTTATGCACGAGGAGGCACTGAAGTGGCTTCTGGGTCAGCGGAAGCCCGGCGTCTGGGCGATATTGCCGAAGATTGAGAGCAGCAGAGGGGTGGAGACCACCGGCGCTGTGTATGAGCCGATGATTTTTGACTATATAGAATCCCTTGCAAGGAGGGGTATTCTGAAACTTCAGGAGATCGGAAAACATCCAAAGGTCCTGACCCCTCTGGTCCCGGATTCCCTCGCCCATGCGTGGCGTAATGTGAATACGCCAGCCGAATGGAAGAAGGCGCTTACCCTCTTTGCGCGAAGGGGTTGAGAGAAGTTGGATACAGGCAACCTGAATGAACCTGAAAATGGCAGTTAGCCGCTGATTTACGCAGATCAACGCAGATTCTTCAATGAGTTACAGGAAATTCATATTTCACCATTTCAGTGAAATATGAACCAGACATAGGTTTTTGTTCTATAAGTGTTTATCCGCGTTTATCTGTGGCCAAATGCATTTATAGGATGAAAGGACTGTAAATCAGAAACATGCTTAACCCGAAAAATGCATTTGAAAATCTATTACGATTGTCCGCCTCAGGCGAGATCTCGCCACATTGCAGCATGTGGCGGAAAATTAGCGCCACAGGCTGCGTTACGGAAATCAATTTTGACATTGAAATATTCCAATATTCCTGCCGCCAAAATTGCCTCCGCGCCTTGCCTGTAGCTCTTCTTCAGCGTCTCATGACGATTCCAAATGCATTTTCCGGGTAAAGGAAACCGGGATAAAGACGTGAAAGAAACCATACTGCTCATAGAAGACGAGAAGTTGATGCGGATCACCATCGAGGACGCCCTGCGGAATATCGGTTATGAGGTGTTGTCGTTCGAAACCGGCATGGGTGCCATGGATGCTTTGCGAGATGTTTCTGTAAACCTTGTTATCACGGACGTAATGCTTCCGGACATCGGAGGTCTCACCTTATTGAAGCAGATAACCGGACTGTACCCAGAGACCCCTATAATCGTCATGACCGCCTTCGGTACCATTCAGGACGCGATTGACGCAATTAAGACCGGTGCCTTCGATTATATAACCAAACCCTTTTCTCTGGATGAATTCCTTCTGCTTGTCAAACGCGCCCTCGACATCAAGAGACTGAAGGAGGATAACCGCAGCCTCAGGAATAACGTGCAGAAATGCTTCAGTTCTACGAACATTATTGGGGAAAGCGAGGCTATGAAGATGGTTTTTTCTCTGGTCGATAAGGTTTCGCTATCGGAATCAAATATCCTCGTCTCTGGAGAAAGCGGCACGGGCAAGGAACTTATTGCTAATATGATCCACTATCATAGCCACCGGAAGGAGAAGCGGCTTACCAAGGTCAACTGCGCGGCCCTTCCGGAAGGGCTTATAGAAAGCGAGCTCTTTGGTCATGAAAAAGGGGCTTTTACCGGAGCAATTAAGAAGAAGCCCGGCAGATTCGAGATATCGCACGGAGGCACTATATTCCTCGACGAGATCGGAGTCCTGCCTCATTCGACTCAGGCAAAGTTGTTGAGGGTTCTCCAGGAAAGGGCCTTTGAAAGGGTGGGGGGGACGGAAACGGTAAACGTAGATGTCAGGATCATTGCCGCTACAAATATAGTACTCGAAGAAGCCGTCAAAAAAGGCGCTTTTCGTGAAGACCTCTATTATCGCCTCAATGTTATTCCGATTACATTGCCTCCTCTGCGTGAACGGAGAGAGGATATTCCGCATTTGATAAATTTTTTTCTGAAGAGTTACGCCGGTACATCTTTGTCGAATGTCCGGTTTTCCAAGAGAGCTATCGAGGTGTTAATGGACTATGAATTCCCGGGGAATGTCAGAGAACTTCAAAATATCATTGAACGGTGCGTGACCCTCTCTACAACTGACGATATCAAAAGGAATGACCTTCCGCCTTTTCTACTGCTAAAGCGAGACGACCGCGTGGGATCATCTCTCTCCGATATAACGACAGAAGCCGAAAAGAAGCATATCGTCAGGGTCCTGAAGATGACAAAGGGAAAAAAGACGAAGGCTGCGGAGATCCTTGGTGTCAGTCGCAAGACATTGTGGGAAAAGATAAAAGCTTACGAAATAGGTCTTTAATCAGGAGATTTATTCTATCGCCGGCTGATCGATGGGACTTGCTGTGAAATAGTTTATGAAATACCCAAGTTGAGCGATTTTTACTACTCTTTCCTTCATTCTGTCATCACTGCCATGTCGCTTTCATACAAAATACGGGTTAGAACAATTCATCAGAAAGCACCATACGCATGGCTGATTTGCATATTAGCAACTCGATATACTGAACTGGTATTGAGAAGGGATGCTGGTCGGGATTTTCAAGTTGTATAGTTTCATGCTGTTACCTGGAAGTAACATATATCTCCAAGAGGTGTGTGTAACCGATCAGTTGAGGTTGAAGATGAAAGTAATCGAGTAAAACGCATTACTCCCCTTAGAACCATGCTTTTCTGTCCTGTGGCTATTACGTACCGCTTGACTTATGCAGTGAGTAACCGGGGAGTCGTTTCAGGAGCGTAACTTACAGACAGGTAAAATCATTATATTTTGAATATGTTAGGGTGGTATGAATCTTGCTCTTATATATACAATTATTCCGTGGGCATTGTAATTAAAAGATAAAGAGAGAATCAGAAAGTCAGTAATTACGTAATATCTCTGACTGGAACATTCTTATGAAAACATGCTGAATGAAAGCCTGTGTGTCGTGCGCAGACTCTTGAAACGGTAACGTACAGAAATGAA
>JBCKZY010000083.1:0-7549 GCA_038918635.1 Thermodesulfovibrionia bacterium | reverse complement strand
ATGTTCTTGGGATCTCCGGAGCCTATGTAAAAATGGCACTTATCAGCACAGGCGCCGCACCTTACACAAATGTCCATAAAGACCTTGAAGGAGCGGTACTTCTCGAGCCTCTCCTTCATACCTTCAAGCACAATCTCTTTCCAGTTTTCAGGAAGCTTCCAGTCCTCGTCATCGGGAGACCATTCCTTGGCGTTGGGAAAACCAACCTCCTTAAGGTATTTCGGTCTGGATCCGTGACAGTACATACCGGGCTTGAACTCCAGAGGTGTCTTTATCCAATCACTCTTCGGTGGAGTATATTCTATGTTAGAGAGTTCTTCCGGTTTTGGTGGTTGTGCAGTTTTTGCCATATCATTACTCCTTTTCTAACGGTAATCCCACAGATTTCATCTTCTCCCTGAACTCATCCTCGTACTCCTCGTATGTATGTACCTTTACAGGGTAGTCCCATGGGTTTATATGTCTTTTCCTGCGGCTGTCGTTAGCCAGGTTTCTTGTAGGGCTCATAAAGACTCCGCCCATGTGCATCAGTTTGCTGAAGGGGAAGTATATAAGAAGGGAGCTGATGAGGAACAGGTGAATATAGAATACAACCCCAATCCCCTCCTTAACTACCGGGGTCAGAGTAACCAGTCCCATAGTCATCTCCTTCACCCCGACGATATCAACCTTGGTAAAATACCTCATTAAAATACCGGATAACGCTATGCCCATAATCAGAAAAAGCGGGAAATAGTCAGCAGGAAGAGAGATGTAGCGTACCTGCGGTATTGCATACCTCCTGTATAACAGGTATGACGCCGCCGCAAGAAGCACAACACCGGAAACAAGCATGTGAGGCACACCCACCTGCATAAATCCGTCGAGAGCATCAATTATGTTAATAAATAATGGCACCGGCTCCATAAAGAACCTCAGGTGTCTGACCAGTACAACGAAGAACGTGCAGTGAAAAGCCAGACTGCCAAGCCAGAGCAACTTGTCGGAACCATATGCTACCTTTCCGTCCTTCATCTCAGTTTTCAGGTTTCTGAAGAGTGACCGGAATAGAAATACCTCCAGCGCCATCCTTATTATTACATCAAGGGTGCTGTCAGGGTTGTCGAATCTGCTATGCTTGATCCATGGCAGTGACTTCTGCTGTCCGCATGTAGTCGGAATCCTGAAGGGAACGGGTGAACGGCTCCACCTGAAGACCCTGAGTATGAAACCGACCATGAAAATTGTGATTGCCGCATAGGGGATGCCGACTGCAAATATGGTTTGCAGGCCTTCGACCTTACCGCCTGCAAAAGCGATCAGAACAAGAGCTATTACCATGGAGAAGGAAAAAAAGATTCCCATTTACTTACCTCCTTTCACTTTATACTCTATAAAGTAAAGATTCCCAAAGAACCTCCACCTTCACTTAATAAAATTCAGATAATAAAATTCAGACTGACATTATCGAAAATATAAAAACTACCTGTCAAACAGACAGGAATTTGGGCATTGAAACTACTCTGCCGGCACCTCTTTAACCATTTTGGCCCTTTTAAGCAGCCTGCAGGTCCAGTTCCTGACCTCGTTAGCCTTGAGATCGTAGAGCTTTTCCCGGCATTTCATGAATATGTCAAAGGATGTCCTGGCAAGATCATCTATTCCTGACTCTGTTATCAGTAATTCTTCGAACAGGTCGTGCCGGCGGATGTCTGTTAAGAGTTCATCCCTGATCACGTTCTTCAGCAGGAACAGGAAGCCTATTGCGTCTGATGGTGAAAAGTCCTGGACCGCCCTTATCCTGATAATATTATCCAGATACTCATTAACCTTTTCCGGATCAGGACCGTTAACGATCTCATCAAAGAGATTCTCTATTCCACTCAAAATTGTTTGACCAACAGGATTGGCAAACCTGTCTTTCTGGTCCTTCAGAAAGATAGCGGTCTCCTGGGGATATGTTTCCAATATCAGGTCGAACCAACCTCTTACGATGTCAGATCTCTTCTCTGTTAAAAGGTCCTTGATATCCATAACTCGTCAGCTGTCGGACACTTCCGCATACTTATTTACCCTGTCCGGGAACGAACAGGGTAAATAAAAAAGGACAGTCAATAGTACAAATAATTACTTAGAGAAGGGTCAGCGCATTAATGGAATAAAGCACTGACCCTTCTAATCTTTTTGCTTATACGCAGCCGGTCGGTTTTGGAAGTCCGGCATATTTACAGGCCTGCTTGGCCGGGCCAGCCGGATAGAGCGTGTAGAGATACTTAGTGTTACCCTTCTCTTTGCCCATGGTCTTTCCGATCTCTTTGGTAAGGATCTTGATCATAGGGGCAATCTGATATTTCTGGAAATAATCCCTGAGGAACTTAATGATCTCCCAGTGCTCCTCGGTAAGTTCTTGCCCCTCATCCTTTGCCATCTGAGTAGCAACACCCTCAGTCCATTCCTGCCAGTCAACCAGGTAACCATCGTCATCAACTTCTAATGCTTTCCCATCCACTTCAATTGAAGCCATATTTTCACTCCTTTCTCTCTTTTTATTTTTTCTGTCGTCCTGATATAAGTAAAATGTCTGCTTACAATCGGTCGTTAAACCTCAACACTGTAATACAAAAATCCACTACTGGTCAAATAAAAAAAACTTATATAATCTTTACCACATTTAATATATCTCAAAGACAGGTTAATGTAAACATGAAAGTACCCACAGGATCGCTCAAAACGTGAAGAAGACAAAACTATTTCAAAGCCCGGAAACGCTTTTGGCTATCTCGCCGACTGTGGTATCATGAAGTTCACCGTCATAGTAAATAATCAGACTCCTTGTATCAGAGCAAAGACCATTGATTCTGTCATTCCCCTCTGCCTCTCCAAGATTCCCAAGTGACCATACAGATATACCACATATATAGGGGTCGGGACTTTCAAGGCAGGACAAGAGAATAGGTATTCCGTCAGGAACCAGTTCCCTGTTCAATTCACCAATCCTCCCGATGGCCCTCAGGACACCCGGAAGAAGCATATCTTCCTCATGAAAGGAGATTATTATAGGGGCTATATCAGAAAGAAATACAGGGCTGTTTCTTACCATCTCACCAAGCATGTCGGGTATGCTCCACCCGATCCCGCCTGATTCGTCCCGAATCATCCAGAGCAAACGCCCGGTAATATTTCTTATCGAACCCGGATCTGTTACTGATTTCTTTCCTGTAAGAACACCGACGGCTTCAATAGCACGCCATGAAATCAGGCTTTTCCTGTCATAGGTCATGGAAATAAGGGTGCGGAAGACACGGTTATCTGATGACCACATATTGAAGAGACCCTCATGGTCCCCCGACTCCAATGCCTCGGCAACCTTCTTCTTTAAGCCTGCCGGCATCGCCTTAACCTTCATCCGGCAGAGGGCCTTTATTATCTGACTGTCCCTTCAACCTGACAAAAATAACTCTACCGCTTTTACCTGCCGCGCTCCTTGCGTCTATCCTGTTTGAATGCAAATCATACTCGAAATCTCTGTCCTCATAATCCTCGGGGCCTAGGGACATGGCCCTGTCAAGATCGCCCCTGCAAAGGAAAGTCAGGGCATCAAGGTATATCTCTCCCAGGTTATGACCAGTGCGGTCATAGAGATAAACAGTACCGCACTTGCATATCCCTCCGGAGAACTCCATATCCTTAAAATGTATATCCACCGGTCTTATAAGGAAATTGTCACAGAATGGACACTGCAGTAATTTAACTCTTGGCATAAATATCCTCCTTTACACGGGAGCTTCATGATTTGCTCATCAGGCTGAAAAATTTTCCCGCTATAGCGCCAAATAGAGCTCCTATCAATGCGCCTATTATACCAATGCCTCCAATAAGAATCACTATACATAAATAAATGACCAAGTCTTTAGCAGCCCAGACGGGCCCGAACCATAAGTTAATATCATGTCTGACAGACTCATACCATCCTCCACCCAGAGAATCCCCCATCATAAAGTCAATGGAAAGAGAGACGGCAAGCCCTGTGACCGCTCCGAAAATACATCCCGCAATTATCGATGACTTTACTAACTGATTCATAAACCTATCTCCTTTGAATAGAATTATATGTAAAATACCATAATAATAGTTTAGAATATCAAAAATAAATACTGATTAGGGTTCAAGGGGTCCAGGTCGAAGCGACTCTCAGCGAAGACTCGCATCGAGATTCAAGGGTTCGAGTGTTATAAGACAAAGAATTAAAGATAAAAGACCAAACCTGCCTGCCCGCTTCACCGAGGCGAATCTACGACTCATTGAGCAGGGAGAGGGAGTCGGGGGTTTATCTTTCTTCCTTTTGTTAGCGCCTTGATCATTTCACTTGAACCCTTGAACCCTGTTTTGTGGATACCGGTTTTACCGGTAATATATTGCATTTCGAATAACCTGCTATTGGTGTAATTTAGTGAAAAAAATATTTAGAACCATAATTGATATCATCGTCAGATTCATCGAGACATCAAAACCGATCGTTATGTTTCTAATTTTCATTGTATTGGTAATGGCGGTCATTACAGGCCATAAATACTATATATTCACCAAGAATGACCCGCGTTTCTGTGAACTCTGCCATTTAATGAAGGAACCTGTCAAATCCTGGAAGAAGAGCGCCCACAAAGATATAGTATGCCAGACATGTCATTCAATGAGTCTTTTAACGCAGAACAGGCTTCTTCTTGGATATGTAGCTTCAGGGGACAAAAACCGCCCTCCAGAGAAACATGGCAGATTAACGCCATGGGACAGCTGCAGGAGATGTCATCTTGATGAAGCTAAGCAGGGTTCCATAACCCTGAGAAAATCCTATGGTCATGCAAGACACGTATTTATGGAAAAGATAGATTGCAAAGAATGTCATACAGCCGATATCCACAACTTTTCTCCCGATGAAAAGAATTGTCTGCCATGCCACAAAGACAAAAGTGTGCATGGTGTCGGTATGGAGAGTTTTGCGTGCCTGAACTGTCATGTATATGGAGACACCTCTGCAATGCCCAAAAAAGAGAAGTGTTTATCATGCCACAAAGAGATCACTGCGAAAGGTCCAATGATAAAAGTTGACTGCCGTAACTGTCATAAACCACATGAAAATATCCTGCCAACAGCCAAAGATTGCCTAGGCAACTGCCACACCAATCAGGAGACAATGGGGAGGCATGACAGACATGTCAATATCTCATGCCTTGAATGTCATAAGGCACACATATGGAAAGTCGGGCAGAAAGAGGCACTTTCCTTATGCTCAAAATGCCATGAATATAAGGACCCGTATTCCTTTATTTTTTAACAACTGAATATAAAAGAAAGGGTTCGAGGATTCGAGGGGTCAAGGATTCGAGTGAAAGGCTCGACGACTACAGATCTTTCATCAAAGAATAACAAATCAGCACTTATCAGTAGCAACTAAGTAATTCAGATAAAAGAAGGGGCATGAAAGTGCTCAATAATATTTAGAAAAAACCCTTGAACCCCAGAACCCTTGACTCCTCGAACCCTGTATTTATAACTTAATATCATACTTATGCAGTTTCCTGTACAGGGTTGCGAGGTCAATCCCCAGGGTCTTTACGGTCATCTCCTTATTGCCCCTGTTTTTACGTAACAGATCAGTTATAAGTTCTTTTTCATATACATTCAACATTGATTTGAGGGAGCCTGAAAGGGGGGAGACACCACCGTCCATCTTCCGGGTTCTCACCTTTTCCGGCAAATCAAATAAAGCTATTGTGTCACTATTGGTCAGAACAACCGCCCTCTCAACAATATTTCTTAATTCCCTGATATTCCCCGGCCATCCATAAGATAATAACGCCTTAAGGGCTTCAGGCTCAAACCCTTTAATCTTTTTATCGGCAGAGCCTGTAAATTCCTTCAAAAAATGATCGGCAAGGATCGGGATATCATCCGTACGTTCCCTTAAAGGAGGCATCTCAATCTCTATAACATTCAGCCTGTAATAGAGGTCCTCTCTAAAATCTTTCCTCTTTATACATTCCTCTATATTCTTATTAGTAGCTGAGATAATACGAACATCAACCATCTTCTTCTTAGTGTCCCCGAGCGGCAGGATCTCACCTGACTCTATAACCTTGAGGAGCTTCGATTGAAGCATTAACGGCATGTCCCCTATCTCATCAAGGAAGAAGGTCCCCTCATTGGCAAGTGTTATCAATCCTGTCTTATTGTCTGTTGCCCCGGTAAACGCGCCCTTCTTGTATCCGAACAATTCTGATTCAAGCAGTGTTTCAGGTATCGAGGCACAGTTAATCGCTATAAAGGGCTTGTCCCTCCTTGGGCTGTTATAGTGAATCGTCTCCGCGACAAGACCCTTTCCGGTACCGCTTTCACCATAGATGAGTAAATTGGCCTTATTTGATGCCACCTTTTCAATAGTTTCAAATACTCTGGAGATGGATTCAGATACGCCTACGATTCCTTTTGAACCAAACTTCTGGCTGATTTGCTGCCTCAACCCCTGGTTTTCAAGATAGAGTTTGCTGTGTTCGAGCAACCGTTTTATTGTAAGTTTTATGTCTTCATGAAAGAAAGGCTTAACGATATAATCGGCAGCTCCACGTTTCATCGCCTCAACCGCTGATTCTACAGATGCATAAGCTGTAATTATTACAACAGGGATTGAGGAATTTATCTCCAGCGACTGCTCAAGTACGGCAAAACCACTTAAACCCTCCATCCTCAGGTCGGTTACCACAAGGTCGAAATCCTTGCCCTGAAGCTTCTCTATCGCGTCTTTGCCGTTAGAGACCGCCTCAACACTGTATCCCTCATGCGTGAGCACAAATTCAAGCGCCCTTCTGATGTCCCTCTCATCATCAACAACAAGAATCCTTGCCATCATTCAGCTCCATCTGCCGGAAGGATAACGGAGAAGATACTCCCTACATCCTCCTGGCTCTCGACCTTAAGTTCACCACCCATCTTCTGTACAATCTCGTAACTGATGGAAAGCCCAAGACCGGTGCCCTTCTCTTTTGTGGTAAAGAAGGGGTCAAAGATCATACCCTGATACTCCTCATTAATCCCGGCCCCTGAATCAATAAACTGGACTATCACGGAATTATTTTCCATAAAACTTCTCACTTTAATAACACCATCTTCCTCCTGTATGGAATCAGCGGCATTTAACATCAGGTTAATAAAGACCTGTGAGAGGTAGTTTTCATCCACGTATAATAAGGGGAGGTTGTCTTCATATTCCTTAATAATCCTTATATCATGGAGTTTTTTGTCATATTTGACGATGTCAAGAGATAATTCTATGATATCATTAACATTATGCCGCTTAACATCCAACTCCGGAAGTCTGGCAAGCCCCGACATCTGACCCACTATCTCTGAGATCCTCATAATATGATGATGTATCGTATCGAGGCTCTCTTTTGAAAAGTCATCTTCTGCCTTCTCTTTAAGTATCTGGACAAAAGATGAAATAGATGTCAGAGGATTGCTGATTTCATGCGCGATCCCGGCTGACAGCCTGCCCAAGGCGGCAAGCTTTTCTGAG
>JBCKZY010000082.1:0-7586 GCA_038918635.1 Thermodesulfovibrionia bacterium | reverse complement strand
ATGATTCCCCTGGTTAACGCTACGGTGCTGAAGTAACTCTTTTTTGCCAGATTTTTCTTGTCCAGATCGGAGCTATCTTCCTTGACATTCTTAAGTTCCTCAATATCAATGCTTGTAATGCCCTGAAGTTTCTCTTCTATAATATCAAACGGATCTTCAGCGAGTCCGGAAGTTGTGACAGCGTTGATCAGGCTCTTGATATCTTTCTCCTGAAGTGTATCATTGAAGACGATGGTGCCGAGATTGTTCTTACGGAACTCCTTTATGAGAAAGTCGAAATTAAATACATTCTCCATAGTGTATCTGACCCTGTTTCCATTTATATGGAAGAATTCTCCTACCAGTTCTACCTTGACATCACCTGAAGTTAATAAGGGATCCAGGATTGAGATAAACTTATCTATGATGCTGGTAACGGCTATGTTATTGACATTATGAATCTGGGCCGTTTTAATGAGCACGGAAAGTGTGCTTATTATTTCTTTCGATGATAAATCGGAAGTATTATCTTTCATATTGATCTCACGTATTTATTTTCTTAATAGCTGCAAGGGATGATTCTCTCAGGACCTTGTTCATTGCCTTGCCTGTTTTCTCAAGAAGGGGGATCGCTTCCTTGTCCTTGAGAATACCCAACGCATGGGCGGCGCATGCCTTTGTTTCATCATACATGTTTTTTCTCCATATCTTTCTTGTTTTTAAAATACGTATGAGAAAGTCCCTGATATCATTATCCTGCCAGAGGGCTATAGCGCCGTAAAACTCCTTCTTCTCATTTATTGTCTTTGAAGCGAAGCTCTTCGAGGACAAAGCCGAAAGCAGTATCTTCTTGACTTTCTCTGTCCTGATATTCCCCAAAGCCCTGACTGCGTTAATCCTGACGGCCTGATCACCGTCATTCAGGGCCTTTGATATGTATAGATATGTGTCTGGGTTTTTAATATTCCCAATGGTCCTTACAGCCTCTCTCCTGATCTTTTCGTTAGGGTGCGTGAGTATATCCTTAAGATGCTCAAATGTCTCGTGAGTACCTATCCGTCCGAGGATAATAAGGGTGTCTCTTACAACGTTCCAATTGCTGTCCTGAAGACCCGTGGCAAGTGTTTTAATGTCAAGGTGTCCGATAGCCATCAGTGATTCACTAACGAGATGTCTCCCCTTCAGGCTATCTACTTCGCCCAGGAGCTGCACGAAAGTCCGGATGGAGTTCTTGCCGAGGTGCCTTACATAATTAAGATATTCAGCTTCTTCTATTATGGTTGAGCTCTCTAAAATATCGCCTACAATTTTGATAAATGAACTGCTGTTAATCGAGGAATAGAGAGAGTTAAGGTTTTTATTCTCATTCTCCCCGAATGCTCCGTCTTTAGTGTCCTGCCTGATTCTGTTCAGGATATTAGATGCATTCCTGAAGTCGCCTTTTTTAAGACAGTATTCAAGCATGGACCTGAGATGTAATGTGACATTTCTGAAAGTTTCAGACTCTTTTGACAGATAGAGCAGTTCAAACAGGACGACTGTTATCTTTTCTATCTTTGACGCCTGCTGTGACTCTATACCCTCCGATATGTGCTGGAGGTCTGCTGCGGTTATGGGTGAAGGAGTAAACTTTTCCAGGGTTTCTGTATTAAGGCTTTCCTTAAATGCCTTTTGAATGGAATCATCATCATATGGGTTCTCCTCAATCTTCTCATATGCCCTTTTTTCATCGGACATCTCCTCGTCTGACAGCAGGACATCATCCGCGACATATCTGATATGCTCAAAATCCTTCTGCCAGAGAATCGTGACGATGTCGTCATCCGGGGCCTCCTTTTCAAAGTCAATAGTCAGTATCCTGAGAAAATCATCAACTTCATCCTGCGGTATACTGTCTGAGAAGGTTATCTCGCGTAACCCATCCTTGAATAAGAAAAGAGCCAGGTTGTCATCTCTTTCAGGATTATGATAGACCTCTTCATCGTTATAAAATATTTTATACTGGGATATGTGCAGTATTAGCGTCTCTTCATGATTAAAGAAGCTTCTGAGCTTTTCATAAACA
Organism: Thermodesulfovibrionia bacterium; assembly: GCA_038918635.1. Lineage (GTDB taxonomy): Bacteria > Nitrospirota > Thermodesulfovibrionia > UBA6902 > UBA6902 > CAXMSH01. Next base: position 5,542 of record JBCKZY010000082.1, on the reverse strand, counting down.
GTTTCGGAGGCGTTGATATATATAGGGTTGTTAGGAGGGTAAATTTTGAAAAGTTTTATAGCCTTTAATATTCCTTCGATAACACCTTTTGCGAGCCTTGCACCCTCTGATGGGGTTTCATGTATGGTCTCTTTTCCCACTTTTATCAGGGTTTATTAATTAATTTCTTTACCGTCTTTTTGAGCTCATTGAGGTCGGATGACTTCACTATATATGCTTCAGAGGCCCAGACAGCAAAATCATCTCTGTAGTCATAGGCGGTTGACATTATTATAGGTATCTTTGGGTTCAGCTCCTTCATCTTCCTTAAAAGGCTTATACCGTCAATATCCGGCATTAGAATATCGAGTGTTACAATATCAGGCTCCTCTTTCACGAACATTTCCAGTGCTTCGATACCTGTGCCTGCGATAAAGACTTTGTATCCTTCTTCTTCAAGTTCTTCTTTGTAAAGACGCTGAATATTTGCGTCATCATCTACTATTAGAAGTTTCACTGTCACTACCCCCTTTTCCATTTTATACTATATGATCAATTATTGTGAAATAAATATCAGTTACTATTATTTGTATCCTCCAACGGCAGGTATATCCTGAAGGTTGTCCCGCTTATTCTGCCATCGTCACTCTCTTTGAGATTTTCGCACAGGCTTTCAACATTGATCCTGCCATTGTGTTCCTCAATGATCTTGTGCGTGACTGCAAGGCCAAGGCCCGTGCCCTCGATATTTGTAGTGAAGAACGGGTTGAAGATATTCTTTCTGTCACCGGGACTAATTCCGCATCCTGTGTCAGATATCTCTATTACCGCTTCTTTGTCTTCAATCCGGGTCTTTATTGATATTACGCCATGATCAGTAGCCTTATTAGCATTTTTAATGATATTCAATATTGCTTCTTTTATCCTGTCGGGGTTTATATTAACGATTATCGATGATTCGGACATATCGGTGGTTATTCTGTTTCCGCGTTCCTGTATCTCGAGGGAGATGAAGTTCACTATTTCGGATATTATGTCATTTATGTCAAGGGCGTTTCTCGGGCCCTGCCCGCCCCTGACAAATCCCAGGATCTCTTTAAGTATATGTTCGAGCCTTGTTACTTCTTCAACGATAATCTTTGCATATTGATGGGTGTCACCGGTGAGTCTCTTCTCAAGTCTTCTGGCAAAACCACCAACCGATATCAGGGGATTTCTTATCTCATGTGCCACCCTCGCTGCCAGTTCTCCAAGCGCGGCCATCCTCTCAGAACTTATGACCCTCTCTCTCAGAGAATGGAGTTCTGTTATGTCACGAGCTATATGCACGGTTCCTGAAAAATCACCGGACAAGTTGTTGATTGGAGAGTTTGATATGAGGAAAGTACTACTGAGATGCGGGTCATACACCTCTTCAACGTGTGGTTCCCTTGTCTCCAGTACCTTTGAATGTGGGCATTCATCCCATACGTGGTGCATGCCATGGAATATCCTGTAGCACTTCTGACCTACAATCTCTGACTCGGGCTTGCCGATTCTCCTGACAACCGCCTGGTTGATATGTTTAATGGTACACTCCCTGTCGGTAAAGTAGACCATATCAGAAATTGATTCAAATATATTCTTGAGCTCTGACTCTGCCAGTGAAACACTCTCAAAGAGTTTCGCATTCTCGATGGCTGAAGCTATATGGCTTGTAAATCCCATAAGGAATTCGAGGTCTTCATCTTTTATGGGTTTGCCGGTAAAGAGGTTGTCAACCAGTACCACTCCGATCGCCCTGTCTCTGGTGATGAGCGGAACGACACCGAATGACTCTGTCCCGAGTGCCTGGATCAGGATTGGATTGACTCCCGGATCAGACTTTGCGTCACGGATATTAAAGAGCTTCTTCTCAGTGACGCTTTTAAACAGAACACAGCCTTCATCTAAAGGTAACACCATGCCCTGGGTTATCCTGTCAAGGTAAGAATCTGTTCTAAGGGAGCCTTTCTCTATATCAGATATCAACTCTCCCAGTGTCTTTCGTTCCTGGGATATATCATGCCAGATCTGCTCTGCTTCAGTGGCATTCGCGGGGCCGACCCCCATTACACCCTTAAAGTTGAGTTCATGCTCGTCAGCGAGAAAAAGCACCGCCCTGTTGAAACCGAGCCCGTCACCCATTGTAATTACCGTCAGCACCATCCTTATGAGCTTGTCCAGATCCAGGGTGCTTCTGATAACCGAGTTGATAAAGGAGAGTCTTAAGAGCTCCTGATTCCTCTTTTTTAACTCCTTTTCGACCATCTTCTTTTCTGATATGTCCCTTGAAATACCGCTTATGCCGGTTATATTCCCTGATGAATCGAGGATCGGGGAGAGTGTAAGACTCACCTCTATATCTTTTCCGTCCTTCCTTATCCTGACAGTCTCCAGATTGCTGATAGTTTTATTATGCATTATCTTCTCCAGATGCCTCTTTTCCTCTTCTATGAGAAACTGAGGTACCATAGGGAGAAATCTGCCCAGTGCTTCTTCTTCGGTAAAACCGTAAATAATCTGGGCCTGCCTGTTCCATGAGGTTATTATTCCGTTGGGATCCGAAATGATAATGGCATCAGCGGAGTTATCAATAATGCTTTTCAGGTAGTCTTTTGTCTGAGTAACGTCCCAGTAGAGGGAGAGGATCTTCTCTTCCTTCTCCATTTCGGTCCTGTACAGTCTTGCGTTTTCGATTGCAATGGATGAGGCGGATGCAAAGGTTTTTAATGATTTCAGGTCGTTTTCAGTAAAAGTGACTAAACCCCATTCGTCTTTCTTGTCATAAAGCCCGAGTGTCCCGATAATTCTCCCCCCTATCTTCAAAGGAACACAGAGTACGGAAGTTGCCTCGATTTCAGGTATGTGAAGGTTTTCAGGCATCCTTGAGACGTTGTCAATAAGAAGGGGCTCACCGTTATTAGCCACACATCCGGCAATCCCCTCGCCTATACGCAGAGTCATCTTCTCCCTGATATTCTCAGGCAGGCCTGATGAGGCTTTTATCTGGAGGCTGTCATCTTCAAGAAGCCTGAGTATGCATCCTGTAGCGTTGAAAAGCTTTGAGACCTCGTTGCATATATATGGAAGGAGGTCATCCATGTTAAGGATGGAGGTTATGGCATTTCCTATCTCGTGTATGCTCTTTAATTCATCGAGTTGGGTCTTGACGTTTTTATAGAGCTCCGCGTTATGCACGGCAACACTGATATTATGTGAAATTACGGTAAGTGTGTGGACCTCTTCCTTACCGTAAATGTGAGGGCCCCTGGTCTGAACGGTCAGAAGCCCTATTGCTGTTCCATCCCTGATTACAGGAACGGTAAGCAGTGATAAGTACTCGTCAGACTCTGTCCTGAGAATAGCCTTGGCGCGGGGATCCTTGCTAATATCCTCGACCATAATCGGCTGCAGGTCCCGGGCAGCCCTGGTAATAAGATCGTTCTCTTTGATGGTAAGACAGAAAGAGGTGGTTGTTCCCTTCTCCTTACCCTTGACAACCTCAAGGCAAACCGCTCTTTTATCAGGCTTCAGGAGGCAGATGGAGCAGACATCCTTATCAAGAGTGTTGGTTATGGCATGAGCGATAGTATCCAGGATGTCGCGGAGTTCAAGGTTTGAGTTTGTTGCAACCCTGGCAACACTTAATATGATTTCAGACAACGCGTCTTCTTCTTTTTTTCCTGTGTGTTCCATTTCTTCAATCGTAACTACTCAGGGCTCTCTAACCTTGAACTATCTTTGTGCCTTTGTATCGTGCATCTTGTGAACAGTGAACCGTTTTAATGCCGGTCTCCTCAGGGCCTTTTTCAGTTGTTTGCTGAAGAGAACTGGCTAATTACTTTTTCCCTTATGCTCGCTCAAAGTCTTTTTGTAGATGGCAATATACTCCTTTGCCGAGTGGTTCCATGAAAAGTCCTGTGACATGGCGTTTCTTACCATATTCGCCCATCCGTCTCTGTCATTGTAGAACTTTAAGGCCTTTTCTATTGCTTTGATCATAGCATCCTTTGAATAATCTTCAAACAGGAAACCGGTGCCGGAACCGGAGGATGAGTTGTATTCTGTTATGGAGTCGGCAAAGCCTCCAGTCTTCCTTCCAACAGGGATGGCTCCGTAACGGAGCGCGATAAGCTGACCTAGACCGCATGGTTCATATTTAGAAGGCATTAAGAAGATATCTGAGCCGGCATATATCCTGTGCGCGAAGTTATTGTCATAACCGATTGTGACGGAAAGCTTTCCGCTGTAACGGACATGAAGGTTTGAGAAGAGCGTCTGATAATAATCATCACCCTTGCCAAGTATCACCACCTGAGAGCCTGAATCGATGATATCTTCAATCGCCTCAGAAACCAGGTCGAGCCCTTTCTGGGATGAGAGTCTTGTAACCATCCCGATAAGAGGCGAGTCGTTTACAGTCAGGCCGCACTCCTTCTGAAGGGATCTTTTACAATCGGCCTTACCTGATAAATTTTTTCTGTTGTATTTTGTAGGGATGAGGTTATCCTTCCATGGTCCCCATTCATTAACATCAATCCCGTTAATAATACCGTACAGGTTTTTCCTTCTTTTCTTAAGGACATCCTCCAGACCAAAACCGTGTTCAGGTGTTTGGATCTCCTTTGCATAGGTCGTGCTTACCGTTGTGATGCTATCGGCAAAGATAAGTCCTCCCTTTAGCAGATTGATTTTTCCGTAAAACTCCAGGGCTTTTATGTTAAACATGTCCCAACCAAGACCTGTAATGTCCATATCCAGATGCCAGAATATTCCCTGGTAGCCGAGGTTATGAAGAGTTAAAAGGGTCCTGATGTGAGGGAACGTATCTTTGTATATTGTCTTTAAATATACTGGGATAAGACCTGTCTGCCAGTCATTACAGTGAATTATATCCACTTCCAGGTCTAATACCTTTATAGCTTCCAGCACTCCGCGGCAGTAAAATATAAAGCGCATCGCGTTATCACTGTAGTCGCCTTCTGAGGTCCCGTAAAGCTCGTCCCTGTCAAAAAACCTGTCATTTTCGATGAAAAAGACATCCGAACCTTTAGATGTCTTCGCATTCCACAACCTCCCTGTCTCAATATTATTACCGAGCGGAACTGTGATTTCATGCGGCATGGGTTGTATGTCCCAGACATTTAACTCGGTTTTGACCTTCCTGTACAGGGGGAGTATTATGCTGGCTTTGGTGCCGAGTTTGCTGAGTGCGTTGACAAGAGTGCCGGTAACATCCGCAAGACCTCCAGTCTTAACATAAGGAACGACCTCTGAAGATGCTATAAGAATTTTCATTTATACCTTAAGAGAAGTTTTGGTTCTTTATGAAAAATGAACTTAAATATTCCGTTTTGTAAACGGTGATGAAAAGTTTTCCTTCCAGGTCTCCCCCTTTGCCAAAGGGGGATTAAGGGGGATTTTATAATATATATAAAGTCAACAAATCCCCCCTTGCCCCCCTTTACAAAAGGGGGGATATATAGGGAGATGTGATCAATTATAAAATTAATCATTTTTAATGCCCCGCCTTGTAGGGGGG
>JBCKZY010000081.1:0-7599 GCA_038918635.1 Thermodesulfovibrionia bacterium | reverse complement strand
ATCTCTGGAGGGGAGAAGAGCCTCACAGGCGGTCCGGCAGTCCCGACTCCCCCGCTCACATTAATAGCTGAACCCTTTGAAAGTTTTTTGTAACTGCTATGTGGGTATAGAAATAGCCTTACAGCGATATTAATAGGGAATATCTGTCCTTTGTGAGTATGCCCTGAAAGCTGAAGGTCAAAGAGTCCAAGAGAACTCTGAGTTACGTAGGGCTTATGTTTCAAAAGCAATGTAAATAAACCGGGAGGCAATATTGAGAGAATCTCACTTTCAGACTTGGTGGCGCTATCTTTCCCGTTATTTAATCTGCTTCCTTCAATATCGTCCATGCCGGCAATGTTTATCAGGCCATCTACAGTCACACCATATCCCCTGAGCACAGTAAATCCGGCGCTCTCCAGAAATTTCTGAGAGGCCTTGATTCCGGAATAATATTCATGGTTTCCAATTACCGCGAACTTGCCTGATCTTGCTTTCATGCTTCTGAGTTTCTCTAAAAGGTATTGAATCTGCTCAAGGCCTCCGTCAATGAGGTCTCCTGTTGAGACTATCAGTTGGGGACTTTCATCTTTAATTGCCTTAATAAGCTGATCCAGTATCTTCTCTCTTACGATAATGCCTAGATGTACATCGGATATGTGTGCTATCGTCAGTTTACCGGCTCCTTTAGGCAGCTTTGTAGTCTTAATAGTCAACCTCTTAATACGAAGATTTCTTGCCCCGAAATAGCCATAGATATTAAGGCATACCGAAAGGAAGAGAGGGGCAAAGAATCCGGATAAAGGGGAGATACTCGCTTTTGCGAGGTCATTATTAAGTATATAATCACCGAACCGGATAGCGAGATTGTACAGGTCAAGAAGAACTGATGATATGAAGAAAAGAATAAGGAAACCCATCCACAAATATCCGAAAAATGCGAATATCCTTGTAAAGGATTTGCCTCCTCTCAAGGTAAAGATATATGTAAGGATAGGAGAGAGTGCTAAAAATGCCAGGATTAAACCTGAAATTACGTTTCCTGCAGTGCTAAGTTGGAATACACTCTCTATTTTTAAGAAAACATAAAAATGTGCTAGAACGTATGTTCCGTGAAAAAGAAAGAATAGTAACATGTTCTTTGATTGCAGTATTTAGCTGTTATTTATGGCTCCTCTTGCTTTTGTGTGGGTCATATTCATATTGTTGTCATTTTTATATACTCGGTACAGTCACTTCTTCGGTCTCCGCCCGGTCATTCACAATATCCAGACTCTTTGTCATACCCGATAAAATAAGAAAGAAGGTCTCCTTTAATGCAAAAGCATTAGTCGTGTTAGCTTATAAATAGTCTATCAGGACAAGACTAACACAAACAAAAAGGAGACCTTAATGAAAGATAGCATCTATTTAAATTCACTCGTAAAAAGTCTTATTTCCCCCTCCCCTGGTGGGAGGGGATTAAGGGGAGGGGGATATAAGCATTTTAAATAAAACCTTTTTCACCCTCACCCCAACCCTCTCCCGTCAAGGGAGAGGGAGTTTTTGGACTTTTTGCGAATGTATCAATTTTGGGTATTGGTATTTATTTTTGTATTACAACTTTCCTGTCCATCCCTGAGGCGTTCGTTCCCCTTAACAACCACTTTCATGCCTTCCTTGAGGCCTTCTGCTACAACCCCTGCCGAGTCTGGTCTGGAATATCCCCGCCTGCATACTAATCCCGAACATGCCGGGGATCTGTTGTATGGTTCTCATGAAGAGAGGTATCAATTCACCTGCGCGCTGTTCATGCATGCTTATCGCTCCAAATAAATTAAATGATTCAGAACCGACATAAAACATATTCTCTATTCCCGGTAAATTATCATGGTATTTTCGGGCTGTAAAAGGATACCGTCCTGCCTTTTTTCATCGCTGAACCTTGTGTGATATCCAAAGGCTGACAGTGTTGGAAGAAAAACTGCCCGTGCCTTGTCTTTACCTCGCTCCGCTATATAAAGGTCTTCTTCAGCTATTTTGATCGTTTCGCTTCTATCCAGGGCAAGTCTATAGAGGTCGCCAAGAGAGTATTCTTCAGCAGAGGCAAAATATGGCATCGATAATAATAATAAGATTATCAATAAGATCAGCTTCTTCATTTTAATTCCTTTCTCATTCCATCATTAATAGATCACGGTTAAGAAGAGTCAAGATAAGGGTAAACTCCTGCCCGTAGTCTGATCAGACTGGAATAAAGGCATTTAACATTACCCGAAGAGAGCCTCTGTGAATTCTTCGGCATTAAAATCCTGGAGATCATCGACACTCTCACCAACACCTATTAGCTTAACAGGTATTCCCAGTTCCTTATTAATTGCCAGGATGATTCCCCCCTTTGCTGTACCATCAAGTTTTGTTAGAGCTATACCTGTTACCCCGACAGCCTCATTGAATATCTTCGCCTGGTTAACCGCGTTCTGCCCCGAAGTGGCATCAAGGACAAGTAATATTTCGTGGGGCGCCGAGGATACCTCCTTGCTTACAACACGTTTAATCTTTTTCAACTCTTCCATCAGGTTTGTCTTTGTGTGCAGTCTTCCGGCGGTATCAATTATTACGGCGTCAATACCCTTCGACCTGCCGGAGACAACAGCGTCAAAAGCTACTGCAGCAGGGTCTGCCCCGCTTTTGTGTTTAACTATCTGGGCGCCTGACCTCTCTGCCCATATGTCAAGCTGTTCTATAGCGGCAGCCCTGAAGGTGTCGGCAGCTGCAAGGGTTACGGTAAAACCCTGGTCGGTAAAACGTCTTGCGAGTTTGCCTATCGTGGTTGTTTTACCGACACCGTTTACTCCTACGGTGAGGATTACATAAGGTTTTTCACCAGCACATACTATCTTATGTCCGTCTTTAAGGATATTTTTTATCTCATCTTTTAGTGCGGCCTCAAGTTCGCGTGTATTTGGGACCTCCCCTTTAGTTACCTTTTCTCTTAAGGCGTCTGTTATTGAGGATGCCGCACAAGGTCCGACATCTGCCATTATCAGGAGATCTTCAAGTTCTTCCAGTAGCTTTTCATCAACGTTTCTACCCCTGAATAGTGTTTCAGCATTGCCTACAAGGGCCTTTCTGGTTCTGGAAAGACCCTGTTTGAGCTTTTCGAAAAATCCCATTCTATATTTTTCCTTTTTGATAATAAATATTTAGTTGCAACAGAAGGATTATAGGATTCAAGGTTCCAAGTGTGTTGCTATTAGTGCGTTTATCGTTTTTCACGAGAATTCCAGACCCCATTTCGCTTTAGCGAATTCGCCGTGGCGGAGACCCCTTGTCGGAATCGACTCATACCGAGAATCCTCAAGACGTAGACGACCCTATAATATTAACAGGTTTTGATAAAAGTTTGTATGTTGTGGGTAAAGAACGCAAAAGGAAAGGCAGGTAATACCTGCCTTTCCTTCTCGATTGATAATTAGAATTTACAGTAGATGTATCTTTAGTCTAATTCTACAGTAATGGCGCTTATTTACCATTTAACAAACAGGATGAGAACAGAAACTACCAGACCATAGATAGTAAGAGACTCCATCATAGCAAGACCTACAATAAGAGGAGTCATGATCTTACCTGATGCATTTGGATTCCTGGCAATACCTTCTACTGCTTTGCCTGTGGCAATGCCCTGTCCCAGTCCGGCACCGATAGCCGCTATACCAACAGCTATTCCAGCTCCTATAACAGCCATGGAGTGATGACTAGTTCCTGCGCTCTCTGCTGCCATATCAGCTGCAAATGCGAATGGCACAGCCATGAGCATGAACATTAAAGTGAGCAAGATTGTTGAAAAAACTTTTCTCATTATTCCTCCTTTCTTATACGAACTTCAAATTTTAGTGTGCTTCTTCAACTGCACCTGCCAGATAAAGTGCAGTTAATAACGTAAAGACGAGAGCCTGTACAACGCTTACCAGAACACCAAGTACCAGAATGGGGATCGGTACCAGCCATGGTGTTAACCCGAGTAAAATTAAAATCAACATGTGTTTTGCCATCATATTTCCGAATAACCTGACAGACAGGGTTAGCGGTCTCGCAAGATGTCCGACAAGCTCAATAAAGAACATAAGAATCATGAGTGGTAAAGCCATGATCGATCTTATCGGTCCGACGAAATGCTTAAAATAGCTGAATTTATGGATTTTAATTCCATAATAGTGGGTAGCAAGGAATACCGGGATGGCAAGTGCTAAGGTGGTGTTAAGGTTCCCGGTAGGTGCTTCAAAACCGGGAATAAGCCCCATAAAATTACATACAAGTATATAAATAAAGAGTGTCCCTAATAAGGGCAAGAAAAACCGCCCCATGTGGCCGATTGAAGACTCTGCCAGATTAAGGACATATTCAACAATAACTTCTACCACATTCTGTGCCCCTGAGGGAACGAGACTCATGGACCTTTTCACAATTAAAGAGATAATTATTATGAATGCGATAGCAACCCATGAAAATGCCACATAGTGTGGAATTCCCATAGCTATAAGCCTGTTTATAGGAAAAATTATTGGAAGTTCGCCCATGGTTCCCTCTTAATACAAAGTGGCATAATGATAATCCAGCTTATTGACCCATGTCAAGGTGCAAATTATGAAATTTAAAAATCTTATACTATAAACCCGCATATTGCATAAAGGCCCACTGTATTATTAATGATAATAATACATTATTCAGTCTTTAGTACGTTACAGGTGAGGTTACACTATGTGCCTATGCAGTTTCAGAGCAAATTTTTCATGCATTTTCGGGTTGAGTCTAAAATTAAGATAAAACGAAAACAGGCCCTGCAATAACAGGGCCTGTTTAATTTAATATTTCCGGCGACTACCTACTTTCCCAGGGCCTCGCGGCCCAAGTATCATCGGCCATGGAGGACTTAACTTCCGTGTTCGAAATGGGAACGGGTGTAACCCCTCCGGTAATGCCACCGAAAAATCTTTTGATTGGAAAATATTAACATTAAACGGCCACACAATGCAAGTAAATTAACTTCAGCCCTGTCAAACGGTTCCTGCCTATTTCGATCTGAAAAAGGGCAGGGTTGGAAGCAGGGCTATAGAGCATAGGACATTGGGTATAGGGCAAAGGGTGAAGGGTGATGGTTTTATTGTCCTTTAGACCTCAATGCGAGATCGAGGTTTTTGGAAGCGGAAGGGTAATCAGGCTTTAATTTCAAGGCGGTCCTGAAGTGTTGTATCGCCTGATCTATCTTGCCCTGAGACCGAAAAGCGACGCCAAGATTATTGTGTGCATCTGGATCCCCCGGATTTAATTCTAATGCTTTCCTGAAGTGCGCTATCGCTTTGTCAGATAACCCTTTCGTTCCGTAGATAACTCCGAGATTAATGATAGCTTCTGGATAATCAGGTTTGAGCTTCAAGGCAGTCATGAAATGTTTAATAGCGAGATCAATATCGCCTTGAGACCTCAAGACAAGCCCGAGGTTATTGTGTGCCTCTGGAAATTCGGGATTTAATGCTAAGGCTTTCCTGAAGAGCGCTATCGCTTTGTCAGATACACCATTCGTTACGTAGGCAGCTCCGAGATTAATGATAGCTTCTGGATAACCAGGTTTTAGCTTCAAGGCAGTCATGAAATGTTCAATAGCGAGATCAATATCGCCTTGAGACCGCAAGACAAGTCCGATGTTATTGTGTGCATCTGGAAACTCAGGATTTAATTCTAAGGCTTTCCTGAAGAGCGCTATCGCCATGTCAGTTAACCCCTTACTATAGTAGGAAACGCCTAAATTGTTATATGCATCGTTATAAAGAGGATTTAATTTTATGGCGGTCTGGAAGTGTTCTATAGCCCTTTCAATAGACCCTTTGCCTAGATGGATATAACCGAGATCATTGTAGCCTCTTGACTTTCCCGGGCTTTTCCTAACAACATCTTCCCACAGACTCATCTCATCCTGCCAAACGACGTTCCGGGCGTAAGTAGTACCGGCCAGCACCATTACTATTATTGCAAGTAACGAAATGACCGTCCTGTCTATAGCATGCCATCTGCTCTTCAGTCTCCTTGTGATGAGAAAAACCGAGGTCGTTATCGCGATAAAAGCGCCTACGGATGGCAGATACACCCTGTGCTCAAAAATCACGTCAACTATCGGGATAACGCTTGATTCAACCGAGAGGGTTATGAAGAACCAGAAGATACCGAAACCGATAAGACGGTAATAAGGCAAGAGGCTATAGTTTTCAGGAGATAGGTGAGAGAGTGAAAGGAGACGGCTTTCTCTGCTTTTATCCTCTGCGCTATGCGCTCTGCCCTTTGCCCTTATACGCGAGGCGTAAAAGAGATAGAGCCCGACCACGAGGATCGATAGAAGAAATAAGAATGAGAGCAATACAGAAGGGATAAGGAATGAACGATATATGGGGTAGTCATAATCAAGGTTCTGGTTTACGGGAAAGAAGATAAGCCTTATGTAGGTAGTTATGACCCTCATCTGGGTCATTATGTAGTCCCCCCTCGGGATATTGGTCTGTAGTCTTGTCCTTTCGCTTACATCCGACAGTATATCTCCAATGGGTTTGTCTATATTCATGATGCTTAAAGGTATGATAACCAGGGTCAGCAGAATAGGGAGAAGAAAGAGGAGCTTCTTTCTCAGGGGCGTCCTGAAAAACGAGAACTCATAGAGGATAACCGTCATGGGAAGGGTGAAAGCTATCTCCTTTGTCTTCATGGCACAGACGGCACTCAGGAGAGACAAAAAATAAAAGGTTAAGGGCAGGGCTAAGTGTTTCTTTTCTTTGCCTGTAACGCCTTGCGCTCCGCTCTCAGCGCTTTGCGATAGCAGCCGTCCTTTTATATAGGTGACTATCGACAGCAGATAGAAGAGGGCGGCGAGTGAGGTGAACCTCTGGACAATGTAGGTTACCGCCTGGGTCTGCACCGGATGGGATACAAAAAGAAGCGCTGAAAACAGGGCAAGAATATATCCCCCCTTTATTAAAGGGGGGGGGGTGGGGGGATTGTTAAAAAACGGCGTCCTGAAGGTGAGTATAACAAACAGATAAATCAGTATCGCGTTGAATATATGAATCAGGAGATTCACGATATGATATCCCGCTACATCCAGACCTCCAAAGTGGTAGTTCAGGGCAAAAGTGAAATAGCCGACAAAACGGCGGGTGTTGTAGCTGTAGCCCTTTAATGAAGAGGTGAAGTTGTCGAGATCCTGAATAAGCTGGTTTTCTTTAATATTGCTGAAGTCATCAAACTGGAAGGGTGAACTTAAAGTATTTGAGTATGCAAGGAGTCCTGCCAAAGCTATGAGAAGAAGGCAGCCGAATGTACAGCCAGAAATAAAGCCTGGGCTCCTTATAGTCATTGAAGATTCGGCGGTTGTTTTGACTTCCGTATGCCGGTGTCTTCTTCTTTTTCTCTTTGATGCTTTTCCCATATCAGCCCTTGTCTGCCCTCTCTGATATGGTTATGCTTTCGATACTCTTCATTCTCGCCTTGAGTATGCCTATCTCCTGTGCGAGACGGCTGTTTTTTTCGCTAAGCGCTGATATAACAGAAGAAAAATGCAGAAGCAGGAAGACCAGAAAACCAATGAGCAGGACG
>JBCKZY010000080.1:0-7637 GCA_038918635.1 Thermodesulfovibrionia bacterium | reverse complement strand
CTTGGACAGCATAATGAACATCAAACAAGACATAGTGGGTAACCTCATTATGAAATTGTGGATTAACCCATCAAAAGCCTTGTTTTGTAATGATCAGTTTTAGAAACTTATATTATTTTGCACAGCACTGATGAGAATTATACAATAAACACCTCGCAATGGAAACTCCCTACAGCAGAAAAGGCGGGGGATAATCAGGTGCAATCATAAAAATCCCCCCTCACCCCCCTTTTTCAAAGTGGGGATAATATAGATGAAAGAAGCATTAATACATAACGATACGACCAGGAAACCTTTTACATATAGAAGTATGTAATAATTTACATATATTGACCGACTGTCAGCTTTAACTATCTGAAGACTAAGGATATTTTTCATGGCACTTAATTTGCTTCTATTTAGATGTGAAGTGTAATTGCAGACATAATTTAAAGAGATTTCGATGTGCTTCTGTGATATAATAAATATGCTAAAACCTATAATATATAAAGGGTAAGGAGAGTTAAATGAAAAGTGTCAGAAATTTAACAAAAAAATTATCACTGATAGCGGTACTTTTGACATTAACCTTCATATTATCTCCTGCTCCATCCGCCTACCCGGCCGACATGGCAAACTACTGCATCACGCCTCCATTTGTTGTGGGCGGCGGTGTTCAGCCAAACCTTCTCCTGACGATCGACAACTCAGCCAGCATGTATGATATGGCTTATATTGATAACGGGAAACTGGATCTATCAACCGACCCCCCTACCTTTCTCAGAGATCCCTTATACTGCTATGACCAGACATACCGGAGCACCAATGCCGCTTCCGGGGATAACCCGTATGTGGGTAACTTCCAGAACGGAACCTGTTCAATTGCCATTGCACAGGCATGCACCGTGGACGCTGACTGTCCCCAACTACCCGTGGCACAAACGTGCAATACCACATTCTATTCCTATAAAGCATTCTGCTCTATTACTAATAATCCATGTTTTAGCGATTCACAATGTCCTGCTGGTGAAATATGTGACGGTTTTTTTGAAACCATATCCATTTTTCCGGCAGTCTGCGATCGTTCATATTCATATCCCGATACGCTCTGTGTTAATATCGATAATAATCCCGACCCCTCAGTAGTTACCTCCTTTGCAGCAACAGGAAACTATTTGAACTGGCTTACCGCCTCAAAGTTCGATATTCAAAAGGAGATCCTGACAGGCGGGAAATACCTTGACAAGGCCTGTGATGTAACCACAAGCACTTCATGCGACGTGGATTCGGACTGCCCGGCTACGGAGTCATGCCTTGATATTGATAATCATTTAATGAACGAAACAAGGGGCTGCGTGGGCAGGCGCTTTATAAAGGCCCCCCTGAATGCAGATTTTCAGAATTATGACGATGTAGATGCGGACCCTAACATCCCAAATCAACTCTCTGTTACTTTTGGGGTCAACGGGCCTCGTAATCCAAGCGCTCCATCAGTGCCCTCAAACGGAGGACAGACCTACCTGGAGCTTTTTGAAGGGAAATTTAAGTCGACAGATTGTCAGGACGCTGTGAAATGTTTTGATCAAAATGCCCCCTGCACTAATCCCGAAACAAACGCTGCAGTTAAGAAGTGTATAGCAGGGGATGGCGGGTACTGCCAGGCCGACCCCGCCATCCCCTGTATCAAAAAACAAGACTGTCCGAAGATAGGAACTAAAAATGATGTTTGCGTATTCGGAGGCGGATCGGGAACTGATCCGAAGGTAATATTCCAGCAGGCCGTTCAGGAATGCTGGCAGCATCTGCCGGGGAATAATCCCGATTCCGGCTGGACCGACGCAGAAAATATAAAGTCGATGTGTCCAGATATTTACAAGCTCTATGAGGATGGGTTCTGTTCTGATTCGCCAGCTACCGCGTGCAACCTTGACACTGATTGTCCGCCTGCCGAGGTATGCATCAACGGTCCCCGCGGAGTACTGCCCGGAAACCCGGCCTATGTGTGCAGTCTCTCTTATACCGGTAAATGTTACACCGGCGGGTTCCCTGCGTGGGACAACTCATGGGAGCCTGATGGGGACCCTGTTGACCCTGATAGCTGTATCGTTGAGGAGTACAAAAAGTTTTGCGGTGATGTAGGATTACCGCCTGTTATTGATCCAACTGATGATCCTTCTGATACATCAACCGCTGCTAACCTCCCTGCTATAATCAGTGACATTGGGGTCGAGGGGCAGCTTGGGAAACCAATCGCCAAAATGATTGTAAAGGTTAAAACCGTTTCTGAACCGGAGGGACTAATTCAGCAATATGATTCGCTAATCCGCCTGGGCGCGATGACATTCAACTTTAACGGCACAGAGTCTGAATGCGTGATCGACCCCACGATACCGTGCCCCAAGGTATGTTCTGGACCTGGACATAGTGATCTGGTCTGTACAAATAATTTCGAATGCCCTGATTATCTCTCAGGTGAAACATGTGAAGAGACAACAGTAGTTGGAATCAGTAAAGAGAACAAAGACGGCGCCCAGATTGTCCACTATATAGGCACGCCCGGAGAGTGCTCCGTCACCACCACAGACTCCTGCACATCAGACTTGAACTGTCCCGACGGCGAGACATGCAAGACAGGAGGGGACCACACCAAGGGGCTTGTCAGAACCATCGACAACATACGGGCTGATTCATGGACCCCATTTTCAGAGGCATTCTACGAAGCGATCGGGTATTTCGCCCGGATGAGCCCCCATAAACCAATCGTTGAACTGACAGGGACAATCACTCAGCCCATTCCGTCAAACTCCGACTGTCAGGTCGGGGATGGCTCCGGACTTAGCAGGGTTGACCATCAACTTAGCACAACCGATTACTGCAAGGATACGAACCCCTCTCAATACAGGTGCCAGAGCAATAACATCCTGCTGATTAGTGACGGTATGTCAACCGCTGACCTGAACAATGATATAGAAACGCTTGTGGCAACATACCCTTTCTCAACCAATCCGAGCCTGATACAGACCGGCACCGACCTCGTCAACAATTGCCCTAAGTACTCCGGGAGCAGGAGCCTCGACGACCTCGCCTGGATCGCACAGAACAGGGACATCACCGATTTCAGCGTAGCATTAGACGATGGTTCGGACCAGTACAAATCCATAAATACATTCGCACTCTATAACGGCGCGGCTAGCATAAAACCGGGAGAGTGTAATACAGAGACATTGCTAAGAGAAGCTTCTCAAGAAAAAGGTGGCGGGGTCTTCAAGATGGCGGAGAATCCGAAAGAAACTGAAAAAGCGCTCGTTGAGCTGTTCGAAACCCTCGCCGCAAAGGCATCCTCAGGAACCGCCGCGTCGGTGCTGGCGTCCGGTTCAGGAGAAGGCGCTAACCTGCTTCAGGCGATTTTTTACCCACAACGATTTTTCACAACAACGAGTTCGCGTGATGATGTAGACTGGATAGGGACACTCCAGAACCTCTGGTATTACGTTGACCCCCGCTTTGGAGCAAGCGCCATCAGGGAAGACACGGACGGAGACAATAAACAACACTTAATTGACGACTTGGTCATTAGTTATGCCTTTAGAACTGATAAGACTGTAGTGGATCTATATAAAGATGATGGCGATGCAAGTACTCCACTCGTACTGGATCATACAGTTGACCTTGAATTCATAAACAATCTCTGGGAAGCCGGCACGCTCTTGTGGCAAAGAGACATAAACCCGCTCACCGGGATACCGAGGACCGTCAAGACCGCAATCGATGACCCGGCCGGTACCGGAGATATCTTATTTGATTTCAAGAACAACGCCGCATCCATCGCGCAACTGATGCCTTACCTGCAGGCCGCTGACGAGGCAGAAGCAGAAGCGATCATCAGGTTCACGCATGGTGAAGATACAAGGTGCGTTGATACGACCGCTCTGTCAACATCGTCATTTACGGCATGCTCATATGATTCTGACTGTGTGACTGCCGGAGAGTTATGCGCCTTTATTAACCCTGCAATTGATGAAAAATGCTCTGTCACAACCGCCACTTCCTGCACACAGGATTCAGACTGTCCAGCTGGTGAAACCTGTAACAGTGCAGGCAACTACAGGACAAGGACCGTGAGAATTGACCTGAACAATGACGATGACGTGACCGACGCGGGCGAAGAGGCAAAGGTCTGGAAGCTCGGAGACATCATCAACTCCACCCCAAAGGTACTCTCATGGGTGCCTATTAACAACTATGCAGATAGGTACGGCGATAATACCTACAAGAAGTTTACCTGCGATGACCCCTTTGACACCTGCGATTCAGGATATGAAGACAGGGGCATGATATTCACATCCGCTAATGACGGGATGCTCCATGCCTTTAAGCTCGGCAAACTGGAGCTTGACTGGGAAGTTCCTGCTCCCAGAGATAAGAACCTGGAGTTTGCAAGGCTCACCAACACCAACCCCGCAACCCCTCTGGGTCATGAGGAGTGGGCGTTCATACCCAAAAATGCTCTCCCCTATCTCAAGTATGTCGGAGACCCCGGGTACTGCCATCTATATATTAATGACGGTTCACCTGTTATAACTGACGCAAGCCTCGGCGGACTTCTCAACGAACCCCCAACAGACCCAAGAGACGCTGAAGGCAAGTCATGGAATACCGTGCTTATCGGAAGCATGAGGTATGGAGGTGCCTGTAAAAACACGGCTGTTGCGGGTGCCTCCTGCAACGACCTGGGCGGTGACTGCGTGAATACGCCTGTACCGGATCTCGGCTACTCGTCATACTTTGCTCTGGACATCACAAACCCTAAAGACCCGAAATTCATGTGGGAGTTCTCAGACCCGGCCCTCGGCTTCGCTACCCCCGGGGCCTCATTTATAAGGATCAATGCTAAGGATAACGGTATAGGAGATCCTGTTCAGTATACCAACGGACACTGGTTTGTTCTTCTGCCTTCAGGACCAACAGGGCCGATTGACAAGACTTACAAACAGTTCCTTGCGCGCTCCGACCAGAACCTCAAGCTTTTTGTCCTTGACCTGAAGACCGGGGCGCTAATGCACACAATTGATACATTCGGCGGATCGGTAATACCAAACGCGTTCGGAGGCTCTTCCATACAGGCAGGGATTGACTATGACAACGACTATCAGGACGACATCCTGTATATCCCATACATAAAGAGCGACCCTGCAAAAGCCTTACCCGCCGGCACAGACTCATGGACAGACGGGGGCATCACGAGGATATACACGAAAGGCAGTAATGACCCGACCACGTGGGTTGCAAGTAAATTAATGGACGGGATCGGGGCTGTCAGCTCAGCTGTTGATGAATTGAAGAACAGAACGACCGGGAAACTATGGCTCTTTTTCGGCACAGGCAGGTACTTCTTCAAGAAAGGCAAAGATCTGGATGACCCGGAATCACAGAGGAGGATTTTCGGCGTAAGAGAGCCGTGCTTTAATACAGACGGCAAACCGGTCATAAATACATCCTGCGACACTACCATAAATGTCGCCATTGATCTGCAGGATGTTTCCGATATCGCTACTGCGCCGGATGCGACCAAAAAAGGGTGGTACATAAATCTGCAGGCCGACCCCACTGACCTGGAATTTGAATATGAGAGGGTAACAACCGACCCTGTTGCAACCGCTTCGCAGGTTGTCTTCTTCACAACATTCAGGCCCTCTTCAGACATCTGCTCATTTGGCGGCTCCAGCCATCTATGGGGGGTGAAGTATGACACCGGCGGCTGTGCTGATGGATTATTACAGGGCAAGGCGCTCATACAGGTCTCTACCGGGACGATCGAGCAGATAGACCTAAAGGACGTCCTGAGCTGTACACCGCCGGATGACGATGATGATACTACGCCGCCTCCGGGACCGCCGGATGTCCCCCGCAGGTCGCCTGAATTTACCGGGAAACCGCCGGAAGGGCCGGGCCTGATCCTTATTACCGCGCCTCCTCCGGAAGAGAGGTTTATGCATATTAGGGAGAGATGAGAGATAGAGGATTTACACTGATAGAACTGCTGGTGACGGTCACCGTGGTGGGAGTGCTGGCTATCGCGCTCGGGTTTGAGTTCACCGGGTGGAGAGGCAAATACGCCGTTGAGAATCAGGTGAAGGAGATTTATTCTGACCTTATGAACGCACGGTCAAAGGCCATGCAGAGGAAGAGGACACACTTCGTATCACTGACCGGTCCAAACACCTACACCATATATGAAGATGACAGCAACGGCGTAATCAAGGTACTGGACGGAGACGGGGTATTCCAGCCCGGTACAGGCGCAGGAGCCGATACTAAGCTTTCTTCATTATTTCCCAAGACAGTTGAATTTGATTTAAGGTGGAATAACGCCCCAATAGCGGGGGTGCAGCCCCCCCTCATCTTCACTTCAAGAGGGCTTGCAAACAGACTCGGCACTTTATCTGTCTTTATCGACAGGGACGATGACGGCAAGCAGGACTTCAGTCCCGATTACGGATGTATTGTAATCTCCCGGACAAGGATAAATTTAGGCAAATGGAATGAGGTTACCAATGTTTGCGATCAAAGATAATAACGGCATGTCACTGATTGAGGTGATGATATCACTGTTGGTTACAATGATACTCTTTCTCGCACTCATGCAGACCTCCCTGCTCTCTATCAGCCAGAACACCAGAAACTCGATCAGGGACGAGGCTGTCAGCGTAGCCGCGGAGAGGATGAGAAAAGCACGAAGCATTAACTTTAACGACCTTGCCAGTGATGACTCGCTTCCGGCGCTTGACCTGGCCCAATACCCTGATACAATTAAAGCCAGGTGCGGCGGCAACGGCGTTCTTGTTGACAGGAACGTCAGGAATATTCCCGGACCGGGCGGTGACGACCCAAATCTTTTCGATTTCTGCACGTGCATGCTTGTCCCGACACCTGCGGCAGGGGTGACCGATTTCAAGCAGGTCAATATCTTTGTAGGCTGGGAATGGCAGGGAGAGGAATATTCCCATGCCGTATCAAGCCTGGTGAGGAGATGATGAGAAGAGAACCGCACGGCTTCAGCCTCGTAGAACTCATGATCAGCATGGTGATGTTTCTTCTGGTCATATCAGCAACAACCCAGTTCTTTTCAGCACAGTTTGACCAGTTCAAGAGACAGAGCAGGATCGCCGAGACCAATATAGAGGGCATGATCGGGCTTGAGATGATGAGGATAGATATATCACACGCGGGTTTTGGCCTGCCATGGCAGCTCAGCGGCGCCGCGTATACGGAAGCTGTAAATGACGGCACCACCCCATGGGTTGACAGTGACTTTAATGACGGGCCCCCGTATAATCCCGGACGAGGGTCTGAAGCTGCACTCGCCTCTAACCCGCCGGGGGCGGTACGCAGCGGCAAGGGTAGCACACCGAGTGTCGGCGGTTCTACTCTTTATGATTCCGATGTGCTTGTGCTAAAAGCCTCCAATGTAGCGCAGAACGGCGCGAGCCAGAAGTGGACACGGCTGGGACTGGGAAATGATAAAAGAGATGACCTTTCGGGAGATGATTTTCTCCCCTCTGACCGTGTAATTGTTCTATCGCCTGCTGACAGGGTCCTGCAGACCTCAGGCGGAAACTGGTATACAAGATATGACACCACAACAAATTTTGCCGCCA
>JBCKZY010000079.1:0-7732 GCA_038918635.1 Thermodesulfovibrionia bacterium | reverse complement strand
AAACGCCGGTCTGACTTTTTAAGAGAAATTCCGGCTCTTAAAGAGATTAAACCTGACGCCCATAAGGTTTTAACCGTTCTTGTTGGAGATAAAGATGATCCTAAAGTCGCTGCCTCAAGGAGCTATGTCGGTATGAAATCTGCAACAACCAGACTTGCCGGATTATCCAGCATGCTTGAGGAGTTTCCTTCAACAATAACGACTGCTGAAATGTACGAGAATCTTGAGAAATGGAATAATGACAATTCCATCTCTATCCTTATGTTCCAGCTCCCCTTTGGTGGAAAAGCGGGTGATACCATTGATACCACGGCCCTATGTAACCGTATAAATACAGCAAAAGACGGAGACGGTCTCAATCAGGTCACTCTTGGACTTATGTCTTTAGGCGCTGAACGTTATTACGATTGCTGTACTCCCGGCGGCATGGTGGATCTGGCAAGCGTTTATCTATTCAGAGAAAAAGGGGCCAGACTGCGGCCTGACGGAATAGCCAGCTTTGCAGGGCTTGAGGTCCTCGTTGCCGGCAGAAGCAACATAGTCGGAGAACCGCTCTTTAATCTTTTAAAGCGCCTTGACGCTACAGCATTAGGTCCCTTACATACACGCACCGGCTCAGGCGGTTCTGCTGATAAGGAAACTCAATTGAGAATATATACCGAGCTTTCAAGACGCGCCGACATAATCTTTGGATGTATGGGTTTTCATCCTTACAGGATCCACTCTGACACGGAGTTCTTCTTCACGTCAGACATGCTGAAAGAGGGATGCCTGATCATTGACGCGTCAACATCATTCAGGAAAGACGGCCGGAAACCTTACGGCGATGTCGATCCATCAGCCCGTTCAAAATCCTCTGCATGCACATTAGAGACCGGTGGAGTAGGACCTGCTACCGTGACCAAACTTGTGCATCAGGGCTGGCGCGGGATGTTGTATCAGAACATCGATAAGGTGAGAAAAGCTGTTGAAGATAATAAGTCAATCGTTATACCCAACTTTACGAAGCTTTTGGCTTCTTATGCCGGGGCCAGTGAGTCGGACGCGGCAGGTAATGCTGAAGAACTGTTTAACAGGGCAATAAGCTCTGACAGTCACCCGGTACATTCCGTTGATGCTCTTGAAGCTATTCTCCCTGAATTAATGGTTAGATAAGATTATAAAAAATGGATAGAAAGAAGATAGAAAAGGGAGTAAAACTAATTCTTGAGGGTATAGGTGAAGATACTGAAAGACCGGGCATAAAAGAGACCCCAAGGAGGATATCTGAACTTTATGAGGAGATTTTTCTGGGTCTTCAGACACCGACTGAGGATATTTTAAAACCCATTGAAGGTGAATCTCACGATGAGATGGTGCTCCTTAAGGATATTCCTTTTTATTCAATATGTGAACATCATTTACTGCCCTTCATAGGTAAGGCACATGTAGCTTACATCCCATCCAAAGGAAAGATTGTAGGCTTAAGCAGCCTTGCACATGCTGTTGAAATATTCGCAAAAAGACCTCAGGTGCAGGAACGTCTCACAACACAGCTTGCTGATCTTATCATGGAAAAGCTGAAACCTAGAGGGGCCATGGTGATAATAGACGCTGAACACCTTTGTCTCTCAATGAGGGGAATAAAGAAGCCGGGAACAAGAACAGTCACCTCTGCTGTCAGAGGCATATTTCGTACAAAAACTTCAACCAGATCTGAACTTCTCGATCTTATTAACAGTAAATGATCAAAGATATTCAGACAGGATGTTCAGGATAAATTAAATGAAAAAAATAATCATTAGACAGGATTTACAGGATGTACGGGATACTTTAAAGAATAAAAGATTTAGACAGAATACATTAAAAGAAAGAAGAAATAATATCTTCTTTATCTTGTTAATCCTGTTAATCCTGTCAGAAAGAAAAATCTTTTTATCCTGTCAGAAAAAAGGAGCGAAACTATGATCATCACCAAAAAACGTGAATTTAAAGACCTGATGGAGAATCTGAAGAACTATGACAGTTTCTTTCTTGTAGGATGTTCAGAATGCGCCTCACTCTGCGGGACCGGAGGCGAGCCTGAACTTGAGTCACTGAAAGAGACGCTTGAAGCAGAGGGCAAAAAAGTTACAGGCACTCTTCTGCCAAAGACAGGCTGCCAGACCCTCGGTACCAAGATTGAGTTAAAGAAAGACAAAGATGCCTGCGCCGCCGCTGACGCGATAATAGTATTATCATGCGGAGCAGGTACACAGTCAGCCGTTGAAATATTTCCCGATAAACCGGTATATCCGGCAAATGACACCATGTTCCTCGGTAATATGACAAGATTCCAGATGTTTGACGAGAGATGCTCACTCTGCGGGAAATGTGTACTCGACAAGACAGGAGGCATATGCCCTGTAACCGCCTGCCCCAAGGGTTTACTGAACGGTCCCTGCGGCGGAACCAATGATGGAAAGTGTGAAGTAAGCACGGATATAGAGTGCGCGTGGGTACGAATATACGAAAGGATGAAGCGTACCGGCCAGCTGGAAGAGATGAAAAAAACCCTGAAGCCAAAGGACTGGTCTGCGGGCTTAAAGCCGGGAAATCTTAACGCACGTGAAAAAGGTAAATCGAAAAAATAATACGTTATGATTAATAAAGATCATAAATATCGTTTCACTATTGATGCTCTCGTAAAAAGTCGTCATACCCGTGACCCGTTCTCCGTAGTACTACGAAGGATGAAAAACGGGTATCCAGAGAATATGTAACTACCTAAAAATACTGGATTCCCGTTCCCTGCTTAATGCCTGCTGGGACAAGCCCTGAACCGTATGGTACAGGGCAAGCTTCACGGGCCTGTCCCGGTTTATCGGGGAATGACAGAATAAAAGAGTAGTAATAGTCATTTAATAATTCAATACATTTTACAGGAGGTATGAAAAGTGAGTTTTAAAAGCGCTCTTGAATCAGGGAAATTTGTGGTGACAGCAGAAGCTGGCCCTCCTAAAGGCACTGACATAAAAAAGATTCTTCATGAAGTTGAGATGCTGAAAGGCAAAGTTGACGCTGTTAACGTTACCGATAACCAGTCAGCGGTCATGCGCATCAGCTCAACTTCTTTTTGCAAGATTATTCTCGATATGGGACTTGAGCCCATACTTCAGATGACATGCCGTGACCGTAACCGCATCGGCCTTCAATCAGACCTGCTTGGCGCGAGCATTCTCGGAATACATAATGTTCTATGCATGACCGGTGACCACCCCAACGCGGGTGACCATAAAGAGGCAAAATCGGTTTATGACATAGAGTCTGTACAGCTTCTTCAGGTTGTTGATGGATTAAATAACGGCAAGGACATGATGGGAAATGATTTAAAGGGACCGACAAACTTTTTTCAGGGGGCTGTAGTCACTCCCGAGTCAAACCCTATAGAGCCGCAGATGATGAAGTTTGAGAAGAAAATAGAAGCAGGCGCAAAATTTTTCCAGACCCAGGCGATATACGATATTGGTAAGTTTAAAGAGTTTATGAGTTCTGCCAGAAATTTCCCTGTCAAAATCCTGGCTGGCCTGGTGCTTTTAAAGAGCGCCGGGATGGCGAATTTTATGAATAAGTTCGTTCCAGGTATTACCGTCCCTCAGAATTTAATTGACGAGATTAAGGAAGCTGGCAAGGAAAAAGCGATGGATGCCGGAATCGATATCATGGCAAGACACATAAAACAGCTAAAGGATGAAAATATCTGCGACGGGGTCCATATCATGGCTATCGGGGCTGAGGATAAAGTCCCGGAGATAATGAAGAGAGCTGGACTATTATAATCCTGCAGCCTGCAACCTGATACTGACAAACAACCAGACAGAGAGTACGTGATATACCCTCACTACTCTCTGTCCTTTTTTTTCTTTTTTATTTTATACCTAAAACAGATGATTCACTACTGAGGTCACACGTTTGTAATTTTGCCGCTTTTACCCCGTCGCACCCTCTTGGACCAATAATTATTTTTCCAGAGTGAAAGCGAATGTGTTTAAATGAACTACCCACAGCAGGGCATCGAGGAATTCTTTTGATTAAACATCCGGCCTCAGCGCCTTGAGTTTCAGTTTAAGGTCTTAGCCCGCATATTGCATGAAGGCGGCAGGCAGGCTCACTGTTTTATTCATGATAACAGGACATTATGCAGACTAAGTATATTGCAGGGGAGGTTACACTTTGTGCCTATCCGATTTCAGAGCAAATCTCGCTGTGCATCTTGCGCGGTCCCCCTTGAACCATAGCTACAGCTATGCTTCCGCGGACGATAGCGCAACCTGCTGTGCGATATTCACTCTGAAACCGAATCCCTCATGCAATATGCGGGTTAGTGCCGTTCCATTGAAAATCAAGCGGGCTCTTCATCTCTTTGAGAGTCCTGCTTGGCACACAGTGGGTATAGATCATCGTTGTCCTAACATCGCTGTGGCCCAGAAGCTGCGGATAAACTACGCAGTCGTATTGGCTATCAAAATAATTGACAAATTCACATCGATAATGCTATTGTAATACCAAATAATATCGATGGAGGTATCAGCATGCATACAGTCACTGTGTCACCCAAATATCAAGTCGTAATACCAAAGAGAATAAGAGAAACACTACATCTTCGTCCTGGTCAAAAGATGCAGGTTGTGGAGTATGAAGGACGGATTGAACTTATCCCGGAACGGGACATTAAAGAACTCCGGGGATTCCTGAAAGGCATCAATACGAAATTTAAAAGAGAAGAAGACAGAGTATGAATATAGTCGATTCTTCCGGTTGGCTAGCATACTTTGCAGATGAACCACATGCGAAGCACTTCCATAAACCCCTCAATGATCCTTCCTCCCTGGTCGTCCCAACGATAACGCTGTATGAAGTATTCAAGGTGGTGTTGCGGGAATCCACTGAAAATGAAGCCATACAAGCTGTTGCTGCAATGCAAAAAGGTACGATAGCAAACTTGACACCTTCGCTGGCCATTACTGCTTCAAAGCTTAGCTTGCAGCACAACCTGCCAATGGCTGACAGCATTATTTTAGCATCGGCAAGAGAATTTAACGCCTCCATCTGGACGTTGGATGCAGATTTTAAGAACATAAAAGGCATCAAATATTTCAGCAAGAAATGACAATGGCTAACCAATCACTCCACCAGACGCCATAAAATCATGCGCTGGTGAGTTAATTCGTTATGTGCCAGGAAAATAGTTTACTAGCATGAAAACTATACGCAGGAAAATAGAGGAAGAAGATAAAACAGGTATATATAAAGGATTGAAAATTGCACTGATATCTTTTTTAATTGCTTGTTCTGGATTTGCCCTGCATGCTTTATTTGGTTTGGCTATAGGCAGATTAATTGTATATATTGGATTTGCGGGTGCATTTATTGGATTTGGGGTTCACGTTTATTTGTTTTTTAGTAGTAAAAAAAATATCAGCACATAACAAGTCACTGGAGAGGGATACTTTTTCAGGTTAGGCAATCCGTAACTCCGCCTGCTCTTTAGGAATACTGACTACAATAATGATATAATATGATCAGTTAAGAAATTATAAAAAGAGGTGAAATATGGGAAGCGCTCTAACAGCAGTATTCGAAAAGGTTCCGGAAGGTTATATAGGATATGTAGAGGAACTGCCTGGTGCAAATACTCAGGGGAAAACACTAGAAGAGACAAGGGAAAATCTCAAAGAAGCTATAGAATTAGTCCTTGAATCCAACAGACAGTTGGTAGAAGAAGAAATCAAAGGCAGAGAGTTGATAAGAGAACCTTTTGGAACTGTTTCTACGTGAAACGAAAAGAATTTTTACGTCATCTTGAGAAGTGTAATTGTGAATTTCTTAGAGAAGGTTCCAATCATACAGTTTATGTGAATCGTAAAGAGAAGAAAGTATCAACAGTACCCCGCCATCGAGAGATAAACGACCATTTGTGCAACAAAATCTGTAAAGATCTGGGAATAAAGAAACCATAACAAATCAATCAAGCGGATTCTGACGCTTCGGGACCGCTAATTTGTACGTTAGACTCTCGAATCATAAAGACTGAAAGAACAATACTATGCAAGAAGATACGACTTTTTTTGAGTGGCTGTTAATCAACCCACATCTGGTACCCTCTTTATTATTATTTTTCGCCGGCCTCGGCCTGTTTATAGCATCGGTATTTAAGCACGTATTGCTCACGCGCAACTTTCTTTTCCTGGTATTTCCTAATTGGAAGAAGGTCAACTCATCTGAAAACAAAATGGCTATTATTGGCATGCTAATATTAGCACTTGAATTCTTTTCTGGTGCAATCATCTCTGAGACGTTCGGATATCGGTACTTCGAATATAGCGATGGTAAGTTGTCGATTGTACATACTAAGGATAGAGATAACACCATAAGGTAGAGGGTTATGGTCAACACATCGATAACTAAATAATTATCATAACATCGATAACTTATCGTCTCTTATTAAACTAACTCCAAAACAGTTTTGGAGGAGCAAGAGGCGATGAGAAATGATAATGAGTATGATGTTCGCTACAAGGCTATACAACTTTATATTGATGGAATAGGATTTAATGAGATATTCAAAACCGTACAACGAAGCAACTTCTGGCTTTCCAAGTGGCTTGCAAGATACAGGGAAAAGGGCTTTGATGGTCTCAGGGACAAAAGCCGTGCTCCAAAGAGAATTCACAACAACACTGATCAGCGTATGGTTGATAGAATTCTCTCTATCAGGGAAGAACTTGAATCTCATAATACCCGACGATCTGCATTCTCCGGAATCGGGCCAGAAGTCATTCACTGGGAAATCGAAAGAAGACGGATTAAAAACATCCCTTCCATTTCCACTATATCCAGAATCCTCCGTCGTCACGGCAAGACGAAGAAAGAAAAGCCAAAAAGAAATGGCTGCAATCAGCCTTATCCATACATTAAGGCTGAGAAGATGGGCGATTTGCAACAGACAGATCTTGTGGGTCCAAGACATCTCAGAGGACCTAACGGAGTTACTCGTTTCTACTCTTTCCATACAATCGATGTGGCTGGGCATACAGCTTTTACCAGCCAATCCACCAATAAACAGACCCTGTCTCTCTGCCTGCATCTTATTGAATCTTGGCGATTTTTGGGTGTTCCTCGGGTCTCCCAAATGGACAATGAGATGTCTGCTGCGGGCGGAGGACGGTATCAGTTCAGTATCTCTCAGTTTATACGATTGCACTTGCTTCTTGGCATTCATTTGGTCTTTATTCCGCAAGGAGAGCCGGGAAGAAACGCCTCTATCGAAAGCTTCAACGCACTCTGGCAGAACCGGGTACTCCAGAGACATAATTGCCCAACTATTAGTGCCCTCAGAAGAAACAGTAAAAGGTTTCTTCAGTATCTGCATTATGGGAAGCCCCATAGAAGGCTTACTCAAAAAGAAAACGGCACAAGGTTTCCAGGCATACTCAAAGATCAGGTATGGGAATCTCTCAAACATCTGCCTGATGGTTTTAGCCTTGACACATATATCGACTCTAAAGGGAATCTCACGCTGCCTATTGCCAAAGGAAAAGTCTCTTTCATCAGAAAGGTTAATTCCCACGGAAGAATCGACGTCAATGGATTCTCCTACTTCATTAGAAGAAGACTGGAGAGGCAATATGTTGTTGCTACTATATTTACTTATAGAAAGAAACTTGTTGTTAAACATGAGAACAAGATCATTAAATCTTTTGCTTTTCCAATT
>JBCKZY010000078.1:0-7752 GCA_038918635.1 Thermodesulfovibrionia bacterium | reverse complement strand
GGGATTTATCGGGGAATGACAGAGTGGGGATTATTAATGAAGAGCCCTCAATTCTTTTGATGAATGTACTATTTATCTGACTTGTTATCCTGCAGTCCTTTAACAGGTGTTTTTCTGTCATAGCTGAATGTCCTGTGACATCCTGGGTTACAGCTTCCGCCTGTATCGGTCTTTTCAAATTTCATGGAAAAGTTCCATTTGCCGAAATCTACATTGTCAGCTATCATTTTAGGGTGTGTGGTGCCGTGGATCGCATGGCAGGCCCTGCAGTTCCTTCCATCCTTTTTCCTGTTTACATGCAGGTAATGCAGGTTTCTCTTGCCATCCCTGAAGCCTGTTGCAAAGGATGTATCAGGGAAACGGAGCAGGTCCCTCTGATGGCAGGTAAAACATAGGGCATATTCGTTCTCTGTATAGGGAACATAGAAATCCGATTTGAACCCTTTCAACAGCAACTTGTCGTTTTCAGAGCCGTGTGGATTGTGACAGGGAGTACATGTTCCATCTTCTATCGGGCCGTGTAATGTTGTCTGTTCCTTCTTTATTATTCCTGTGTGGCAGCCGAGACATAGGTCTTTCCCCGACCTCTCCAGAAGCTTCTCGCTATCGCTCGCGTGAGGAGAATGGCATGACGCACAGGATTTCTCGGACCTTATCGGGGCATGCACCACAGTGGCTTCCCCGATGTCATCAGCTATGTCGTCATGGCACCCGAAACATAGATTCTCACCTTCATCTGAGAGCATCTTTGCAAACGGAGAGCCATGAGGGTTATGGCAGGCCGTACACCCTTCTTCAAGCGCGGAATGGATGAACTTCTTATTCATCATCTCTTCCAGGTTAAAGTGACAGACAGTGCACAGTTCCGGACCGTCCCTGAGAACCAATGAATCGTTGTCAGATTGATGGGGATTATGACAGGCGGTGCAATCGCCTGATGATGTCGGACCGTGGACGACTTCATGCTCAATCTTTTCAGGATGACACATCAGGCAGAGTTCCGCCTGAGGCTCCATGAGCATTCTGGGTTCGTCTGATTCGTGCGGGTTATGACAGGAGGTGCACTCACCGTCAGCAACAGGAGGGTGGACCACCCTCTTCGACCCTACAGGATCATGACACATCGCGCAGAGCGCCTTCCCATCCTCTATCAGCATCTTCGGGTTGTCTGACTCATGAGGGTTATGGCAGGAGGTGCACTCACCGTCAGCAACAGGCGGGTGGACCGACTTCATCGTACCTATCGGGTCATGACACATTGCACAGAGTTCAGGCACATCCTCTACGAGCATTCCCGTTTTATCTGACGCATGGGGGTTATGACAGGTAATACATTCACCATCTTCAACAGGAGGGTGGAGCACCTTCATCGTTCCTTTCGGGTCATGGCACATTGCGCAGAGTCCGGGGACCTCCTCCATGAGTTTGAATGTATCCCCGCTCTTTCCGGGGTGATCTTCCTGCAAAGCTTCATGGCAGTTGTCACACTCCTCTGCAGCCGGGTGTACAATTCTTGCCTTGAGTATAGAGGGGTGGCAGTTTGATGTTATACAGCCTTCTGCTGATCCCACCTCTGCTATGAAGAGTATGAGACCTGCGAAGATCATCATAACCAAAACAATAAAACGAGCAAGACTCTTTTTACACATAAGGTAAATATTATATATCAAAAAAAATTATTTTTGAACCTTCTTAAGTCACATCATTGTAAGACGTTACTGAAATCATAGATGAAGCCCCCCACAAGCTTAACCCGTATATTGCATGAAGGCAGCAGATTTAATAACTGGTTAAATCACCTATTCTAATTGGTGATTTTACCAGTTATTAAATTATTAAATTGCCTGTTCGTCCTGTCTTATGTAGCGCAAAGTTACTCCTTTTATCAAAATATCTTTTAAAATTAGCTTGTTTTAAAAAAACCAAACGATTATATATAACATGGTATGTTAATTGCACATAAATTTTGGTGTGCCAAAATAAAGGTGAAAGAAATTGATTTATGAAAGATAAAAAGATCCTTATAGTTGATAACGACTCTTTTTTCCTCAGTTCGTTTTCACATGCCATTCAGAAGCTATTTGGCTTTAAAGGAGTAATTAAAGAGGTCAGAAATGGTGAAGACGCCATTAAGGAAGCTGGTACCTGTTTCTATAACCTGTGCTTTATAGATATCAATCTCCCTGATATTAACGGTCTCGATGTTATGAAAAAGATCAATGAGTTATCACCTGAAACTAAGGTCGCTATCATGACAGCAAGTGATCTGCCCGAGACGGCAAAGAATGTTATAAAAGAAGACGCTTCTCTATTTATAGAGAAACCACCTGACCTTAATCAGGTCAGGTCTTTTGTAAAAGAGGTGTGTTATTGAACCGGAAGGTTTCAAAAGATCCCCGGATAGAGCCTATTAAGACCTGATTCAACCCCCCTACCCGCCTGTCATAGCAGACCCTATATCTAGCCCGCATATTTGCATGTGTTATCATTATAATAATGTCCACAGCGTCAGGTATTTATCTCGGACCCATGAGAATATGAAATACAACAGGGAAACAGAAGAAGCCTCAATAGAAAAATCCGGAAAAGATTCAGGCGTATGGGATTGGAGTTCATGGCTTCCTGTAGTTCTCTGTACTGTCATAATCTTTGCCACGATACCAGTTGCCCGCAGTTTCCAGAAACTGGTGTATTCCACGATAGGCCGTGAATTCTTCACGTATTTTGTTGGGGTTACAATCATAGCCGGGTCAGTAATACTGCTCTACTTCCTTATCTTCAGGCTTAAGGTCAGGCAAAGATCACAATACCTCTGGATACTACTATGCGCCGGGCTCTATCTCTACAATACCTTCCAGCTTGATAAACATCCTGAAGAGGCGGTCCACTTCCTCGAATACGGTATTCTCTCATACTTCATCTTCAGGGCCCTTGGCAGAAGGATCCGGGATACTACCGTATATATTTCCGCACTCTTTTTCGTAGCCTTTATCGGCACTATGGACGAATTTTTACAGTGGATGATGCCGCAGAGGTTCTGGGACTTAAGGGATATAGGACTGAATGTATTCGCCGGAGGGGTCTGTCTGCTCGGGATATGTAAAGGGATAAATCCGGAGATTATAAATAAACCTGTCAGTAAGTTCTCGGTCAAGATGCTCGCCGGGATAATGAGCGCAAACCTGCTCTTCATCGGCCTGTGTTTCGCTAACACACCGGACATTGTGAAACGATACACATCCTTCACAGACTCCTTATCATGGCTTCGCGACGAGGAGTCCATGACCGAATTCGGGTTCATGCACAAGGACGAGGATATCGGGATTCTCTATTCAAGGTTCATGACTGAGGAGCTTAAGGATTTCGATATAAATAAGGGCGGGTACTACGGAGAGATACTAAAAAGTGACATCAAAAGAGGCATGGACCATGATGATCTGATCACTGCCCACCCTCTTTATATGGATAAATTTCTTTATGAATTCCTGATACACCTTGCAAGAAGGGAAAATAACATCCTTAATACCCTCGAAAATGATAAAGCCAATAAATCCAGGGCCGCCTTTAAAGCTTTAAAAGAGAACCTGATACTCGAAAGGTATTTCGGAAATACCCTCGATCTCTCAGGGCTTCATATCTCAGATGAAATTCACTTGGAACTTAAGGGACTCTCCTCTTCCTGGAGAGAAGAATACTCAAGCAACGCGGGAGCACAGCTGATTACGTCCTTCAGCCCCGGGACCGTCCGGATAGTAATCCCCTTCTCTTTGGCTCTTGTCTGGATAACTTACGGGGTCTGGAGGAAGAAGATCAAAGATTAAAGATCAAGAGTTCAGCCTTTTAAGACCTCGGCCCGTTGCTTCGTCCGCTACTGGCGAGACAGGCCCCGAGGCTAGCTAGACGGGAAATAATATCTAGATATAATTTTTTATCCTGTATCCTGTATCTATCACACCTCCTCTACAGGGAGACCGGCGGCAGTCCATTCATCAATCCCGCCTTCATATACCTTCACATTGGACACGTTAAGAAGTATCAGTCCAGAAGCTGTCTTTTTTGAAGCCCTGCATCCACTGTTTTTGCAGTAAATTATGATCTCGTCATATCCGGACAGTTCCCTTCTCCTGTCAATCACCTCAGGATATGGAATCGTCTTCGCCCCCTTTATCCTGAACCTGTTACCATCATACCCGCCTATAGTATCAACAAGAACATAATTTACCCCCCCATCTATCCTGCTAAGCAGTTCATCCTTATCAATACATTCAATCGGGATACAGAAATCTTTTTTATATAACATTATTATCCTCCTCTAATAATAAAGCATAACTTGTTTGATCTAATAATAATAACAGTATGGGTAAGCAAAATCATTCTAAAAGAAATGTAAGGAAAAGGAAAGAACCGCAGAAGGGGGACCGTATTATATGCGTCAATACAGACTGCAGGCTCAGGATAAAGGGATGCAGGGGTTTTGAGGGTTGTCCGGGGTATAAGGGAAAGGGATGAACTTAACAGATATCAGGGGAACTCATTTTGGCAGGTTTAATAATATTGATAGACTCGTAATAAATCCTGAAAAGTAGTTTATTGTCATTCCCCGATACATCGGGACAAGCTTCACGGGTATGACGACTTTTTACGAGTGCATCAATATTGATGAACTCGTAAAAAGTCTTGTTTCCCCTCCCCTGTCGGAGCGACCCTTCGCGGAGACCCGCTTCGGGGTGGGAGGGGATTGAGGGGAGGGGGACATAAGCATTTGAAGTAAAACCTTTTTCACCCTCACCCCAACCCTCTCCCGTCAAGGGAGAGGGGGTTTTTGGACTTTTTACGAGTCCATCAATATTAGGTTATTCATCTTTTTGAAGAACATATGTTAATTATAGTTTTTCTTCACTTAACTGCTAAAACCTGAACACTATGCTAAAATAATTGCTGACAAAATCCAGGCTCTCTTATTCTCGTGACAGAATACCGCAGAAAATTATTAAACAGGAGGACAGATGAAAGGTTTCGGTTATGAAAAAAGAAGTAGTAACGGGTTAAAGAAGATAGGGCTGATTCTATCATTTCCCTTTATAATTCTGATTATAGGATTTACGGTATATAAACTCTTTCTTATCCCGGAGCCCGTGATTGAAGGCCTTGAGGCGTTTAAAAGCCTTCCGCTTGAGAAGTCTATTACTTTAAATGGAAACAATATAAAATTCATAAGCATATTTATCAGCCAAAAAGGCAGTAAGATCGAACTTTTAAGGGATACACCTGAAATCGACAGTAAGACATATACACTGCAGGTTAAACCAAAAATACTCAAACTGCTTGACGGCCCTGCAAAGGTAACAGTAAAAGCAAGGTCAGGGATTCTTAAAGAGGTAAATCTCGAAATTAACACAATAATAGATACTGTACCGCCTTCACTTAATGTGGTAAACAGCCCATCTTTTATTGATCAGGGTTCAGGAGGGTTTGCCGTGCTCAGGGCAAAGGACGCTGATTCCGTCTATTTAAGCCTTGACGGCCGCATGTTCACTGCGTTCAAGGCAGCCCCGGGTACTGCTCAGGAGTCTATCCTGACCGGAAAGACCGGAGGCACGGAATACCACGTCTTCTTTCCTGCTCCGTTAGATGTGAAGGAGGGTAGTATATATTATGCCGTCGCAGAGGATATTGCCGGGAATCAGAACGTAAAGTCCTTATTTACAAAATTCCGGACAAAAACTTTCAAAACGTCTTCGATAAATATCGATGAATCATTTATTAACACCGTGGTCGCCTCTCTGTTAGGAGAACTGAACATACCTGATCCTGTGAAAGCCTTCAGTACCGTTAATGAAGGATGGAGAGAGGATAGCCTGAAAATGCTTAATGATATTACAAAGGATACGATACCCGAAGTTCTCTGGGAGGGCCGCTTCCTCCAGTTAAAGAACAGCAAGGTAATGGCAACCTACGGAGATAGAAGGACATATCATTTCAAGGGAGAGCCGATAAGCAGGAGTGTTCACCTCGGATACGACCTTGCCTCAATTTCAAACGCACCGGTTGAAGCGTCAAATACCGGGGTGGTAAGGTTTTCCGGAGAGATCGGCATATACGGGAACACAGTAGTAATAGACCATGGCCTCGGTCTCATGAGCCTGTATGGACATCTTTCTACAATAATGGTCAAGGATGGAGAATCGGTCGAAAAGGGTGATATAATAGCAAAAACAGGGTCTACAGGACTCGCCGGCGGCGACCACCTTCATTTCGGGATACTCATACACGGTTATGAGGTCTCGCCATTATACTGGTGGGATTCAAGATGGATAAAGTCCAATATACTCGATCGCGTGGAAAATTAATACTTATAGGAAACTTTATTATTAAATAGACAAAACAGGATAGAGGTTGTAGAATATCAACCTGAAAAATTTGAAATAAATTAACCGCCTTCGGCGGAACTCTTTAGACAGGATTAACAGGATTTACAAGATTTTTTGTTATCCTGATTATCCTGTACATCCTGTCAAGAAAAATGGAAACTCCTATAAAATAAAAGGATAAATATATGGGTATGCAGGTAACAAAGGATATAGTGCCGTCCTTTGAAATAGTTGAGGATAAGATAAAAGATATGGACGGGGCTGTTATTATTTTCAGAATTTTCTATATACCTGAAAAACTTACATACAGCTTTCAGCTGTTAAGAAATAACAGGATATGTATGTTCGAGATTACCAGACAGCTTCTTGATGACCTGAAGAACAGGCGCCCTTCTGCAGATGACGAATTGACAAATATATTAAACACTCACCTTAAGGATTCAGGCTGCTGGTCAAAATCCTGACGGAAAACCGCCGTTTAGATATCTCTGCCCTGCATTAAACAACTACCTGATCTTTTCATCGAGTTGATCCCATCCGCTTATATCCTCTGCCCCGTCAACTCCATCAAAGCTGAATAGTGCGGATGTAAAACCTTCAGCGGATTCAATCACAGAAGGGGCGCCTATTACCGCCCTTATCTTCATGCCATAGCCGGTAACCTCTTTGAAAACATCTCCCCCTCTCCATTCCAGAACAGGGGCATCCTCAAAGTCATACTTCTTAAGCCAACCCTTAAGAAAACCTGCATCGAGCATTGTTGATTTGAGGTATATTACCGGGAATCGCTCAGAAATGCTTTTTATGGAATCCCGGGACCCCTTCCCGGGCTTCATTGGAAATACCCCCCCGGAAAGACTTCCCTCAATATCTATAAATACAATACCCTCTCCCTTATCCAGCGCCAGAAGAAGCCCTCTGCCCCTCTCATTTCCTGAGACCGCTGAGATCCGGTAGAGCCCCCTGTGCCCGGGGGTAAACTCCTTAAATGCTCTACCATCACCACCCGAAAGGTTCTTGCCTATTGAAATATCATCTGCAAAAAACTCGACGACCTCTCCTCCCTTTGGGAAGAATCTGCCCTTTGTCTTCACCGTAAGCATATGCGCACTCTCACTGAGGGCTATACTGTCATCAACAATCACCTCAGCCCCGGCAAGAGAAGATAATGCTAATACTAAAAATGATGCAAAAACGAAATATTTGAAAATCTCTTTCAAAAAACCTCCCCTAATTTTGTTTTATTGGTTATTGATATAGAGGTTATTAAGTTATTGGTCATTTTCCCAACCTCAACCGCCTGCTCCGTACTTGAGGAGATCCAAAGGCCTCTTTGGTCTGTCATTCCCCGATAAATCGGGACAGGCCCGCGGTCTTTCTC
>JBCKZY010000077.1:0-7970 GCA_038918635.1 Thermodesulfovibrionia bacterium | reverse complement strand
GGCTTTTATTGACAACATCCTGCCACAGGGTGAACCCATCCTTCCAGATAGAGTTCCTTGTGTACGTCGCACTGGTCAGCACAATTATGATCACAGAAAGTATCGCGGTTATTACTCCAGTGCCTCTCCCCCATCTCTTGAACACCACGAAGATTGCGGTGGTTAAGGCTATAAAGAGCCCTGCTGAGGGCAGATATACCCTGTGCTCAAAGATCACATCTACTATCGGGATAACACTCGATTCAACCGAGAGGGTTATGAAGAACCAGAGGATACCGAAACCGGCAAGACGGTAATAAGGCAAGAGGCTAGACGCAACAGGCGA
Source organism: Thermodesulfovibrionia bacterium (assembly GCA_038918635.1). Classification (GTDB taxonomy): domain Bacteria; phylum Nitrospirota; class Thermodesulfovibrionia; order UBA6902; family UBA6902; genus CAXMSH01. Next base: position 7,645 of record JBCKZY010000077.1, on the reverse strand, counting down.
TAGGTTATAGGTTGCAGGCAATGAGCCATCACTACTTTTTCTCTTTGTCCTCTGCTCTGTCATCGGGGAGACCGGGTCTGTACCATGAGTCCTGAGCCCTGAAGCATAAAGAAGATAAACCCCAAATCCAAAGATCGATACGAGAAGTAAAAACGAGAGAAACACAGAAGGGCTAAACAACGAATGATATATCGGGAAGTCATAATCAAGGTTCTGGTTTACGGGTAAAAATATAAGCCTTATATAGGTCGTTATAACCCGCATCTGGGTTACAAGGTAATCCCACCTCGGAATATCTGTTATTAGCCGTGTTCTTTCATTAAGGTCTGAAAGTATTTCTCCCAGTGATTTGTTAGTCCCTATCAAACTTAAAGGGATAATGCTCAGGGTGAGCATAACAGGAAGAAGGAGGAAAAGTTTCTTTCTCCATGGAGTCTTGAAAAAGGAGAACTCATATAGTAGAAGCACCATAGGTAGAGTGAAAGCTATCTCCTTTGTCTTCATGGCAGATACGGCACAGACCAGAGAGAACAGATAAAACATCGCAGGACCCCAGACATGCGGCTTGGGTTTCTTCTCTTTAACTTTCGCGCCATGTGCTCTGCTATCTGTACTTTGTGATAGCAGTCTTCCCTGTATGTATAGAACCACTGACAGCAGATAGAAGAGGGTGGCAAGGGAGGTGAACCTCTGCACAATATAGGTTACCGTCTGGGTCTGTACAGGGTGGGCTACAAAAAGTAGGGCGGAAAACAGGGCAAGAAACCATGAACCGTGATCTGTGATGAGTGACCTGTCATCAGGGGTGTGCTGATTTTGATTATACGATACGAAGAATGGCGTCCTGAAGGTTAGGATAACAAATAGATATACCAGTATAGCATTGACCATGTGAATGATGAGATTTACGATGTGATATCCCGTTACATTGAGTCCTCCAACGTGGTAGTTCAGGGCAAAGGTGAGATATCCGATAAAACGGCGGGTGTTATAGTTATAGCCCTTTAAAGAAGAGGTGAAGTTGTCGAGACTATGCAGCAAAGGTTTTTCTTTAATCTCGCTGATACTATCAAAATGAAAAGGTGTATTGAAGGTGTTTGAGTATGCTATAAGGCTGAGCAGTATGATGAGAAGTATATGGAGAGAGAACCGCCTTAATAAAAATGAATCCGCAGGGACTTTTGCCGATTCTAACGGCCTTATCTCTGCAACGTCTTCAGTCGTGGTTTGTCCAGCTTTCTTGCTCCTCGATTTCCTGCCCATGAGGTACTATAGCACCTCTACAATATAGTACTCAAACAACTTATTGATTTTACACTGCTCCCCGTCCCGCTCTGCGAACGTAGGACGGGGCCCTGTCGTAACTATCAACTTCATATTGCTCCTGAGTTATCCCTGATGTGTAGAAGAAATATAATGATATAATGTAAATAACGGTATTTTTTATTAACAGTGATGGAGGAGAAGATGAGGAGAATTCTATATGCGTTAATATGCATTACTATGCTATTTACTGTTACAGGCTGTAAAAAAGTCCCGCCCGGTCAAAGTAAGGCAGATAAGAAGAAAACTGTGATAGAGAAGAATGTTCCCGTGCAGACTGAGGTCAAGGAGGAGGCAGGCGCGGAAGCTTTTGTGCCTGAAAAGGAGGACGAATTCCTCTCTAAACTGAACTCCTCCCTGTCGAGAATCTCAGAGGAGGTAAAACCCTCAGTTGTAAACATCTCTACCACAAAGAAGATATCCACCAGAGAGCATCCCTTTGAAGATTTATTTAACGACCCGTTATTTAGAAAATTCTTTGGAGATAAATTCCATAGCTTCGGCGAAAAGAGAGAGTTCAGTACCTCTTCATTAGGTTCCGGTGTCATTGTGACTGAAGACGGCTACATCCTGACTAATAACCACGTAGTTAAAGACGTTGACGAGATAAAGGTTACCCTGCAGGACAAAAGAGAGTTCACAGGCCGTGTCATAGGCGCTGACCCGAAATCCGACCTCGCTATAGTGAAGGTAGAGGCCGATGGCCTGCCGATCATCAAAATGGGTAAATCCGAAGACTTAAAGGTAGGCGAGGTTGTAATAGCTATAGGCAACCCGTTTGGTCTCGACCACACAATTACAATGGGCATAGTAAGCGCTATTGGACGCTCCAATGTCGGGATAGCCGAGTATGAAGACTTCATTCAGACCGATGCCGCGATAAATCCCGGAAATTCAGGCGGTGCGCTGGTTAACGTGAAAAGTGAACTTATAGGGATCAACACCGCAATCTTTTCTACCAGCGGCGGATATATGGGAGTAGGGTTTGCCGTCCCTTCTGATATGGCAAACGCGATTATGCAGAGCATTATAAAACACGGGAAAGTGGTCCGTGGATGGCTAGGGGTCACAATACAGAACATAAACCCCGACCTGGCAAAGCATTTTCAGATACAGCATAAGAAAGGCGCGTTGATCACTGATATCTTAAATAATACGCCTGCTGAAAAGGCGGGCTTGAAGCGCGGTGACGTTATCATTGAGTTTGACGGCAAATCTGTTGATGACTCGGCAAACCTGAGAAACAGGGTTGCCGGGACGCTGCCTGAACAGGAGTCAGTATTAAAGATCATAAGGGACGGAAACGAAGTTACTCTCACTGTTATCATAGGCGAGCAGGAGGATACATCAGCCGGTATAGGTGGAACATATGATAATCTCCTTGCAGGTATCCATATACAGGAGCTAACTATGGAGATCAGGGAGGCAATTAAAATTCCCAGTAGCGTAACCGGAATCATAGTAACGAATATCAATGCCAGCAGCCCTGCCGCGGGTATGCTGAAGAAGGACGATGTCATACAGGAGATAAACCGGAATGAAATTAAAAATATAGAGAATTATAAAGATGCGGCCTCCAATATCAAACCTGAAGAAGAAATTCTGCTTCTCGTTTACCGCTCCGGGGGATATATATACATTACATTGAATCCTTAGCCACTTGCTGATAATCTGAATAAGTCAGGATAGTCATTTACCCAAATCGTACAGGGTATTCATAGCTTGATTCAATAAGGGTTCAAGGGGTCCAGGGTTCGAGTAAACAAATGAACTTCCCCCGACAAGTCGGGACGAGGTATTACGTCATACCCGCCCCGTATAGTGGTGCGGGATAAATTCCAACGGGTATCCAGAGAGCAAGTAGGCTGGATTCCCAATCAAAGTCGGGAATGACAGACAAAAGGAATGGTGAAAGGCAGAGCAATTCTCCTGTTCCTTAATCCCTGATCCCTGTCTTTTCTTTATCCCTTTGCGCCTGATATTTACAGGCAAAAACAGGAATGGCAAACAGTATCTTTACATCAAGTAACAGATATGTCTATGTTGCCGGTGACCTGCACGGCGACTATGACAGCTTCAGCAAGATTATGCGGATGCATAATAAACCTGCAAAAGACTCCATGCTCCTGTTTCTGGGTGACTACGCAGACAGGGGACCGCAGGGTGTAGAGATCATAACAGAACTCAACAGCCTGCTCCATAAGAGGGACGACGTTGTAGCGCTAAAGGGAAACCACGAGATATACAAAAACAGAAAGCCGGAATTCTTCCCCTGCGATCTGATCCATCAAGCTGAGCTAAAAAGCAACTCATGGAATAGCTTCTATAATGAGGTCTTTTCAGACTTTCTTAATAAACTGCATATAGCGGCAGTAATTAATAGTGTCCTCTTTATCCATGCCGGTATATTCTCCGGAATAACCGGGACCACCGACCTTATTAAAGAGGAGAACGAGAGGTACCTGCTCTGGAGCGATCCCTCGCCAAAATCCGGTGAACATATGAACGTCCGTGGAACAGGTGTAGAGTTTGGAGAAGATGTGACAGAGAGAGTTCTCTCTGCTCTGGGTTTGAAGCTGATCATTCGCAGCCATGAGCCACGAAAGGCGGGTTTCGGACCTTTTGAAGAACACGGGGGAAGAATAATAACTGTCAACTCATGCAACTCCTACGGTGAGTCGTGGAGACCATTCATCCTTAAGGTGGATACAGAGGAACTTAAATATGAGACGATATATCTATAAAAGCTGTGAATGGTGATTTGTGAACCTTGAATTGATAACTGCAAACAGTGACAGGTTATGGATAACGATAAAGGGGTAATTGGTTATTGGTTATTTGTTATTGAGTTATTGCGACTTTGCCCCTTTGCGCTAAGCCCTTTGCCCTGTCTGTAAAGTCTGTGTAGGTCTGTCGGCAGGTCTCTCCACGATGCGCAAAGCAGAGTGGCTAAATCTGTGTTATTGTCTGTTATCTTTACCTCTACGTATAAAGTCTGTGTAGGTCTGTGGCGAATTACGTCTCTGAAACTATCTTCAGGGTATACCCGAGTCTCCGGACAGCCATGTAGACCTGCTTGCGATCAATCACATCAGGGTCATACCGTATCACGATGTTGTCCTCAACAAAATTGACTGATACATCGATAATACCGTCCTTGTCAGCAAGTATATTCTCCATGTCCTCGGCACAGGAATAGCATGTGATACCGTCTGCCTTGAGCCTCATCTCTTTAATGTTTTTATCCATTCTCAGCCTCCATACCTAAAAGCTTCTGTCTCAGGAAAACAAGGTGCTGGAAGTATCCTGTAAAAGCCCTGTAGAGTTTTGCGTTATCATCCTCAATACTATTAAGCAGTCTATCACAGAAGAAGAAGGTGCATCTGAAAGGCCTCATCCATCTCTCAAGAGAACACCCTTTTTCCATTATAAACCGGCATGAGCCTTCTTCATTGCGTTCATGTTCATCCTGAGACGCCTCGATATTCAGCGAGTTGAGAAATAAAAGATCATCGCTGTCGTAACGGCCGTGCTTGTCGGCACAACATACCTTTTCACAATCCGGACATAACATTAATGTATGTTTTTCTATAAAAGGGGAGACAAGATCGAATGTCTCTTTGATCTCATGCGCGATCTCTCTTTTTTCAAATTTCTGCATAGGAACCGGCCCATTATGTCACATATAACAGAGCATCTATCGAGGTTTATGCCCGATAGTTATCCCCTTCCATATATACTCGTCATCTCCGAAAGCCTCTCTGACAGTAAAGGGGTGACCTGTTCAGGCTGGAGCCTCCACTGCCAGTTACCACTTTTGGTCGCGGGCAGGTTCATCCTCTTTTTCCCTCCCAGACCAAGCAAATCCTGCATAGGTATGATAACCATATCGGCGACCGACCCCATGACAAGCCTTATCATCTCCCAGTGTATCTCCCTTTCAGGCACCTCCCGACCAATATACTTAAACAGCCTTTTCCTCATTTCTGGGTTTGCCTCCCTCCTGAACCATCCCCTTATCGTGTTGTTGTCATGTGTACCCGTATATACAACGCAGTTCTTTATATAGTTGTGAGGCGCGTATGGATTGTTTGGCAGGTCCTCTCCAAAGGCAAAGAGCAGCACCCTCATCCCGGGAAAGCCGAAGTGATTAATTACTTCCTTTACATCCGGGGTAATAACACCGAGGTCCTCGGCGATAAGGGGGAGGTAGGTGAAATGCTTAAAGAGGACATTGAAGAAGTCCATGGCAGGAGCTTCAACCCATCTGCCTTTTGTCGCGGTCTTCTCCCCGGCACTCACCTCCCAGTAGGCGATGAACCCCCTGAAGTGGTCAAGCCTGAAAATATGAAAAAGGTTCAGGTTGTGTTCAATACGCTTTATCCACCACGAGTAACCCGTATCTTTTAGAACATCCCAGTTGTAAACAGGATGTCCCCAGAGCTGGCCGGTAGGGCTGAAGTAATCAGGCGGAACACCGGCCATTGCAAGAAGTCTCTTCTCATTGTCCAGCCTGAATATCCCGGGGTTAGCCCAGACATCAGAGCTGTCATAGTTTACATATATCGGTATGTCTCCAATTATCTGTACGTTTCTGCTCTCGCAGTATACTTTAAGAGAGTGCCACTGTCTGAAGAATATATACTGCAGAAACTTCTCCTCCTGCACCTTATCCCTCAGCTTATCGAGGTATTCATCCAGAGAGCTTTGAGTCCTGTCCCTCAGTTCCTTGGGCCACCTGCTCCATTCAACACCATTCAGGTGCTGCTTGATTGATATAAAGAGGCTGTAGTCATCAAGCCAGAAGGCATTTTCACCGCAGAACCTCTCAAAATCCCTGTCAAAGGTCATCTGCATACTCATCCTCTCAAAGGCTTTAGAGAGTATCCTCTCCTTGAATCCGATAACAGCCCTGTAATCAACCTTCTCAGCGGGGAATGCCGGAGTCCCTTCAATATCAGCACTGTCAAGAATACTTTCCTCAACCATCAACTCCGGGCTGATAAGATATGGATTACCGGCAAATGCAGAGAAGCTGCTGTAAGGAGAATTACCGTATACGGAACACGTCGGGTTTAAAGGCAGTATCTGCCAGAATCCCTGGTTAGCGCTGACCAGGAAATCAACAAAGCCGTATGCAGCAGGCCCCATGTCACCTATCCCGTACGGCGACGGAAGTGAAGTAACATGCAGAAGAATACCGCTTCCCCTTCTCTCCACCCTTCCCTCCTTTTTCTCTACTTTAACCACAGCCAAAAGACAGAACGGGAAATGGCTCATAGCCTGTAGCTTATGGCTGATAGTTTGAAGACATGTATTAAGGACAATAACTCAATAACTTAATAACCAATGACCTATAACCTATAACCTATGACCCCTTGTCGGAATCGACTCGTACCGAGAAACCTTCATTTTATATAATTTTTTACCTCTATACTTTTACATGAAGGTATTTACCCAATTTAAGGAAACCATCCACCCATCTTACCGCCGGTTCGTCATGCTTACGTGACTTCTCACTCATTGAGGGAAAATATTTCTTTCCTATTGAAAAGTAAACATTCTGCGCATTCCACAGGTTCAGAGACAGGGAGAGGGGCTTAAGTACCTCCAGTGTACTATCGATCTTATCCAGTAAGGCGGTATCTTCAGGCTTCTGAAGAAGCCGCTCCATGTTCCTGTCAATCCAGGAGCTTACAACATAATTTATCATAGCCTCATCGATCTTTATAGACCATTTTCTAATATCTTCCATCAGTTTCCGTAACTTCTCCATATCAATACCTGACTCAAAAATCCTTTTAATGTCCCTGTTGATTATATATTCAGCGGCAACGGAAAAGGACTTGGGGATCCTCAAGCCGAGGCTGTGAAAAAAGTTCATCATCGTATAGCTGTTATCATATATTTGACGGTATGAAGCCTCTATATCCTCGTAAGTTGCAAGGAGTATCTGATCCATGATCTTCTTCTGCTCGTCCTTGAAGAGACACCAGGCGGAATAGAAACTGCCCTCGAAGTACTTGTTCATAAGCCTTATAACTTCCGGAATATCACCTTTCCCAAAAGCCCCCTGTATCTCATCCTGCATAATAATAAAGGCCTCGTTGCTTACAAAGTATCTTGTACCTCCGTTTATATTGTGGTCACCCAGATGCAGAACAGCGAAAGATATATTCTTCTCCTCAAGTGTTATGTCAGAGGATAATTCAGCCGTCCCGACAGCAAGCCTGAACTTCCCTGCCTCCTTTTTGTCGTAAAGCCCACTCTTTGCCGTGTAACAGAAGATCTTTACGTGCTCAGGGTATTCCTCAAAGAACGA
>JBCKZY010000076.1:0-7987 GCA_038918635.1 Thermodesulfovibrionia bacterium | reverse complement strand
TCTTTACAAGGTGTAAAATGTGTGATAGACTAATATTAGATGAAAGGTAAATTATTCCTGTTTTTCTCTGTCATACTGGCTCTCTGCATTCTTATCATTAATGGATATAAAGACGAAAATATAAGTATACGCCCGATATATAAGACGTCCACAATGCGCGGGTTGCACATTACCCGAAAAGAAGAGGGAAGAGTCGGTTGGGAACTTATGGCGGAAGACGCGGTCTTCTCCGCAGAAGACGATAAGGTTGTTATCGCTTCACTTGAGTTGAGTATTCTTGATGAACCTAAATTGTATCTTACCGGTAGCAGTGGAATATATTATATTGAGAGAGAAATTTTTGTTTTTGACAGACCTGTTGAGATGAGTACAAGTGATGGGAAGTTTAATACGGATTCATTGACATGGAGCAGCAGGTCAGGACTTGTAACAACCGACGACAGAGTTAAGTTTAAAGGTAAAAATTTTCTTATTGAAGGTAAAGGTCTTTCCGCAAAAATAAAAGAAAAGAAGATGAAGATTCTCGATAATGTCAAAGGCACTTTTTATCTTTAAGCTATCACTGCTTCTACTATTCTTTGCCCTTACTACATTTGCGTATGCTTCTCCTGAAGATGCTGAGGGCAGGGAAATTGTCATAACTTCTGTTTCTCTTGTGGTAGATAGCCATACAAGCAGTGCATTGTTTGAAGGTTCTGTTGTAGCGAAAATTGATCAATTAACTATATATTCGGACAGTATGAAGGTAACATACAGCAGCACTGAGAAGAAGGTCGTTGAAGTTAATGCGATTGGTAATGTCAGGGTGCATAACGAGGGAAAGGTGATATTCTCTGATGAAGCAAATTACATTAGTGAAGAAGAGAAGATTGTATTTACAGGCGCCCCAAAGTTTGCTGAAGGTGAAAATATAATTACCGGAACAAGAATAATATACTTTTTAAATGATGACCGTGCGGTCGTGGAAGACAGCAGGGTAATTTTGAAGGATATCAAAACAGAAAAATAATGCATACTCTTGAAGTAACGGAACTTAAAAAAAGCTATAATGGAAAGATTATTGTTACAGATATCAGTTTAAATATCTGCTCAGGGGAGGTGGTAGGTCTTCTTGGCCCTAACGGAGCCGGCAAGACCACTACTTTCCATATGATCCTTGGTCTGGTTGCGTCTGATGACGGCGCAATATACCTTGACGGTGAAAGCCTGAATAAACTCCCCATGTATAAGAGGGCAAGAAAGGGGATAGGATATCTGCCTCAGGAGACCTCTATATTCAGAAAACTGAGCGTTAGAGACAATATAATGGCTGTTCTTGAGATGACAGAGAATAAAGGAGATGAGAATGACCTGAAACTGAGGAATATCCTTGAGGAATTCAACCTTGAAGAGTTCTCCGAAAGACCGGGATATCAGCTGTCTGGTGGAGAGTGCCGCAGGGTTGAAATCGCTCGGGCATTGGCACTTGATCCTTTCTTTATTCTTCTTGATGAACCGTTTGCGGGCATTGACCCCCTGGCAGTTATTGAACTGAAAAACACCTTTAAGGACCTTAAAGGGAAAGGCATTGGACTGATTATTACGGATCATAATGTTCGTGATACGCTTTCAATCACGGACAGGGCATATATAATAAGCGATGGACGGATTCTGGCACACGGCATACCTGAAGACCTTGTTTCAAACATTATGGTAAAGAAGAGTTATCTGGGTGAGGAGTTTAGCTTATAATGGCACAGGAACAAAAACTTGAACTTAAGCTCTTTCAGAAATTAATACTGACGCCCCAGCTTCAGCAGTCCATTAAACTACTTCAAATGCCTTTAATTGAACTTTCTCAAAACATTACACAGGAGCTTATGGAGAACCCTATGCTTGAAGAAATTGTCGAGAGTGAAACCGACGAGAAGAGTACTCCTGAAGAGCTTTTCTCCGAGGAAGAGGCAGTTCCAGCCCAGGCAGATGATATGGAGGCCCCTCTTGAGAAGATTTTTGGTTTTACTTCTGATAATTACTTTGAAGAAAGAGGAAGTGACGGCAGGGACCTTGGTTATTTCAATGACGGCACGGACCTATTTTCTCCTTTTGAACGTAATGTAAAAAGCCCCAACCTGTATGAGCATCTGCTATGGCAGTTAAGGCTTTCTCATGCGTCAGAAAAAAACTGTCGTATTGCGGAGATGCTTATTAACAACCTTAATGAAGACGGCTATCTCCATACTCCCATTGAGGAGATCACGGACCTTGCAAAGTTTGATAGCAGGGACGTTGAAGAAGCCCTATCCTTTATTCGTGATTTTGATCCTCCCGGTGTCGGCGCCAGGGATCTCAGGGAGTGTCTCCTTCTTCAGCTTAAACCTCTTAACCTTGAGGGAACACTTATGGAGAATATCCTTAAGGACGGGTTTTCCCTGCTGGAGCGGAAGAAGTTGAAAGAGCTTGCCATAATGTTCAAGGTTTCTGCTGATGAAATATTAAGCGCCGTTAATATTATCAAGGGACTTGAACCAAGACCGGGGAGGAGTTATTTAAATGAAGAGGCCGTTCATATTACCCCTGATGTTTATGTGGAGGAGGTTGACGGTGAATATGTCATCCTGTTGAATGACGAAGGAATTCCAAGGGTCAGGCTGTCAAACTATTACAGAAAACTACTCGGGAAAAAAAAGGACCTTAAGTCAGAAGAAAAGGATTTTCTTGAGGAAAAACTTCGTTCCGCCATTTGGCTGCTAAAGAGCCTCGACCACAGGAACAAGACTATATATAAAGTCACAGAGAGTATATTGAAATTCCAGGAGGATTTCTTCAGGAAGGGGTTTGAGTATCTTAAACCCCTTAACCTGAGAGAAATTGCCGGAGACCTGGAGATGCATGAAAGCACGATAAGCAGGGTTACATCAAATAAATATATTCAGTGTCCTCAGGGGCTGCTCAGTTACAGGTTCTTTTTCAGTAATATGGTATCTTCATCAAACGGGAATATGTCCTCTACTATTGTCAAAGACATTATTAAAAAGATTATCGCCAATGAGGATCCTGAAAAGCCATATAGTGACAGGAAGATAGTGGAAATCCTTGATAATAAGTCGATAAATATTACCCGCAGGACTGTTGCAAAATATAGGGACGGGCTTAAAATCCTGTCTCACTTTAAGAGGAAGAACTGGTCTTAGTAAACAGGAGATTCACCACAGAGGTCACTGAGGAACATATTGATACTAAAAAGAAAAAGGCCTGTTGTATTTTATTCTCAGTGCACTCCTGCCTTCCGGTCTATGACTCGTAGAGTAGGCAGTAGTTGAGTGAAACGAGTCATTTTATTGTATGGAAAATAACTTAAACATGAGAACACAGAGCCTGCCTGCTCGCTCGCTCGCCTCGGGGCGAAGCGGGTCGACAGACAGTGGGAGTATATAATATTCTTCATAGTTTTCTGTTTTAATATTTTCTCTGTGTGCTCTGCCATGTACCAGACGGTTCATGGCTCTGTGGTTTAAAAACCGATCAATTTAGATTATATATAAACTCTGACAGGGCACTTAATAACAAGGAGGGTCAGAAAGAATGAATATTATCATTAACGGCAGACATATGGATCTAACTGAGAATCTGAAGGATTATGCTGAGGAAAAGATAAACAGGTTCGAAAAGTATCTGGCTAATATAACCGAGGCAACGGTTACACTGAGTGTTGAGAAATACCGGCACAAGGCTGAGGTTCTGCTTAAGATAAACGGTGTAATAATTCAGGCAGAGAGCATTACAGGAGAGATGTATTCGTCTATCGATGAGGTGGTAGAGAAACTCGAAAGTCAGGTCAGAAAATACAAAGAGAAGGTAGTATCCCGGAGGAAGAACATGCGACAGCAGGCTGACTCTCTTCCTGAAGAAGAGAATCAGCCAATGATAATAAAGAACAAGTCCTTTGATATAAAGCCGATGAGCGTTGAAGAGGCTGCTGTGAGTATGGAGATGATGGACAGGAGTTTTTTTGTGTTTACCAACGCATCTTCCGGAGACATCAATGTCCTGTATAAGAGAAATGACGGGAACCTGGGACTTATTGAGCCTGTAAAATGACCGGGACCAGGAAAGACCGGCCTTACACCATTATTGTTACGGGGCTTTCCGGGTCCGGGAAGTCTGTCGCCCTGAATGCCCTTGAAGATAATGGTTTTTTTTGTGTTGATAACCTTCCCGTTACACTTATAAAAACGTTTGTTGACCTTTGCCATAAGACACCCTCTATAGCGAAAATTGCCATAGGGGTTGATATAAGGGAGAGGAAGTTCCTTGCCAGTTTGTCAGATACCGCAACGGCGCTTAGAAAGACACATAAGCTTGAGATAATATACCTTGAGGCCAAGGACGATATCCTGTTAAGAAGGTTCAAAGAGACGAGGCGCCCTCATCCACTCGGGGATAAGGACCTTAAAAGGGCCATAAGGATTGAGTCAAAACGACTCCTGCCAGCCAGACAGGAATCAGACAGGATCATCAATACATCATCTTTAAGTCCCCATGATCTTCGCAACCTTCTCGCCAGGACATATTCGGGCAGCAATAAGAAGTCAATGTCTATTTCCGTTATCTCCTTTGGTTATAAATATGGGATACCTTCTGAAGCTGATCTGCTTTTTGATGTGAGGTTTCTCCCTAACCCGAATTTCATTGAAGAACTCAGAGAGTTTCCGGGTACATCAAATAAAGTGAAGAGCTTTGTTCTTGCGCAGCAGGATACAAAAGACTTTCTTGATAAGCTGTACCCGCTTCTAATGCATACCATCCCGCTATATATGAAAGAGGGGAGGAGTTACCTTACAATTGGTGTTGGATGTACTGGCGGAAGACATAGATCACCCGCTATTGTTCAGAAGATTCAGAATGATTTGAAGAAGCAAAAATTAGATATCTCCATTGTTCACAGAGATTTACAGGATGTTTCAGTTAAGGGGTGATACTTATTATCTTTTTAATTGCTTCCATGTCACCTTCTCTTACGGGGCCGTATAAAGTAAGGGCAAAGGGTTTCTCTCTGCTTAAACTCTGAGAAAGGTTTTTAACATCTTCGAGTGTTACTGAATCGACAGCCACCATTACTTCCTCAGGAGAAAAATATCTACTGAAATAAATTTCCTGTTTTGCCAGGTTTGCCATTCTGTTACTGGTTGACTCAAGGGCAAGAATAAGATTTCCTTTAAGTTGGTCCTTTGCCCTCTGGAGTTCGTCTTCTGTTATGGAGGTTGAAAGGCTTTTTATCTCTGATACAGTTACATCTATAACCTCTTTTACATTAGCTTTATCGGTACCTGCATAAACACCCCATAGACCGGTATCTGAGTATGAGAGGTTAAAGGAGTATATGGAATACGCAAGACCACGTTTTTCCCGTATTTCCTGGAAAAGCCGTGAACTGAAACCAGATCCGAGCATCGTATTTAGCAGATACATCGTATACCGGTAATCACTTCCATACGGTATACTTTTAAGGCCCAGACATATATGTGATTCTGACAGTTCTTTAGGTATTACGTTCAATCTGCCAATAAATTCGGGAGTAGATATATTTTTGGGTTTACCACTCCTGTCAAGACAGCCCAGGCTCTGGTTGAGGAGCGAGATAAGTTTTTCGTCATTGAAGTTTCCGCTGCAGGCTACTACTATATTGTCAGTTCCGTAGAATTTGTTTATGTGTCGTAACAGGTCTCCTTTTGTGAATTTTCCTATAGTCTCCTGTGTGCCGAGCACCGAGTGTCCCAGTCCGCTCTCTCCCCAGGTGTCATTACTGAATAAATCATGAACATAATCTGAAGGTGTATCTTCAACCATCTTGATTTCTTCAGCTATTATGTTTTTTTCTTTCTCGATATCGGATTCAGGAAAGGTTGAGTCCAGGAATATATCTGTTAAAAGCTTGACGGCTTTCTCCATATGCTCGTCCAGAGTTTTAATGTAGAATGTTGTGCATTCGCAGGAAGTAAAGGCGTTCAGTTCTCCTCCCATTGAATCAATCTCTATCGCTATATCTTTTGCGGTCAGATTGTCTGTCCCCTTGAAGAACATGTGTTCAAGAAAGTGGGAGACGCCGTTTTCTTCCTGATTCTCGTATCTGGACCCTACTTTGACCCATATGCCGAGACAGATAGAGCGCACATCCTTTGTGTTAACAGTAACAACAGGAATATTGTTTTTTAGATGAAATTTTTTATACATTTAGTTAAATGGAAAGCGAGTGTATTCCCAGTGGCCTTTGCCTCTGGGTGTAACGAGCGAATGTAATAATAATAGTCATTGCATTAGATTCCCTGTGGTCTCGCTTGGAAGCGCCTACTTCCGGTACCACAGGGAAGATCAATGGAAAGCGAGTTTACTCCACGTGGTCTTTGCCACGGGGTCAAACGAGCGAATGTAATAATATAATTCATTGTATTAGATTCCCTGTAGTCTCGCTTGGAAGCGCCTACTTCCGGTACCACAGGGAAGATCAAACCGCCGGGATGCTTCTGATGTCAGGTTATATCACTCGTTTGTCTTTATCCAGCAGATATTTGTGATATATGTTTTCCTGGTATGGAGAGGTTATTTATGCGGTAAATCTGAAAAGTTCCCGGGCAGACTCTTTCTCCCCTGACAAGGAACCTTTGCTCTAACTGTTTTCCGGCAGATCTTTTCTGCTGAGACGGATCTTGCCAGCCCTGTCTATCTCTAATACCTTGACAAAGGTCTCTTCACCTTCCTTAAGTTCATCGGTGACCTTTGCTATTCTTTTGTCTGAAATTTGAGATATGTGCAGTAATCCCTCAGTTCCGGGAAGTATCTCCACAAAAGCTCCAAAATCCATGATTTTTTTGACTGTCCCCTTGTAAACTTGCCCGATCCTTGCTTCTTCCACGATCCCTTCTATTATCTTTATAGCCTTTCGTGCCGATTCTTCATCTGCTGAGGCGATACTTACAGTGCCTGAATCATCAACGTTTATCTTAACTCCCGTCTCTTCCACTATCCCCCTGATAACCTTTCCTCCGGGGCCTATTATATCCCTGATTTTATCTGTCTTTATCTGAATTGTAAATATTCTTGGTGCGTGTTTTGAGAGATCTTCGCGTGGTTTCTCCAGGACGTTGTTCATCTTATCCAGTATGAATAGCCTTCCTGCTTTTGCCTGCTCAAGCGCCTTTCCGAGAATTTCCATGCTGATGCCGCTAATCTTTACGTCCATCTGAAACGCAGTAATTCCAGACCCCGTGCCTGTAACTTTAAAGTCCATATCACCAAGGTGGTCCTCAAGTCCGAGTATGTCGCTAAGTACAACATATTTATCCCCCTCCTTGATAAGGCCCATCGCTATGCCTGCTACAGGCTCCTTGATAGGTACACCGGCGTCCATAAGGGCAAGGGTGCCGCCGCAAACGGTTGCCATAGAGGATGACCCATTAGATTCCAGAATATCAGAGACGATTCTAATGGTATATGGGAAATCTGTCTTAAGAGGAAGCATCTTCTCTAATGACCTCTCAGCCAGCATACCGTGGCCTATCTCTCTCCGACCGGCCCCCCTCAGGAACTTAACCTCGCCAACGCTAAAAGGTGGAAAATTATAATGGAGCATAAAAGCCTTCCTTGAATCTCCTTCTAGCGCGTCTATCCTTTGTTCGTCATCTGCCGTTCCCAGTGTAACGACCACAAGGGCCTGGGTTTCACCTCTTACAAAGAGCGCTGATCCGTGTGTTCGCGGAAGGATTCCGACATGGCTGTTAATCTCTCTAATCTCATCAGACTTACGTCCATCGGTTCTTAACCCTGTCTCCAGTATCATGTTTCTTACGAGGTCTTTCTCAATCTTGTTGAAGCCTGATGCTATATCCTTTGAAATATCTTTTTCTTCAGAATTTAATTCCGCAATGACATCCTTAAGGATTTTATCAAGGGAATCCTGTCTTAATAATTTATCCTGTATTACTATTGACTCTTTAATCCTGTCTAGCGA
>JBCKZY010000075.1:0-8045 GCA_038918635.1 Thermodesulfovibrionia bacterium | reverse complement strand
CGGCGTCAACCCCGGAACGACAGAGATCCCCTATAACGGGAAGGACGACGACTGCAGCCCTGAAACGCCGGATGACGACATTGATGGTGATGGCTTTGGCATAAGTGAGGACTGTGATGATGGAGATGACAAGGCTTTCCCGGGCGCCCCGGAAATAAAGCATGACGTTATTGACCAGGACTGTAACAGCTATGACCTGACTATAGACATAACGAAAGCAGAATATGACGCCAAGAAAGACGAGCTCACAGTGTTTGCAGTGAGCTCATTTGGAATGAGTGCGAATCTGGTTCTTTCGGGTTACGGGCAAATGAAATATAAGAACACGGGTAGTTTTCAGGGTGTGCAGTGGATGATCGCTGTACAACCTGCCAGCGGTAATCCAAGCGTAGTGACTGTTTGCGGGGTAGAAGGGTGCGACTGGGCGCAGACAACGCTCAGAAATGAAGAGTATGTCAAGGGATTGATAAAGGTATATGACGCTGACGGGCATTTACTCGGTTTAGGCACAGAGTTTTTTGGTGGTGTGGGTGTTTTCATACCTTCATATGGGAAGAGTATTATTATTGACCCCGGGACGGGAGACATTGAGTTTCAACACCTTTATTTTGAAAAAGACAACTGTGCAGGTGCTCCGTATGCTACTGCATCAACCACATATGAAATTATCAGAAACAGAGACACATACTATACAGGTGAAAAGGTTACACCTGCAATTACACAAATAAAGAGTGAACTAAATCCTTACAATGGAGACTGTTACCAGAAAAGTGAAAACTGGTTGCTGGTCCCGGCATGGGAGATAACACCTCCTTTCACGATACCCGTGTCACTGCCTCTGGATTTCAGGATGGAGTAAGAAGGTTGTGGTTTATCGAAAGTGCCAGAAAGGCTCTGCTTCGCAGGCTACTTTGATGTTCTGATTTAATAATCGATCAAAGAGTGATTTTAAGGCGTGATATTGACTCGGCAGACGTCCGTGGAATACTTCTTCTCCCTCTGCCTGTACTGTGACCTGTCAACTCCCCTTAAAGAAATTGTAAATCTTCTTTAAATACTTCTTATTTATCTTATCGATTACCATTTGAAACATTGCCTTCTGAGGCAAGAGTCAATAACAAGATTACAGGAAGAAGTCATCATTTTAATTTTTCATAGTAATTTCAATGTTACAGGGTGAAATATGACATATAAAGAAGAGATGAATCAATATATATCACTGATGATTGACAGAGATATCGGATATGATGCAATGATACTATTCTGACCAGGTATTTTTTCAGTTCGTTAATCTGTCCTTAATAAATCCAATATTTTGACGAACATTGCTGATTTTCTAAAGCATTGCACCCCGTCAAATATGCCGCTCTGCATTATGAGCTTTTTCCTGTTTCGTCTGTTGTATAATAATTCGGTCAATACTAGGCCCTATCTCAAAATATATTATTATGATAAAAACAACCTTTGTCATTCTCCGACTTGCCTGACCCGATTATCGGGGATCGTGGAATCCAGATTTTTTAAGGCGTTCTGGATACCCGCTTACGGCCTGCGGGTATGACGGGAAGTTTGATATCAACGTATATTCGCCTGCCTCTATCGTCGGCAGACAAGTACTGGACAGACAGGTGCTCCGGATACAAAATGACAAGAGCATATGACATTATCAGGAAGAAGAGGGACGGTCACCGCCTGACTAAAGATGAAATAACCTCCTTCTTCGCAGGCGTTATCAGAGGAGATGTTCCTGATTACCAGGTTACAGCATTGTTGATGGCTGTACAGTTGAAAGGAATGACAGCGGAGGAAACTTATTATCTGACTGATGTTATGATCAACTCCGGTACAGTATTAGACCTTTCTGATCTCCCCGGACCAAAAGTTGACAAGCACAGCACCGGTGGTGTTGGTGATAAGGTCAGCCTGATTCTTGCTCCGCTTGCGGCCTCTGCCGGAATGATTGTCCCTATGATTTCAGGCAGGGGGCTTGGTCATACAGGCGGGACACTGGATAAGATGGAGAGTATCCCCGGGTTCAGGACAGAGATCAATGATGAGGAATTCAGGGAGATCTTACTTAAAAACGGCTGTTCAATAATAGCCGCTTCGGGTGATATCGCTCCTCTTGACAGAAAGCTTTATGCTTTGCGGGATGTCACCGCCACCGTCGAATCAATCCCCCTTATAACAGCAAGTATTATGTCAAAAAAGCTGAGTGAAGGGCTTCAGGGACTTGTCCTTGATGTAAAGGTCGGCTCAGGAGCATTCATGAAAAGCATCCATGAAGCAAGGGAGCTTGCGCAAAGTATGGTTGCCGCAGGGAATTCCTTTGGTGTTAAGACTGTTGCTGTAATTACGGATATGAATGAACCGCTCGGAATGGCGATAGGGAATTCACTTGAGGTAAGGGAGAGCATAGATGCTTTGAAAGGTAACGGCCCGGAGGACCTGATGGAGGTCACACTATGCATAGGGGCTTTTATGCTTCAGGTTGCGGGAATAGAGGAGGATCTCGAGGCGGGCAAATCCAGGCTTTTGCATCTTATTGAAGACGGTTCAGCATTGCGGAAGTTTAAAGATATGATACGGGAACAGGGCGGCAATCCAGATATACTGGGTAGACCGACTCTTCTGCCTCACTCATGTCTTAGCCTGGAGGTCGCTTCTGCTGAAGAAGGTTATATTCAATCCATGGATACGGAGGCTGTAGGAACCGCGTCCATGCTGCTTGGTGCCGGGCGTGAGAGGGTTGATTCCATGATTGACCATTCAGCCGGAATCCTGTTAAGGAAGAAGACGGGTGATTATGTGATGAAGGACGAGACACTATGCGAATTTTGTACAAATGATGAGGGATCGGTTGAGCATGCCAGAGAGGTATTTCTTGATGCTGTTAAAATTGGGGATAAGCCTCCTGAAGAAAGGCAGATGATTAAAGAAGTAGTAAAATGAAATATTCAGCCACGAATTTACACGAATATAATTATAATGAATTATATTACTGAACCCAGTTTTTTGTCATTCCGGCTTGTCCGGAATCTTTTCTTAAAGACATGGTATCGATTCCGGACAAGCCGGAATGACAGAACTTCTTTTCTAAAGATGCTTCCGCCTAAACTGGAGTGGAAATTCATATATAAGTTTCTATTAGTGTGCATTCGTGGCTAAAAGAGAGGTATTAATTTGAGCGAATTAAAGGCTGTTTTTGAAGTCTTAAAAGAGAAGTTCCCTGGCTATGAAGAACGTCCACAGCAGGTTCAGATGGCAGACGAAGTTTTTGCCTGTTTTGAAGGCAACAAAAATCTTCTGGTCGAGGCTGGAACAGGTGTCGGTAAATCATTTGCCTACCTTATCCCGGCAATACTGTCAGGAGAAAAGACAGTTGTTTCAACCGCTTCCATAGCACTTCAGGATCAGCTGGCAAATAAAGATCTGTTGTTTCTTCAGGAAGCCCGGATGTTTGGTCCGCGGAAATTCACTTTTGCTGTGCTTAAGGGAAAAAATAACTATTTATGTTTGAAACGGGAGAGGGAGTTTCAGCCTGAAATCGATTTGATCAGGCCCGGGCAAGGCAAGCGATATGATAAATTTATAAAATGGGCGTCAGGTACAAAGACCGGTGATAAGGATGAGCTTTCCTTTATTCCTGATTTCTGGGGTAGTGTGTGTGGAGATTCTGATGACTGCAATGCCGGTAAATGTCCTTTTTATGGAGAATGTTTTTACTATATTAATTTCAGGTCTCTCTTCAGGAAAGATATTATCATCGTTAACCACCATCTCCTCATATACGACCTCCTTTTAGATTTTAGCCTCCTACCTTTTCATAAACAGCTGATAATCGATGAGGCGCACCAGCTTGAAAATGTTATCTCACATGTACTTGGAAGCACTCTGAACCATTCAAGACTCGTGTGGCTGCTATTCCGATTAAAGGGTCTCAATATATCAGTTGAGCATCTATTTGAACCCGTGGAACTTTTTTTTAAAAGGGATGACATGCCTCCATGGGCAGTCTCTCCAATACCAGCAATGATAGTAGAAGAGTTGAAGAACCTTAAAGGTCAACTGGAGCTTGAGAGGATAGTTGCCAGGTTAGAAACATATAGCGTTCCGGATCCTGAAGATGAGGAAAATGACAGGGTCCTGACTACTATTAGTTATATTAATTCGCTTTCTGATGTTATAGATGATTTTATTGAAAGGTCTGATACTGACAAGGTCTATTATATGACGGTCAATAAAAGATTCATTGTTCTAAAAAGCAGCCTTGTGGAATCCAGGAAGACCTTTGCTGAACTTATAAACCCCTATGACAGTGTGATTATGACATCCGCTACATTGACAGCAGGCGGGGGCTTTAATTTTATAAAAGAGAGGCTCGGCATTATGGATGTAGGATCCGGCACTAAGGAAGGTATCATGGAGAGTATGATAGGCTCACCATTTGATTACAAAAGACAGTCTCTTCTTTACCTTGATAAAGAACTCCCGTCCCCTGTGAAAGAGAATATTGGGGCTTTTCAGGAGATGGGTCTTAAGACAATAGAGGATCTTATCGACGCGTCAAAGGGGAGGGCGCTAGTGCTCTTTACATCATATAAACACCTTAACTTTGTTGCGGAACGTATTAATATAGAGCACCCTTTTAAATCCCAGGGCAGTAAGCCGCCGCCGCAGCTTCTTAAATGGTTCAAGAAAACCTCCAACTCCGTCCTGCTGGCAACTACTACCTTCTGGCAGGGGATTGATATAAAGGGTGATGATCTGAGTCTCGTGATTATTCTAAAGATGCCTTTCAGCTCACCGGGAGACCCTGTATACGATGAGAGGTGCAGACGTCTTGGAAACAGATGGTTTAGTGATCTTGCACTTCCCTCTGCCATATTACTCCTGAAACAGGGACTAGGGAGGCTTATTAGAGGGATTGATGAATATGGTGTAGTTGCCATACTCGATAGCCGGCTTTCCAGGAGTTCATACGGTAAAACTGTTATTGCTTCTTTGCCGGGGATGGACGTTGTTCATAGTGTAGAGAAAGTTAAAAGTTTTTTTGATGCCCTTCCTGAAACGGTTTCCAGTAACAGAACACGTGTACCAAAACGTAGGAGGAAGAAACATGGTAATAGTTCAGCACCCCCTCCCCCTAACCCCTCCCACCAGGGGAGGGGGAAACAATAGAGTCCCCTCCCCCTTGATGGGGGAGGGTTAGGGTGGGGGTGTACTATTACGAAACATGATGATGTTGACGACAGCGTTGTATCTCTTGGCAACTCGGGAGACCCTTCAGTTCTGTTGAGGCTCTGGAGATGCTATTGTCGGATGACAAACCTCAGGTGAGACAATATGCAATGATAGCACTTGAAAAAATAGGGGTAATAAACCGGAAAGAGATATAGAGACTTTTAAATAACCCTGATGAAGAGGATTATAATGTAACAATTGCTAACCGGTTGATAACAAAAGAAAAAAGACGTCTTAAAAACTTCAGTGGTTAATATCTCCAGTTTGTATCTTATGAAATCATAAAAAACAACCACTTGACCGTAACCATTCAGTGAAAGGTGGTAACTGTCCGTCATTCCGGCTTGTCCGGAATCGTTCTTTAGAAGGATTCCCGACGCGCTTTGCTTGCGGGAATGACATGCTTTTGAGTAATTGCGATATTTATAAGCAGACACTAAGAAGGCACTTTTATGAGATATTGCCACCCTTCACTGAATGGTTACACTTGACCGAAAATTTTGCTTGACAAAACAACTCGTTTGTAATTCAATGTTATATGTATATATTGTATATGTATTGGGTTATTGTGAAAGAGTCTGGATATTAATGTGTTATAAGATGCTATCAATATGGATTGTCATTCCCCGATAAACCGGGACAAGCCGGCTTGTCCCGGTTTATCGGGGAATGACGTACAGTGGAGAAATTCTTCATAAAAGAGCCAGTAGTGAGTATGTATTATCATTATAGTTACGTATTAATGGAGATCAGATATGCTTCTTTATCTTGTCAGGCATGGAGATGCAAAGAGGAGTGAAGAAGATCCGTTACGACCTCTTTCAAATAATGGTGTAAAAGAAGTTAATAAGATTGCAGCATATGCATCCGGAAAAGGGGTAAGGGTAAACCGGATATTCCACAGCGGAAAACTGAGGGCGGAGCAGACCGCGCAGATACTTTCCAGTCATCTTCGGCCTGAAAAGGCGATAAGTGATACAGACGGGCTTGCTCCTATGGATGACCCCCGGATATGGTTTAATCGAATATCCGGAATGGAAGAGGATATAATGCTTGTGGGTCACCTGCCTTATATGAGCGTACTTTCAGATCTACTGCTTTCCGGAGGGAAGAGTAGAAATCAATTGGGTTTTAATACTGGAGGTACCGTCTGTCTTAAGAGGGACGGTAACAGAACATGGAAACTGGAATGGATGGTAAACCCCGGGGATATTGAGTGAGTTTAACCGAAATAATTACTTTTGTTATTGGATGTCTGACCGGAGGGGTTGTTGCTTGGCTAGTTGTATCCTCAAGGGCCAGAGGAGCCGAGGCGGTTAACCACGAGTTGAGGCAGAGCATTGAGAAGAGGGACGCTGAACTGAACAGTATGAGGTCTGAACGTGATTCTGAAAGATTATTAAAGGCAAAACTTGAAGAATCACATAAATATCTTAAAGAAGAGATACAAAAGTTTGAAGAGATAGAAAATAAACTGGTTGAGAAATTCAAAGCCTTATCTCTTGATGCTCTTTCCGCAAATTCCAGGGAGTTTATCAAACTTGCTGAAGAAAAACTTAAATCGCAATCAGTAGAGGGCGAGAAAGAGCTTGAAAACAAAAAGCAGCTAATTGATAAAAATATTGAAGTGATCGCCAGGACACTTACAGATATGCAGAAAAAGATTGATGATGTTGGCAAAGGGAGTCTGGAGGTTTCAACACTCATCAGGAAGCATGAAGAAGTTACGTCAAAACTGAAAGACACAACCGATCATTTGCGACAGGCTTTTGCAAGCTCCAAGAAGAGAGGAGAATGGGGCGAGCGGATGGCGGAAGATATCTTAAAGCTTGTAGGGATGGTTGAGGGCATCAATTATATAAAACAGAAGACATTGGAGGGTGCAACCACCAGGCCTGATTATACCTTTCTTATGCCAAACAATTTAAAGATAAATATGGATGTGAAATTTCCCCTTGAAAATTATCGTCATTACCTTGATGCGGTTTCCGAGCATGATAGAAAACGCTTTAAGGATGAATTGATAAAAAATGCAAAAGTTATGATAAATCAGGTTACGACACGTGATTATATTGACACCTCAATGAACACGGTTGATTATGTGATTGTTTTTATTCCTAATGAGCAGGTATATAGTTTTATAAATGAAGCTGATATAACATTAATGGATGAGGCGTTGAAGAAGAAGGTTGTATTATGTTCCCCATTTACACTCTACGCGATTCTTGCCGTTATCAGACAGGGTATTGAGAATTTCAATCTTGAGCAGACCGCATCTGAAATACTGAGACTGTTAGGTGATTTTTCAAAGCAGTGGAACGCCTGGAAGGATAAATTTACCATGATGGGAAAAAGACTTGATGATGCAAGGAAGGAGTATGATGCTCTGCTTTCAACACGCAGCACAATGCTTGAAAGACCCTTGAAGAAGATTGATCTGTTAAGAGAGCAGAGAGATATTTCCTTTAATTCTGAATCAACGGGTGACACAGGCTCCCCACGTTAATGTGGTTTTTTAATAGATTTGTTTGTAAGAAAATTATGAACTCATATAAAGGAGGTTGTCATGTCAGAAAGATTAAGTCATGAAGAGTTTATTAAGAAGGCTATAGTCAGTCTAAGGAAGGAAGGTTACAAGGGGATACATACGGTATTTTCAGGTTTTAACACCGCTTTCAAGAAGTACTTTGAAGGAGAGAACCCGGTGGATGTGACTAACGGTCTTGCAAAAGAGAATAAACTGGTTATCAGGCCTGTAAAAGGCGGCGTGATGCTCTATCTTCCGGAGGATGCTCCTCAGA
>JBCKZY010000074.1:0-8055 GCA_038918635.1 Thermodesulfovibrionia bacterium | reverse complement strand
GCCGGTCAGTTTGGAGGGTTAGCTTGTAGTCAGTGGTTGTTGTTGTAGTTGTAGTTGTACTCAACCTTAACCTTATGTTTTATTTTTCTCAGCCTCAGCCTAAACCTCGACCTTAAGACTTTATTTGCCTTAGCCTTATATTTTATTGTGATATACTAATTTAAGATACAAAAAGATAATCAGGAGGTGATTTGGATGTCCCCAGTGGCGAAGGAAAGAAAAATAAAGGATTTAACAGTCAAAGAATTTAAAAATCTTATTCAGGAAAGCATTGCAGAAGATATTGAGGCATGGAAAGAAACCTTTGAAATTATGGCTGATAAGAATCTTATGAGACAAATCAGTAATGCAGAAAAAGCACGAATTGAAGGTAAAAAATCTGATTTTATTCCATGGGAAAAATTAAAGCGTAATGTTAAAGCTTGAATTTTATAAACAGGCAGCCAAATATTACGAAAAACTTGATGCAAAAGTTCAAAGAAGAATTAATAAAGCCATCGATGAAATATTAAAAGACCCTTTCGAAGGAATGCATATCAAAAAACTAAAAGGCAGATTAGAAGGTAAATATCGTTATGATATCGGTAGCCTTCGAATAATATATTATGTAGATGTGGACAACAAAATCATTTATGTCGAGGCTATTGGACATCGAGGAGATGTTTACAAATAAAATGGAGGGTCTTGTAGTCTGTTGTTTTTGTTGTTGACTTAACTCCTTTTGATGTTCTTCTCAACCTTTACCCGCCTCAGGCGGGTTAACCTCGACCTTATGACTTTATTTACTTCAGCCTCAACCTTAACGTTAACCTTGGAATTCCCCCGGATTAGCGGACACACCGAAAGGTTAGGTAAAATAGAAAACCTAAACTTGGAGGTGAGCAATGAAAGCAGGAAGCGGACGGAGGAAGTACGACAGACAGTTTAAAGAAGAAGCGGTAAAGCTGGTAACAGACGGCGGGCGATCGGTGGCAGATGCAGCACGGAGTCTAGGGATACATGAGAACCTGTTACACACATGGAAGCGGAAGTATACGGAAGATCCAGCAGGTAGTTTTCCTGGGAAGGGGCATCTGAAGCCTCAGGATGAGGAACTGTGGAAACTACAGAAAGAAAACGCTAATCTCAAGGAGGATAGGGAAATCTTAAAAAAAGCGTTGGCCATCTTCTCAAAACAGCCCAAATGAAATACTGGTTCATGGACCAGCATCGCTCATCACATGGGGTGCAGAAGATGTGCCGTGTACTTGGCGTATCACGGAGCGGGTATTACGGATGGAAGAGACAGCCTCAGAGCAAGAGGCAAAAGGAAAATGAGACGATACTAATGGAAATAAAAGAATCCCATAAGGATAGTCGAGGGACATATGGAAGTCCGAGGATCACCAAGGACTTGCAGGCAACGGGAACGAAGTGCAGCGAAAACCGTATAGCCCGCCTGATGAAGACCCATGGGATTGTAGGTAAAGCAAGAAAGAAGTTCAAGGCAACAACGAATTCGAAGCACAATTTGCCTATTGCCGAGAACGTACTGAAACAGAACTTCTCAGCACAAAAGCCCAATACCGTCTGGGTCTCAGATATCACATATATTTGGACCATGGAGGGCTGGCTGTACCTTGCCGTGATCCTCGATTTATATTCCCGACAGGTAGTGGGATGGGCCATGAGTGATCGGCTGACGTCAGGGTTTGTTGTGAAAGCTTTGTATCAGGCCATTGGGCGAAGGAATCCGGGCTCAGGATGCATACTTCATTCTGACAGGGGGGTTCAGTATGCGAGCAGTGACTTTCGGGATGTACTAAATGCCTTTGGTTTCATCCAGAGCATGAGCAGGAAAGGCAATTGTTATGATAATGCAGTTGCTGAGAGCTTTTTCCATACCTTAAAGATAGAGCATGTGTATGACCACAGGTATGAAGCACGAGCAGAGGCCCGACAGAGTATTTTCGATTATATTGAAATATTCTATAATCGTCAGAGACGGCACTCAGCTTTGGGGTATCGTTCCCCAATATCATTTGAGCTGGAGGCTATGGTAGCCTAACCTAACTGAGTGTCCTAAATTTCGGGGGAAGATCACATTTATATCTTGAAAAGCCACACTTTTTATGGAGAAGTTGGCGTAAATAAGGGTGTTTTAATATGAAAAAGTTTCTTGTTACAGACAATCTTGAAATGGTTAAAGAAACAGGTAGTCCTATAATATCAAGGAAAGACATTGAAATATTTACTGCATCATCGGCAGAAGAAATATTAAATATTTACAGGCTGGAGAATGTTAACCTGATAATGACAGACTTCGATTTAGATGGATCGGGTCCAGATGATATCTGTGCCGTGCTAAAGAAGATAAGGGGAGAAGATTCATTAAATAATGTATCAATAATAACAATATGTGATAACGAGAAGTCTGCCATTTCAAGGGCGTATGCATGCAAGCCAAATGCCAATTTAATTAAACCCGTTGATTTTAACATGCTGTTTCGTGAGATAACGAAGTTTTTAAATTTATCATGCAGGAAAAGTCACAGGGTTTTCCTGACTGCTGCTGTTCAGGGAGAGAAGAGGAATAAAAAATTCTTTTCAAATTCACTGGACATCAGCAATACCGGAATGCTATTTGAAACTGATGAGGTTCTTGAGGAAGGGGACAGGGTAAGATGTTCTTTTTTTATCGGCAGGTTTCTCAGAACCATAAATGGAAAGATCGTCAGGGTAGACAAAAAAGCTCCAGGAAAAAAAATTTACGGCATGCTTTTTTTGAAGCTTGATCCATATTCAAAATCTAAAATAAAAGAGTTCGTAGACGAGTCTATTAAAAGGACTTAGGGTTGTCAAAATAAAAAAATTAGGCGACGTTTAAAAGACTCAACGCCACCTAATTTTACTTTATTAATGTAAGAATGAGCTGCCTATCCGCAGGTGCTGCTGCCGCATTCCGGACCACATGAAGGAGGATTGGGGTTTCTGATAACAAAACCCTGGTTTCCCCCTTCATCAACAAAGTCTATCTCCATGTCTTTGAGCTTTTCTGTGGCCGCCTTATCAATAAAGACCTTTAGCCCGTTCTTCTCGATAATTTCGTCACCGTCCATAGGTTTTTCGTTAATATCCATACCGAATGAAGGTCCGCAACATCCTCCACCGGCCATGTAGACCCTGAGTCCTCCGTTAGATTTGCCTTCTTCATCAAGTATCTGTTTACCCTTTTCCGCTGCTGTATCAGATATTTCCATAGTAAATAACCCCCCTGTTTTTTTCTTATAGAATAGAAATGATTATAACAATATTATATATAATAAATGATAATTCCATAGAAAATCAATCGCATCAACTATCTAAAATCATGAAGCAGGAGTATAAATATCAAATACGCTACATCTCGAATGCTTTAATCTTTTCTATTTGATACGCATGATCTCAAATGGTACAATCATATCTTATGGAGCCTGAGGTTTTAAAAACGGTCAAAAAAGTTCATAATTTATTCAGGTCAAATGGATTGACTCTATCTGTTGCAGAGTCCTGCACCGGCGGACTTATCAGTCATTATCTTACCTGCTTCCCGGGATCAAGCGATTATTTTGAATCTGGCGTTGTAGCTTATTCAGAAGAAGCAAAGAGGGTCATACTGGGAATTCCTTCATCTTTTATCAGCAGATACGGTGTGGTTAGCGAAGAGACTGCTAAGGAGATGTCTGAAAGGATACGCCTGCTTTTAAAGACCGATTATTCACTTTCAACCACAGGTAATCTGGGCCCGGGTGTCCTTGAAGGGAAAGATAAGGGGCTGGTTTACACGGCTGTTAGTGTGGAGGGCAAAACCTCCGTGCGTGAGCTTGTCATGTCGTCCGGCAGGATGGATAATAAGGAAGAAACCTCACTTTCAGCTTTGAGGTTTCTTATTGATTTCGTGGAGGGTCATGGGAAGTATTCCGGATAAAACAGGACAGGAGATAGAGAGGCTTGTCAGGGAGCTTAACCACCACTCTTACCTCTATTATGTGCTTGACTCTCCTGAGATTACCGATGAGGAATATGATCGTCTTTACAGGCGGCTAAAGGAGCTTGAAGGACGTTATGGTCTTCTTCTTCCGGATTCTCCTACCAGGCGTGTCGGGGCCCCGCCGCTGGATAAATTTCAGAGGGTGAAACATTCCGAGCCTATGCTTTCTTTGGATAATGCGTTTTCTGAGGATGAAATGCGGGAGTTTGACCGCAGGGGTAAGAGGTTCCTGGGATCAAATGATGAGATAGATTATACTGTTGAGCCAAAATATGACGGGCTTGCGGTAGAACTAACATATAGACACGGTATTTTCTATAAGGCTTCTACAAGGGGTGACGGCTATGAAGGAGAAGATGTAACCCTGAATATAAGGACTTTAAAATCTCTCCCTCTTAAGATTGAAGGGGATTTAATCCCTGAGGAGATCGATATACGTGGAGAGATATATATGTCTATTATTGAGTTTGCAAAACTGAATAAGGAGAGGGAGAGAAGCGGTGAATCAATCTTTGCCAATCCCAGAAACGCTGCGGCGGGTTCTGTCAGACAGCTTGATTCCTCTGTTACCGCTTCAAGAAGGCTGTATCTTGCATGTTACGGCTTAGGCGCGATAAAAGGTATTGAATTTAAGAGACACCGTGATTTTATCAACTGGCTTGAGAACTCTCATTTTCCTGTGCCTTTGATGGTTGAACCGGTAAAGGGAATAGACAGGGTTATTGAAGTGATCAGGATTATCGAGGAAAAGAGATCGGGTTTCCCGTTTGAGGCTGACGGTGCTGTTGTCAAGGTGGATGAGTTCGACATTCAGAAGGCTCTTGGAGTGAAGACAAGGGAGCCGCGCTGGGCGATAGCTTATAAATTCAAGGCTCACAGGGGGATTACCAGGATACTTAACATAGAGCCGAGTGTCGGCAGGCTCGGAACAATAACTCCTATCGCCCATCTTGAACCAGTAAGCATAGGGGGAGTCACTGTTGCACGCTCAACTCTTCATAACTGGGATGAGATCAGGAGAAAAGATATTCGTATCGGAGATACAGTTGAGGTTGAGCGGGCCGGGGATGTTATCCCTCGTATAGTTTCTGTCCTGAAATCAAAACGCACAGGGGATGAAGTTGAGTTGCCGCCTCCTCAGAAATGCCCCGTTTGTTTTTCCAGTGTGCTAAGGGAAGAGGGGGAGGTGGCTTACCGGTGTGTCGGTCTGAACTGCCCGGCACAAATCAAGGAGAGGTTAAGGCACTATGCCTCAAGGGCTGCTATGGATATTAAGGGGCTTGGTGAGAAGAATGTTGAACTCATGTATTCAGAGGGGCTAATAAGGAATTTTACGGATATTTACGGTCTCCGCAGAGATGACCTAATTAAACTTTCCGGGTTCGCTGAGAAATCAGCAATGAATATGGTTGATGCCGTAAACAGCAGCAGGCAGACGACCCTTGCACGGTTTCTTTATTCCCTTGGTATTATTCATGTAGGGGAGTCTGCCGCAAAGCTGCTTGCAATGAACTTTAAAAGGCTTGAAGATTTATATCATGTAGAGCGGCAGGCGATTGTTGAGATTAAGCAGATAGGGGAAAAGATCGCTGATTCAATATCCAGATTTTTTAGTGATCCAGAAAACATACGTACTCTTGACAGACTCAGGTTATATGGCCTGAAGGTATTAAATCCTGATTATTTGGATATGGAGAAGAAAGGACTTTCTCTCCATAATATTACATTTGTAATAACCGGTACTCTACCGAGTTCAAGAAGGGAAGTACAGGAGATTATTGAAAGCATGGGAGGCCGTGTCATAGGTACGGTATCCAGGAGTACTAACTATCTTGTTGCGGGTGAAAATCCGGGCTCAAAACTTAATAAAGCAGCGGAGCTTGGAGTTAAAGTTATTTCTTACGAAGAGCTGTTAACCATGCTTAATTAAATAATAAATTAATTATTTAAAATAAGTGCTACGGGCATCTTCAAGTGATTTCTTATCTCCTATCATAAAAGCAATATCACCCTCTTTTAAGACAACATCGGCAAGAAGACCGTGTATTGTTTTGTCTCCCCGTTTCACGGCTATCACCAGCGCTCCGGTTCTGTTCTGGATTTCAAGATTCCTGATTGATGTATTGTTTGCGGGCGAGTCCTTACCAACAATATAACTCTCATAGTTAACATTCGGCATTACGGCTATAGTGTCATGAAATAGTCTTTTTGGAGTTTCTCCCTTAATAAACATCTTGTAATGATCTTCTCTGAATTTATCTGCATACTGTCCTATTAATGTTTTGGGCATCTGGTAGAACTGTAGAACCCTTGAAAAAACCTCAATGGATGTCTCAAACTCTGCAGGTATCACCTCGTCGGCTCCGGTAGTGATAAGGTCATTAACCTCAGCGAGATAAGTGGTCTTAACAACAATATATATATTCCTGTTTAAATTTCTCGCGATGTTGACCACCTTTCTGGTGGCGGAGGGGTCTGATATTGAAATGACAACGACCCTTGCTCTGCTTATTCCTGCTTTATGGAGTATCTCTCTGCTTGTGGCGTCACCATAAAATATGGGCTCTCCTTTCTTGCGCCACTCAGACACAGTCTGGCTGTTCAGCTCAAATATAATATACGGCACCTCAATCTCTTTAAGAACAAGTGCCAGATTCCTGCCATTAATTCCAAATCCGATTATTATTACATGGTCTGTCTTTATATCTTTTGCTTTTATATATGTCGTAGAAGCTCTCATGGACTGAAGCCTTTTGAGGAGTTTTTGTGAAGTTACCCAGCTTGAGAATGTAGAAGAATAGGATATAAAAACCGGGGTAAGCATCATTGTGATGATAGCGGATGAAAGGAATAACTGATATATGTATTCAGTGATAAGGCCGGATGTTAATGCCGCGACCAGAAGAACGAAAGAGAACTCCCCAATTTGAGAGAGTATCAACCCGCAGTGCAGTGAGATCCTGATGTTACTGCCGGTCATAAATGCTGTTAAGGTGGTTGTAACTGTCTTAAGAATAATAATTGTGAGTACCACTATCAATACAGTTGTAAAATTTGAGATGAAGAAGTTCAGGTCCATGAGCATGCCGACAGATATAAAGAAGAGACTGTTGAAGCTGTCCTTAAAAGGGAGTATATCTGAGATAGCCTGATAAGAATATTCGGACTCTGATATCAAGAGGCCGGCTATAAATGCCCCCAGAGCAAGTGAGAGCCCAAGTTTATATGTAAGAAATGCTGTGCCAAGGCATATAAAGATGATACTTATTACAAAGAGTTCCCTTATCCTTGAGTGAACAATCTGATGAAGCGCCTTCGGGACAAGCCAGCGTGCCGATATGATTACTGCCGTAATTATCGCTAAAGATTTAACCAGGACCCATAATATCTCCATTCTGTCCGTGTCTGTGCCGGCAAGTATGGGGATCATCAGCATGAATAGGACGACACAGAAATCCTGAAAGATTAGGATACCGAGACTCGTCCTTCCGTGAGGGGAATCTATCTCTGCCCTTTCAAGAAGCAGCCTCATTACTATCGCAGTGCTGCTGAGTGCAACAAGAAAACCAATAACCAGAGAGGTATTTGTAGTTTGTTCGAAAAGTCTCGCTATAAGATACGCAGCCAGCGAAGTCAGAAATACCTGGAAAAATCCTCCGGTAAAGATGGCTTTTCTCAGGGCCAGCAGATTTTTTATTGAAAACTCAAGGCCGATTGTAAATAGAAGAAGAATTACCCCGATCTCGGCAAATATTTCAACCAGATGGATGTCTTTTATCAGTTCCAGGCCGTGAGGGCCGATTAATACCCCGGCAATCAGGAATCCAATTATTGAAGGTATCCTGAGTTTATTAAGGGTGAAGACGGTAATCGCAGAGACTCCGAATATAATAATCAGGTACTTCAGGAATTCAAACTCTGCCATAAAGAGATTTTATCACAATTAATTTTCTTTCGCTGAAATATTTATATCATGTTAACCACTTATTACTTCTTAAAGTTACATGGGTAGGGTATGATCCGGTTTTTATTGACTGGTTATAATA
>JBCKZY010000073.1:0-8089 GCA_038918635.1 Thermodesulfovibrionia bacterium | reverse complement strand
TGCGGTCGGCTCCACCGCCTCAGTCACTACAATAGAGTATGAACCCGCACTTGTCGATGATATGAAGGAACAGCTTGAGAAGTTCGCCTCAAAGAAGATGAAGAGCCGTCATTCAGAGACATGGGGGGATGACAACGGTTTCTCTCACATCAGGGCGACCTTCATGGGGCCAGGGCTAACCGCGCCCGTATCCGACGGTTCTGTCGTGCTTGGCCAGTGGCAGCAGATCGTGGTGATCGACCATGATAACCGGCCACGGTCACGGAAGGTTTTTGTTCAGGTAATGGGGGAATGAGATATGAGCCATTGACAAGTCTTTTCTTCTTGTTTGTTGCTTATTTATGAACGTTTTGGGGTCCCCGATGGATCGGGATCTTCGTGAAATTTATCCCGTTTTATACGGGACTACGACAAACTTTGACAATTTACATTTTACAGAATCCCTTAATCCACTCAAAATGGTTATTTGAAGATGATGATTGATAAAACTTTTTTCAGACGCCAAAGCATAGTAAGGTATGACTGCAAAATGTTGTCATGACCTTACTAATGGCCAGTTTCGGAGAAAGCTATTCGCCAGCGCCTTCTGGGGTTGTCAAAATAAACGTCCGCAGGATTAAACTTCTCAGGGTCATATGGATAGTAGTTCCTGGCATGCCCCTTGAGCCATGCTATGTTCTCCTCATATTCGGTGTGGGTCGGGTCGCGCAGGCTTTCTAAAAGGCGGTAGTAGCCCGGAATGCTCCCACAGTCTTCGGGTGGGCAAGCTCGCTCCCCACCGATGCATCTCGGGTATTTAGCATCTTTCTCTTTAAGAAGAATGGATTCGAGCAATACCTCGTGGACCCATCCGTCACCGAAATCGTACTCGTATTCAACAACTTGCCCCGGTTCGGTGAAGAAGTCGGTAATCGTAACCTCCCAGCCAGGGACTACGGGCTCACCGTCCCATTCGTCGCTCGGAATGCCAATCTCTGTGGGTTTTCTCTTGTGCTTCTGGCGGACTCGGAATGCATGCAGGTGATAGTCAAGCCATCCCATCGCATCCTGGATCGCAACGTGCAGATCCCAAAAGCTGTACTTCGCCGGCACCTGTATTCTCCGCCAAATAATGGGCTCGATACCTTTGAGACCAACTTTGAATTGGTAAACAAGATGGTTTTTTGCTTTTGTCATTTCAATCTTTCTTGGTCCTAACAAGTAATTTCATATCTTTTCTGTACTTCCGCACTATTGGATCTCTCATAAGTGTTAAGCCGACCCTTTGATCCATGCTGTTGATGGTGTTATGTCTTCATATTCGAAGTGCTTTATTTCGGCTGAAACAAAATGTTTGGCTATGCTCGGGATAATCGATCCGAGTTTTGAGTCGGTGACTATTGCAACACGCTTGATTTTTTGATGATGGTCCTTTACAAATTTCATGTGATGCAGGAATGCACTGAAATCTTCCCATCCTGGAAATTTTTTTGTATGTATTATTATGCCGTTAACATCACCACTTACTTTTATATATTCATCTACTTCCTTTGTAATTTTTTCAAAATCCGACTGTTCAAGTGGACTAGATGGCTCAATGATAACTATACCGTCTTCTTTGGAAATATCTAAAGAAATAATTGTAACCTCCTATGGGGTCAGGTTTTTGTCAAAAAGCAATTTCCTGATATTTCATTATCTCTAACCGGATTCCTCTTTTTTCAACATCTCTTTCACCTTCTGTAACACTTCGTTGGGTTTTACTGTTGATTTTATCAGATATCCATCAGCGCCAAGATTTATAGCTTTTTCTATCTCATCGGGGTGCCCACGCGAGGATAATACAATCACAATAATTGAAGAAAGTTTAGGGTCTGACTTTACGGCATGCAAAACTTTAAATCCATCCATCAATGGCATAACAAGATCAAGCAGTATAAGTTTTATTGTTCCACCGGACAAAAGCATTAAAGCCTCTTGACCATTGCCGGCAGTGACAACTCTAAAACCCTCAGACATCAGTTTGGCCTTATAAATATTCTGGAACATCTTTGTATCATCTACAACCAATATCTCATTCCGCTCTGACATAAACCCTCCCTAACAATTCTACCACGTTTTCTGTACAAGTCACCTATTTATTCGATATATGTAGTTTTCTTTCATAAAACTGAAAACTGATGAGTAATATTTGAAATATTGCATTTTATGGTAAAATTGATTAATTTATTTCAGGAAGCAAGTGAGAAACCGGCAGAGTGAATCCACTTTTTAAGAGCTTCATCTACAAAAAATGATTATTGGGTGAAAGCTTGTTTAATATATTCAGACAGTCCAGCTTTATGAGTATGAGCAATTTATTAACTGATACCCATCAATTTACTAAATGAGCATTAGTATCATTGCCAAGAATGCGATTGCGGCAAAAACCAACAATGCCTTAATTCTTTTTTCTATGTAAACAAAGCAACCCATCCCAGCAGCCATTCCTGCGCTTGCGTACAAAAAGCCAAACCATGAGACAGGAAGATTAACAAGTGCACCCAGGAAAAAACTGCCATAAAACCAAATAAGAGAAACCCCAATTAAAGCAATAAATATTGCAAATACCGCTCCATCCATAAAGTTTTTCTTATACATTGTTATTTATCATCTAATGGCTTGTTTCACCGGCAAAATATATTGAAGCGTAGAGGATAGTCGTCAAGTGCAAGGCTTTATTGGATACTCCGCTTATCCGACAATCAGCAACGCCACGTATGGAACGGCATTGAAGACCAGAAAGACGATTTTAAACAACCCGAGGAACGAGTAAAATACCACGTTGAAGGTTTCTCGGGGAAGGGGAAACCATTTACTTTGCGTACGGTACACCAAATCCGGGGCCAACATAAACATTGTGATCCATAGCGTCAACAGGGCTCCGTTTATAATTGTACACCACATAAAGAATGTTGTTAGTATCTGAAGATCCATGATGTTCCTCCTTAATCTTCCTGCATCTAACGCTCAAACTGTACAGATGCCAAACCTGAAAAGCAGTCTGCACGAGAGACTGGTTATTCTGTAAGCGACTGAAAATCTGCACCTGAAGGGTTCTGGAAGACGCGAAGATCGAATGCAGGAATAGCGGCTAGAAAATGGTCGAAAATATCTGCCTGTATGGACTCGTATCGTGCCCAGACCTGATCATTACTGAAGACATAGATTTCCAGCGGCAAACCGTGGTCGGTGGGGGCCAATTGCCGGACCAGAAAGGTCATATTTTGATGGATTTTGGGATGGTTACGCAGATAGGCCTCCACATAAGCCCGAAAGGTCCCTATGTTGGTCAGCTTTCTTCCGTTCACAAGGCTGGACTCATCGACACCATGTTCCTGATTGTATTCTGACAGTTCCGCGTTCTTCCGTTCAATATATTCACTGATATATTGAATCCTGGAAAACCTCTCAAGTTCCTCCCGGTCACAGAACTTGATGCTCGTCATATCTATGTAAAGAGCCCTCTTGATTCGGCGACCCCCAGACTCCTCCATGCCCCGCCAATTCCTGAAAGAGTGCGATATCAGGGAATAGGTGGGAATGGTTGTGATGGTCTTGTCCCAGTTCTGTACTTTAACCGTGGTGAGTGAGACATCCAGGACATCGCCGTCAGCACCGAACTGGGGCATCTCGATCCAGTCGCCTTTGTGCACCATGTTGTTTGCAGAGAGCTGAATCCCTGCAACGAACCCGAGAATAGCATCTTTAAAGATGAGCATGAGGACCGCAGTCAACGCACCGAGACCACTAAGGAAATATAGGGGTGTTTTGTTTGTAATCGTGGAAAGGATCATAACCCCTCCGATAAAGATAAGGATAATCTTGATCGCCTGGACAATGCCCTTTATGGGAATTTCCTTTGAAACCTCGAAAGTCTGGTAGATGTCATGACAGGTATTCAGAAATGAGTCCAGTACCATGAGGGTAATGATGATCATATAAATGATTGTCCCATCCTTAACAAGAGAGACAAAGAAGGTTGAGTCCGGAAAGGCCAGAGGGATCAGGAGATAGATGACCATGGCCGGAGCAATATGGGAGAGTTTTTTGAAAACTTTGTTCTTCAAAAAGATGTCGTCCCAGGAACTGCTGCTGCTCTTAATCAATCTGGACACACCGGCAAGGATCACACGCTTGGCAATAATGTTCACCAGACAACTCAGAACAATAATGGCCAGAACAAATAAAACGTTTACAATATAGCCGGTAATGTTCTCGGACAACCCTCTTTCAATAAACCATTTTGCAATTTCGTTTCTCATTTATAGTAATCTCTGTTATACCGCTACATTCATATCGCTCAAATCTATCCTGCTACTCACCTGTTTTTACCAATTGATTATATAGTTTTTCTGTACTTCCGCAGAGCTTGTCCGCCTTGGGCGGGTTTACCCGCCAAGTATTACTTGTGCGCCGAGGCGTGAGGCGTGCCTGTCCCGCCTGTCGTAGCGGAGCAAAGATCCCGATTTGTCGGGGTCCCGAAGTCTTAATATCCGGGGAGTTCTCCTTCGGGAGTTCACCCTAAATATGAGCAATTGACAAGTCTTTTTTTTATTCAACTATAACGCCAAGCTAAGCAGCACAGTTTGCTGAGTTCTTGCTTAAGCACCTTGTCATGCATTATCAATGGCAAATATTCTTCTTTGTAGCAATATATAAGTCCTCGACTTTATTCCTTGCCCAAGGGGTCTTTCGCAGGAATTTCAGGCTGGACTTCACTGACGGGTCGCTGTTGAAACATCGGATATTTATGCGTTTTCCCAACTCGCTCCAGCCATAATGCTCAACCAGGCTATTCACGATCTGCTCCAGGGTAATACCATGCAGCGGGTTATTGACTTGTTGCTCACTCATAAACCGGGACTTGTCCTTCTTTTGGGGGAATAGCATTTACGCATAACGCTAGAAATCAGCCCCCACCGTTTTGTTTCGCCTTTGCTTGCAAAACGAAAACTGGGGGCTGCATTAATTGGTTATCTTTTATTCTTATTTATTTTTCTCTTTTTTCTCCTTGCGTTTTTCCTTAAGTGTAAGTTTAGGCTTTTTTTGTGTTTCTTTTTGACCCCTGTCTTTTTTCCCTTTATTTCCCATCTTATTTCTCCTTAATCAATATTTAATTATGAAAAGCAGTGCCATAATAACTGCCCCGATCAGATTTAATTATAACCGATTTATATCCATTAAATTATAACAGTTATTAAAAACAAGATTACAGCAGGAAACCAGGCCATTAATTTCTTCTCCGTACAACAATAGAAATGTTTCAGGTTTATTGCTGATAATACCTAAAAAAACATTGCATGACCGATATACGAGGGCTTTTATTTAAACTTAGTCACTTAAGTCAAGGGATGGCTTGAACAGACCCTCAATTTTTTTTACCATACTTAAATGTTACTATCTTGCATCTCTCACAATGGTACGCGTGCAATTTTGAACGCTTTCCAAAAAATGCTGTCCCCGGTAATCCGCTGAAAACATTGGGAATACCCACCGGCTGATCGATATTTCGCCAGACGATACCGCCACCCACTGGGAGATAACCCTCGATCATTTCCAGATTACACTTTGGACAGCGAATTTCTTCTTCAAGTTCAATATCAGTTGCAAATAAGCTTGAGTCTCCTAGCCCCGGTTTTTTATAAGATCTTAAAACAAAAAACATTGAACCAAACCCTATCAGCATCATAAACACGCTTGAACCCAACCCAAAATTTAGTATTTTCTGGGTCCCGTGAATGCTTTCATATCTTTTACATTTTTGCGGTTCTTTAGACAAATATGTCACTCGAATCCTCGTCCCAAGAGGATGATTGTCGTATAGTGACTCTGATACGCCAAACTGGCAGTTAATTATTTCTCCTTCTGAACTTATTATATTTA
Organism: Thermodesulfovibrionia bacterium; assembly: GCA_038918635.1. Classification (GTDB taxonomy): domain Bacteria; phylum Nitrospirota; class Thermodesulfovibrionia; order UBA6902; family UBA6902; genus CAXMSH01. Next base: position 2,185 of record JBCKZY010000073.1, on the reverse strand, counting down.
CCTGAAACTGATGGTCTTTAGATGTTTGTGACAGTTCTTTCCACACCAGCTCATCATTAACTAAAATGCCTTTTCTTGTAATTTGAGCGTTCTCTACCACTCCTGAATTCAAAAGGCGATGGTTGAACAGGAAAGTTTCACCATAAATAAAAGGCACCCAAAGTGCTATTACAATAACCAACACCCCTAAGCTGATTGGGAACCAAATCCCTTTTTTAAGGTTTTTCATGAGTTTTTTGTATGTACAAAGTTCGCTTTTTCTGATAGTGATAATATTGCATAAGACTTTCAACTTCCGTATTGATCTTCCCTGTGGCAAGACCACGGGAATCTAATGAAATGACGTTTATTATTACATTCGCTCGTTAGCCCCCGTGGCAGAGACCACGGGGGATACACTCGCTTTCCATTTAGCGCACAGACCCTCGATATACACCTGCAGTTCATCCGGCTTAAGAAGTCTGTCGGGAAGTTTTTCTTCCAGGAGCAAGGCATTGAAGATCTTCCTTAGAAGGTTGATAACGCAATACGTGATTATCTCGTCAGGTAATGATTCAGGAACATTTTCTATCAGTAAAGGATATTTATACCAGCCATCCTTCGGAGGGACAATTCCGGTACAATCACCCCCCTGAACAGCCTTTGGTGTTGCGCCCTTTGACAGGGCAAGGGCTCTGACCCTGTGATTAACAAGCTGCAGCCCCCTCATGGCAGGGTTTGCGCTTGCACGGTGCCGACCTTTTGTGATAGGCAGGAATCGGGACAGATGGACACCTGAGCAATAGCTCATTGCATCATTTCCCCTGCTCTTATCAGGTCTCAATACAAAATACATGAACTCATTTATATATTCATATGATCTTTGAGCGCTCATGGATAGTCGCGTGTCACGCGAAAGTTGCGAAAGACGATGATTACAGAAACATGTGCATACTACTTCAGACTACGATGTACGCCTGTCTCTCTTATTTTCGTGCATAGCCTTCTCCGCGCTGGCTATCAGATCCTCAATTGACAATGAATAGCCTTCTTCGTAGCAGGCTATTCCCGTATTTATCATTAGCTGATAAGGCCGCCCTGTTTTAGCGTTGAACATATCAAGGTGATGTTGGAACCGCTTTTTTATCATATCTATACTGTTATCGGTTGATTCAATGGAAAAAACCACAAACGCATCATCACCGATAATGGCAATTATATCAGATTCCCGGAACACTTCTTTGAACAGATTCGCAGCCTCTTTTACAACTTTGTTGCCTTTCTGTATACCATGTTCGTACTTAATCTGCTTCAGATTATCAATATTTGCGTATAGCAGTAACGCGCCCTTATTCAGCCTGCTGGCTATCTTAATCTGCTGCCTGGCAAATGTTATGAAGCCGCGTCTGTTATAAAGCCCGGTAAGTTCATCGTTGAATGATAGGGAGCGAAGGGTCTCCTCGATCTGCTTCATTTTAGTAACGTCTTTTGAAATAACGGTTATCGCCGTGGTCTCACCGTCTTTTCCCTTGACGGGGCTGAATGTCTGAAGAAAACATCTCCCGTCTCTCTGGCTCAAATATTCATATTGATGAGGCTTCCCAGTATTAAACACCATGTCGACATTCCTGATAAATGTTTCCGTTTCACGTGAGGCATGAAATTCATGAAACGCCAGTCCCTGAGCAAACGAGCCTTCCGACATGCCTATTCTTGAAAGATGCTTTTTGTTGATAAAGAGATACCGGTAATTTCTGTCTATCAGATAGATAGAATCATCTGAAGACTCTACCAGAGCACGATACTTCTCCTCGCTCTCCTCCAGCGACTTAATTGCCTGTTTCTGGACGCTCATATCGGCGGCAATGTGTAAAACTCTATCCAGATGCCCTATATCATCAAAGAGCGGCGAGCATGATACGAGAAACTTGCCATTCACAGCCCCCATCTCCATTTCAACCGTCTCACATATGCCTGAGGTCAGCATCCTCTCCATAGGACAACGTTCAGGCGGACTATCAGTTCCATGGAATAAGCTGTAGCATTTTTTACCCTGAAGATTGTCTCTGGATTTCTTCAGATAATCAGCTGCTGCATTATTTGTTGCCAGCACATTGTGCTGAGTGTCAAGAATAAGTGAGGGGTGTCCTATCGCACTGAAGACAGATTCTGAATTAATAGAATTAAAGTTCATATTATTAAATCT
>JBCKZY010000072.1:0-8215 GCA_038918635.1 Thermodesulfovibrionia bacterium | reverse complement strand
ACTGGCATGGACGCTCTGAAGAGATAGCCGCCCGCGGGCAGAGGCTGCTTGCCGTGGCTTTCAAAACAACGGACAGAGATCAGCAAACATTGAACTTTTCCGATGTGCAGGGAGGGCTGACCCTGCTTGGTCTTTATGGGATTATCGATCCACCCCGTTCCGAGGCGATAGAAGCCATCCAAATGTGCAGGGATGCAGGGGTCAGGGTAAAAATGATTACAGGCGATCACGTTATAACTGCAATGACAATAGGCGCTCAGATGGGCATAGGTGATGGCATGTCGGCGGTAACGGGAAAGGAGCTGGAGACAATGGATGATGACCAGCTTCGTCTCAGTGTTCAGAAAGTGGATGTTTTCGCGAGGGTAAGTCCCGAACATAAACTGCGGCTTGTGCAGGCCCTTCAGGCAAATGGAGAAATTGTCGCGATGACAGGGGATGGAGTAAATGACGCACCTGCGCTCAAACGCGCTGATGTTGGAGTATCCATGGGGATAAAGGGCACGGAAGTAGCAAAGGAGGCCTCTGAAATGGTTCTGATGGATGATAATTTTGAATCCATTGCAGCCGCGGTTATAGAAGGACGTACGGTATACGACAATATAAAAAAATCAATCACCTTCATACTCCCCACAAACGGAGGAGAGGCGGGGATAATCATCGCCGCCATCTTGTCCGGCAGAATGATGCCTCTGACACCGGTGCAAATCCTCTGGGTCAACATGATCACGGCCGTAACGCTTGCATTGTCGCTTGCCTTTGAACCGCCGGAAGCGAATGTGATGAAGCGAATGCCCCGCGATCCGAAAGAGCCGATCCTCTCGAACTTTATTATATGGCGCATACTGTTTGTATCATCCATAATTGTTGTGGGTACATTCGGGCTTTTCCTGTGGTACAGGCTCCATGATGTACCCATTGAATACGCGAGAACGGTTGCTGTTAATACTCTCGTAATGTTCGAAATATTTTATCTGCTTAACGCCAGATTTTTAAAGACGCCGGTATTAACCAGGGGCGGCTTTTCAGGTAATCGGTTTATTTACATTGCCATAGGCGCTGTTATTACAGCACAGATCATCTTCACTTACACTCCCTTTATGCAGAGCCTTTTTGATACAAGAAGCGTTAAATTGCTTGAATGGCTGCCCATTGTCGCGGTTGCCTTTTCTGTATTTGTTCTGGTAGAGATAGAGAAATATATTTTGCAAAGACAGGAAACCAAAAAGAAGATCGTAGAAGAGTTGATCAGACCGATTTGATTACCTTAAAGCAGTCCCTCTGTTAAATGTTTTAAGTTGTCCTGGAACGTTTGTACGTAAAAATTACAAAGAGTTTATTTGATTGACATTGAGTATGTATATTATACGTAGCAACAAGCTTAAAGCGACACTCATTACATCCGGATATTTAGCAATATTCGCTATAGGCTGGGCAGACTATAAATCCGGTCTGGAATTAGGCTTCTCCATATTCTATCTGTTGCCGATTATTATCATTACGTGGGCCACAAATATGTGGATAGGAATACCTGCATCTCTGTTAAGCGCGATAATATGGAGTACAGCCGACAGGTTGGGCGGGCACGTTTATTCTTATGAATGGATTCCATACTGGAATGCATTTGTGCGGTTTGGTTTCTATATTATTATCACTATAACTTTGTCACGATTGAAAGAAGGCATGCGGCAACGTTCGCTTTTATACGAAGAACTTGAGGAGGCATATAATGAACTCAAGAAAGCTGAGGAGGACCTCGAATTGAAAGCAAAGGAACTGGTACGTTCAAATGTAGAACTTGAACAGTTTGCCTATGTAGCAGCACATGATCTCAGGTATCCACTTGTTACGATCGGTGGTTATATTAACATGCTTAAGAGAAAGTATAAGGACAAACTTGATGAAGAGGCCATGGAGCTGATATCTACGGCATCAAGGGGGGTCTACAGGATGGAGACTCTTATCAAGGGTCTTCTGTCTTACGCACGTCTTGAATCAAAGGTGAGGGAATTTGAGCTGACAGATATGAATGAAAACTTCAGGATCGCCTTGTCTAACCTTCAGGATTTAATCAATGAAAGCAATGCAGAAATCACCTGTGATCCCTTGACATCAGTGATGGCTGATGATGTGCAAATGGTACAGGTTTTCCAGAACCTTGTTGGGAACGCCATCAGGTTTGTTAATGCTGATAAAGAGCGTCCGCGAATTCATGTATCTGTAAAGAAAAGTGATGAAGAATGTGTGTTTTCCATCATGGATAACGGAATAGGAATTGGTGCAGAGCACTTTGAACGGATCTTCGGCTTATTTCAGCGGATAAAAGGTGCGGGTGAAAACACAGGAACGGGGATCGGCCTTGCCATATGCAAAAAAATAGTAGAGCTGCACGGCGGCCGGATATGGGTAGAATCTGAACCCGGAAAAGGTTCGGTATTGTATTTTACAATACCGGCAGCTAAGCATCCTGAAGTTGCGGCATAATTAAATATGATGCATATCTTAACAGTAAACACCGGCAGCTCATCGGTCCGCCTCGGCCTGCATGAAAAAACTCCGAAAGATTTAACCAGAGTCGATGAAAGGTATCTAAAGCCTGATGAGGATGTGCCTGAAAATCTGTTAAAAAGTTTTCTGCGTGAACGGACACCCAAAATTAACTCAGCAGCCCACCGCATAGTTCACGGGGGATCGACATTAACAAAATCGTGCTTAATCAGTGAAAAGGTCGAAAAGGAAATAGCCCGTCTTTCTATCCTCGCCCCTCTCCATAATCCTGTAGCGTTAAAGTGGGTAAGGGCATGCCGGGCTGTTATCGGCCCAAGTATTCCTCAGATAGCGGTATTTGATACCGCTTTTTACGCTACGATGCCCGATGTATCAAGGATATATGCACTTCCAAAAGACCTGAGCATTGAACATGGCATCAAACGGTATGGTTTTCATGGGATAGCTCACAGGGCCATGCTCCAGCGATTAAATAAGCTTCGACCGGATATCGGTAATGAAGTAAGAATTATATCCATACTACTTGGTTCAGGCTGTTCAATGACGGCTATAAAAAATGGCGGGCCTATAGATACTTCCATGGGTTTTTCGCCGAACGAAGGACTGGTAATGTCTACCCGTTCAGGAGACATTGACTCCGGTTTGCTTGTTTATCTCCAGGAAGAGGCAGGGTTCTCTATAAATGAAGTGGATAAAATACTGAATAAATCTTCGGGCCTGCTCGGGGTGTCAGGTCTGAGCGGTGACATGAAAACTTTACTTGAGTCAGACATTCCCGATGCCAGATTCGCGGTTGAACTCTATTGTTACCGTGTCAAAAAATATATAGGTGCATACATAGCTGCGCTTGGTGGAATCGACTGTATAATTTTTGGAGGCGGAGTGGGTGAAAATGCTCCTCTTATCAGAGAAAAAATACTTGATAACATGGAATGGTGCGGAATTTCACTTGACAGGCATACAAATAACGAAACAATAGGAAAAGAGGGCTACATAAGTTCAGATAATAGCATGGTTGATGTGATTGTTATTCCAGTGGATGAAGGTTCTGTTCTGGCCAGTGAGGCAGCGGAGATCGATATATAAAAAAGAATTATTTATTCATGAGGAATTTCGATCAGAAGCTTTTATTGCATGCTGATAATATTTTTCAGCATATTCCTTGACCATTCGTCTTGCGCTGAAATGAGGCCCGGCGCTCTTGATAGCCTCCTTCATGACCTTTACCCAATCATGGGGGACACCATCTTCATCCTGTTTGTAATATAAAGGGATAATCTCTTTTTCAAGAAGGTCATAAATTGCCGCAGCGTCTTTTTCATCACTCCCGCTGCCCTCAAAGGCCCAGCCATTTTTGCCGTTGAATCCCTCAATCCACCAGCCGTCAAGTATGCTGAGCTGGGGAACGGCGTTTAATGCTGCTTTCATTCCGCTTGTTCCCGAAGCCTCCAGAGGGGGTATTGGATTGTTTAACCACAGATCGACTCCGTGCACCATATACTGAGCAAGCTGTTCATTGTAGTTCTCAATAAAAGCAATCCTCCCGCCAAGAGAGGGATCGCTTGCCGCTTTGAACACTCGCTGCAGAATTCTCTTCCCTTCGTCATCTGCAGGGTGGGCTTTTCCGGCAAAAATAATTTGCACTGGCCGCCATCGGTTATTTAGTATTGTCTTAAGACGTTCTATATCACTGAAAATGAGGTTTGCTCTTTTATATGTTGAAAACCGCCGGGCAAATCCAATGGTCAGTGAAAGGGGATCAAGCAGGGTGCCGCTGCTGACTACATTGAGCGGATTGGCGCTATCTTCAATCCATCGCTGACGGGCCTGCTCCCTCATCGCATTGATCAGTTTTACCTTCAGCCACATATAGATCTGCCAGAGGTCCTTATCCGGGATAGTGTCCACAACACTCCATAACGCCGGATCGTCATGGAGGTTTTTCCAGCCTTTGCCGAGGTGTTCATTGAAAAGGAGTTCTATTTTTGGTTCTATCCACGTCGGAACATGCACTCCGTTTGTGATGTGATCGATGGGGATCTCTTTTTCTTTTTTATCCGGCCAGAGAGATTTCCACATGTCCCGGGAGACTTCGCCATGTTTTTTGCTTACTCCATTATGAAATACAGTAAGTCTAAGCGCCAGTGCAGTCATATTGAAACCGGCTCCTGGTGCTTCCGGGTTTATCCCCAGCTGAAGGAAAGACTCCCTGTTCAGGCCGCAGAGGGTGTAGTACTGACTGAAGTATTTATCCATTAATGAAAAAGGGAATACGTCATGGCCTGCGGCTACCGGTGTATGGGTCGTAAAGATGGAAGTTGTGCGCACATATTCCATAGCGTTTTTGCATGTTTTTCCGGCGTCTATCTTTTTCCTCAGCTGTTCAAGGAGTGCAAATGCGGTATGCCCTTCGTTAAGATGAAGAATAAAGTCGTGGTAACCAAGAGTATCCAGCACTGCGCTTCCTCCAATGCCGAGAACATATTCCTGCAGGAGTCTATGTTCCATATCTCCCCCATAAAGTTGTGAAGAGATTTCTCTATTCCAAGGCGTGTTTTGCTCTATATTTGTATCCATTAAATAGAGCGGCACCTGACCGACATCAACTTTCCAGACAGCAACAAACACCGGTGGATCAAGAAAAGGAACCTGGACTATCATCGGGTTCCCTCTGTCATCAAGGACCCTGCAAATGGGCGTCGATTCCCAGTCAAGCACTTCATCGATGTTTTCCTGCCATCCGTCAACACGAATTTGCTGACGGAAGTAGCCTTCTGGATACAGAAATCCCACTGCTACGAGCGGGATCCCCAGGTCGCTGCACTCTTTGATATGATCACCGGCCAGAAAACCCAGTCCTCCCGCATAAAATGGAAGCGAATGATGCAGGCCATACTCTGATGATAAATATGCAATGGGTTTAGATGACGAGCCGCTTATGTTATCTGTAAACCAGCCTGCACTTGAAGACATATACTCCCGGAACCCGGACATTACTTCATCATAATGGATAAGATAATGGGTATTTACTGAGGCTGTATCAAGGATTTCCTGAGGTATTTCCCGTAACATCCTGACAGGGTTATGAACACTCTCTTTCCACGCCTGCCTGTCGATCGATTTAAAGAGCATACGAGCTTCAGGGTTCCAGCTCCACCAGAGATTATGAGCCAGGTCGGCAAGCCCCGCTATTCTTTCGGGGATATTGGGCATTCTGTCTCTCAAAGATTCCATAAATGCATCGTAATCAATACGAAGGATAAAATCAATAAAACATTTTACTCAACATCAGGTTTCCACTTCCAGTTCTGAATCTCCGGCAAGTCCTGTCCATATTTTTCGATATACTCCCGGTGTTCAATCAACTTGTCGCGCACGTATTGTTTAATATAAGCGGCGTGATATCCCAGCCTGGGAACGCGATCGATGACGTCTGCTACAAGATCATAACGGTCCAGATCGTTCAGCACCGCCATATCAAAAGGAGTGGTTGTCGTGCCCTCCTCTTTATAGCCCCGCACGTGTAGGTTCTTATGGTTCGTCCTCCGGTACGTCAGGCGATGGATGAGCCACGGGTATCCATGATACGCAAAGATAATAGGTTTGTCCGTTGTAAAGATTATGTCAAACTCCTTGTCCGATAGTCCATTAGGATGTTCAATCTGAGGCTGGAGCTTCATGAGATTCACGATGTTGACTACCCTGATCTTAAGATCAGGGGCATGTTCACGAAGGATTTCAACAGCAGCCAGCGTCTCAAGAGTAGGCACGTCCCCGGCACAAGCCATGACGACATCAGGCTCCGATCCCTTGTCATTGCTTGCCCACTCCCATATGCTTATCCCGGCATCGCAGTGTTTAATAGCTTCATTCATGCTCAGGTATTGAAGGGCAGGCTGTTTGCCGGCCACAATTACATTTACGCGATCACGGCTCCTTAAACAATGGTCTGCGACACAAAGAAGCGTGTTTGCGTCAGGGGGAAGATACACCCGGATAACCTCTGCTTTTTTATTAACCACGTGGTCAATAAACCCGGGGTCCTGGTGACTGAAGCCGTTATGGTCCTGCCTCCAGACGTGAGATGTCAGAAGATAATTCAGGGAAGCTATCGGCCTCCTCCATGGAATCTCACTGCTTGTTACCTTGAGCCACTTTGCGTGCTGGTTAAACATCGAATCTATTATATGAATAAAGGCTTCATAACAGGAAAAGAAACCATGTCTTCCGGTTAAAAGATATCCCTCCAGCCATCCCTGACAGGTGTGTTCACTCAGGATTTCCATTACGCGTCCGTCAGGCGAGAGATTGTCGTCTTCAGGAATAGTCCCATCCATCCATGTCCTTTTTGTCACTTCAAAGAGGGCGCCGAGCCTGTTTGATGCTGTTTCATCAGGACCAAATACCCTGAAGTTCCGGTTATTCATATTTAGCTTCATAACATCACGGAGGAACTTGCCCAGCTCGCGGGTAGATTCGGCAATGACCTGTCCCGGTTTTTCTACCTCTACGGCATAGTCCCTGAAGTCAGGCATCTTGAGGGCCTTCAACAGGTTGCCCCCGTTTCCATGGGGGTTTGCGCCCATGCGGTTCACACCCTTTGGCGCTAGTTCCGCAATTTCCGGTTTGAGTGTCCCGTTTTCATCAAAGATTTCTTCCGGCTTATAGCCCTTCATCCAGTCTTCAAGGAGTTTAACGTGATCGGGTTTTTCCGCCATCTCGGAAAAAGGGACCTGATGCGATCGCCAGAAATCCTCGGTCTTTTTACCGTCCACCTCTTTCGGTCCTGTCCATCCCTTGGGACTCCGGAGGATGATGATGGGCCATTGAGGACGTTTTGTCGCCCCGCTGGTCCGTGCATTTTTCTGTATCGATTTTATCTCTCTGATGACTTTTTCCATTGTCTTTGCCATGAGCTGGTGCATCGTCTCAGGGTCAGAGCCTTCAACAAAATGCGGCTTATATCCATACCCGATAAACAGGTTTTTCAGCTCATCATGACTGATACGCGCCAGTACGGTCGGATTGGCAATCTTGTATCCGTTTAAATGTAAAATCGGAAGCACCGCTCCGTCATGCACGGGGTTGAGGAATTTATTGGAATGCCAGGATGCTGCAAGAGGGCCTGTCTCAGCTTCTCCGTCACCAACAACGCAGGCCGCAATAAGATCGGGATTGTCAAAAACAGCTCCGAATGCATGAGAGACAGCATAGCCGAGTTCGCCTCCTTCATGAATGGAGCCAGGGGTTTCAGGGGCGACATGGCTTGGAATTCCGCCCGGGAATGAAAACTGCTTGAAAAGTCTTCTCATTCCTTCAGCGTCCTGGGAAATATCGGGATATATCTCGCTGTATGTGCCTTCAAGGTATGTATTGGCAACCATGCCAGGTCCGCCGTGTCCCGGTCCGCAGACATAAATTACGCTAAGGTCATGTTTTTTAATAACACGGTTTAAATGAACGTAAATAAAATTCAGCCCCGGAGTCGTGCCCCAGTGACCCAGGAGTCTGGGTTTGACGTGCTCAAGTTTCAGCGGTTTCTTTAACATCGGGTTACTGTATAGATATATCTGTCCGACTGAAAGGTAATTTGCAGCGCGCCAGTAAGCGTCTATTAAATCAAGCTCATCTTTTGATAACGGAACTTTCATGATACCCTCCTTATTAAAAAACGGACATGTTTATAGTCTGTTGAAGTGCTGATATA
>JBCKZY010000071.1:0-8271 GCA_038918635.1 Thermodesulfovibrionia bacterium | reverse complement strand
CCGCCCCGAGGCGAGGGGGTGAGGGGAGATTTTCAAAATGCTGTCCGAATCAGTTTTTCTAAAAAAACTGTTTTGGACAGATGTGAATTCTCAAAATATTTAATAAAGAGGAGCGGAGGGTTGTAAATGAAAGAGAATGCGCGGAATAACCTCTCCATCGCAGAGGATATCATCAAAAAGTCGTTACAAAGGGGATGCGACGCGGCAGAAGTATATATAATCGGCGCCGACAGTATCTCTGTTGAGGCCAAAGAGGGGACTGTTGATGCGCTTGAGGTGTCACGTGATTTTGGTATCGCGGTTAAGGTGATAAAGAAGCACAGGCTGGGTTTCTCATTCACGTCTCTTCCCGAACGGGCAGAGGAGACGGTTAACGCGGCAGTGGAGTCAGCTGAGCACACCTGCGTAGATAAATTTATAGATATTCCTGAAGGTCTGCCGCCGTCTGACGTTAAAGTGTTTGATAGCGAATTAAAGGATATTAAGGAAGAGGATGTGATCAGAAACGCTCTTGCCCTTGAGGAGAAAGCCCTATCAGTTGATGAAAAGGTGAAGAAGGTGAGGAAGGCGGAGGTTTCAGTAAGAAGGGGGACTACGGCGATCGTAAACTCCAGGGGGGTCAACATCTCTTATGAGAGCGGTTATATATCCGCTTCCGTTTCACTGCTTGCCGTGGATGCTAAGGGCGACAGCCAGATGGGATGGGACTTTGACATACGGAGGAGACTTGAAGACCTTGACATAGACAGGATAGGCTCTTTAGCCGCAGAAAGGGCTATTGAGCTTCTCGGTTCAAGGACTATTACCCCTGTCAGGGTCCCGGTTATACTTGACCCGCATGTCTCGGTACAGTTTCTTGGTATTCTTAGCGCGTCTCTTTCGGCCGAGGCGGTCCAGAAGAAGAGGTCTTTTCTTGCGGGCAAAGTCGGCATGAAGATTATCAGTGATTGTATTGATATTATTGATGACGGTGTAATGCCGTGGGGGATAGGGACAAGGCCTGTTGACGATGAGGGTGTGCCGACATCGAGCAGGAGTCTTGTATCAAAAGGTGTGCTGGCCGGTTATATCCATAATACATACACCGCCGCGAAGGCTGGAACATCGTCAACAGGAAACGCCTCAAGGGGCGGGTTCAAGAGCATGCCGGGGGTTGCGGCTGCAAACCTGTTTATCAGCCCTCATGACAACACGGATGACTGCAGGGATGCGGACGGTATGGTAAAAAGGCTCTCAAGGGGGATTCTGATAACCGATGTTATGGGTGTTCATACTGCCAACCCTGTATCAGGGGATTTCTCAATAGGCATCTCAGGCATCTGGATAGAGGGGGGTGAGAGGAAGTACCCGGTGAAGGAGGCTTTAATCTCCGGCAATATCCTTGATCTCTTCAAAAAAGTAGAGGAGAAGGGCAGTGACCTGAGGTTTTACGGTAAAACAGGTTCACCGAGTCTGTTGATCGGTGATATGGATATCAGTGCTTAGAAAAGGTAAATTTTGACAGGATTAACATGATAATACATGATTCTTAAAAAAAACAAATCCCTAAAGGCATTTTGACAGGATTAACATGATTAAACATGATTATAGAAAAAACTTGAATGCCCCGTCTTGCGGCGGGGCATTTCATTGAATTGGCTCATCAGGATATAGTGCGGAAGACTATGTTTTTTTCCGTCATTCCCCGATTCTTCGGGGACTTTTTCGGGGAATCCAGAAATAAGATTAAGAATTTATATTTGATGAACTCGTAAAAAGTCTTGTTTCCCCTCCCCTGTCGGAGCGACCCTTCGCAGAGACCCGCTTCGGGGTGGGAGGGGATTAAGGGGAGGGGGACATAAGCATTTGAAGTAAAACCTTTTTCACCCTCACCCCAGCCCTCTCCCCGACAAAAGACTCGGGACAGGCCCGTCAAGGGAGAGGGTTGGGGTTTTGGACTTTTTACGATGCCATCAAAGAGTAGCTTTGTTTATTTTATACATCCTGTTGATCCTGTTAATCCTGTCTGGTTTCTCTTTTATTATTTAATACGGAGTTTTTGATATTATTAGCCCCGTCTTCAAATCTTCTCATTAATCTTTTTGCCCAGATAAACTCTGTCCCCAATATGGCAAGGCCGGCAACAATCATCAAAATACCCTGCAGAAATGGCAGAAAAAGACCGGCAATACCGATAAGCAGGACGGTAAAACCGGTCACTATCTTAATGATACGTTTAGCCTGCTTCAGCGTTGTGATCCTGGGTTCTCTCTTTTCAGCTCTAATCTTCACCCTTTTGAGTTAGGAATTTCCATTTTTCTGACAGGTCGGAATCGACTCGTACCGAGATGTACAGGTCGAAGCGACTCTCAGCGAAGACTCGTACCGAGATAATCTGGATAATGAAGAATTACCCCGCCGCAGCCAGAAGTAGGCGCTTCTAAGCGAGACAGCGGGGTATTAAAGACTTAAAAATAAATCTTGTAAATCCAGTTAATCCTGTCAAAGAAATCTTTATTAGAGTCGCTTCGACCGGTACTTCCTGTCTAATTAATAATTGTTGGTCTCCTTTCTCCCCCTTCTTTATTAAAAATGTATCCTGTATATCCTGTCTAATTATTAATTAATCCCTCGTCAGCTTTTTAAAGAAGGGTTCGATAAGGTCTATCGGAAGCGGGAATATGATCGTGGAGTTCTTGTCAGCCGCCACTTCTGTCAGTGTCTGCAGGTACCTGAGTGTCAGCGCCATAGGTTCTTTCCCTATTACCTGTGCTGCTTCAGCGAGTTTCATAGCCGCCTGTGCCTCACCTTCCGCATGGATGATCTTTGCTCTTCTTTCACGTTCAGCCTCGGCCTGTTTGGCGATAGCCCTCTGCATCTCGGTCGGGAGGTCGACGTTCTTTACCTCAACAGTCGTGACCTTGATGCCCCATGGCTCTGTCTGCTCGTCAATAATCTTCTGCAGTTCAGCGTTCAGCTGGTCTCTTTTTGAAAGCAGGTCATCAAGCTGGCTCTGGCCGAGCACGCTCCTCAGGGTGGTCTGTGAGATCTGTGAGGTCGCGTTATAGTAATCTTCAATCTCTGTTATGGCCTTGTTAGGGTCGGTAACCTTGAAATATACAACCGCGTTCACCTTGACCGAAATATTATCAAGGGTGATGATGTCCTGCGCCGGGACGTCCATCGTGATAGTCCTGAGGCTCACCTTTACGAGTTTATCGATGATAGGCCAGACGATGATAAGTCCCGGCCCCTTGACAGGTATTAGCCTCCCGAGCCTGAAGATAACACCCCTTTCGTACTCCTTCAGTATTTTGACTATGTTCATAATCAAAATAGCAATTGCCGCTATAACAATCAAACTTGTTGGTAACTGTAGCATCATTTCCTCCTTGTAAGTTGTTTTAATGTTTTATTTGAAAAGAGACTGGTAATTTATAGATTCTATAGATCTAATATGAAAAATCAAAAATAAAAGATAAAAAATATAGAGAATTAATAATAACTCCGAAATTTTGACTTTTGCTTTTTAATCTTTGATTTTATTTGGCCCGCACCTTAACCCTGAGGCCCTTGACCTCTTCAACGACAACCTCCTGTTTGGCCTTTATCTCTTCATCGCTCCATGCCCTCCAGAGCTCTCCATGAACAAACACCATACCTTTCTTTTTTATATCGGTTCTCGCTTCACCTTCAAGACCTACAAGCCCCTCCAGTCCGGTAGCGGGTTTTCTGCGGTAGGCCTTTAGAGCAAGCCAGACAGTAAGACTGAAGAATATTGTTGTGAGTATAACCGCTGGCATTATAACCTTAAGCGAAAGTTTCAGGAACGGCAGCGGGGAGTCAAACAGCATCAGAGAACCTATAAGCATGGATATTATCCCGCCAATTGTGAGAAGGCCGAATGAGGTGACCTTGATCTCAAGAATAAACAGTATGATAGCGGTAATGATCAATAGAAGACCGGCATAATTTACCGGCAGGGTCTGGAAAGAATAGAAAGCTATGATGAGAGAGATCGCCCCGATAACACCCGGGAATATCGCGCCCGGATTAGTCAGCTCAAAGAATATACCGTAAAACCCGAGAAGCATAAGCATGTAAGCAATATTAGGGTCGCTCAGGATATCCAGTATCTTACTCCGCAGGTTCATTTCGATGTATCTTATCTTTATGCCTTTGCTCCTGACAGTATGTTCTCCAAGGGAAGTCTCTACAACCATACCGTCAATATTCTCCAGAAGTGTCTTGATGTCCTCCGCCACAAGGTCAATGACCCCGAGTTTTAAAGCCTCTGTTTCTGTTATTGAGACGCTCTTTCTAACAGCCTCCTCTGCCCATTCCGCGTTCCGTCCCATCTTTTCAGCTAATGACCTTATATATGCCGCCGCGTCATTCTCGGCCTTCTCGGCCATCGTCTCGTCTGTCTTGCCGCCAACTCCAACCGGATGAGCTGCGCCGATATTGGTGCGGGGTGACATGGCCGCGATATGAGCTGACAGGGTAATAAATACCCCTGCTGAGGCCGCCCTCCCACCGCTTGGATAGACATAAACAACAACAGGCACCTCACTTGAGATTATCTTCTTGACTATACTCCTCATGGATGTGTCCAGTCCACCGGGCGTGTCCAGCAGGATAACAATCAGCTCAGCTTTTTCCTGAACCGCATCATCAATGCCGCTCGCGATAAACTCTGACATGACAGGGTTAACAACACCGACAGCCTTTATAGCTATTATGTCGGCATTGGAATTGGAGTAAGACGCTAGAAGGATAAAAAGGGAAAAGAATATCAGTAGGGATCGGTTTAACATTAGAGAATTATAACTACCTGTTATTGCGGTGTCAATACTGTTTAATCCGGCAACTGTTTTTTTTGCCGTCATTCCCCGATAATGTCCCCGATGAATCGGGACCCCGACAAATCGGGATCTCCGCATAGCTACGACAGGCGGGACAGGCCCGTGCAAACGGGAATCCAGTTATAAAAATAGAGCGCTGGATACCCGCCGGAGTTTACCCCGTACTTCGATACGGGGCGGGTATGACAACTACTACTATAACAAATGAGTATTTCGACAACCTGTTTAATCTTGACGCATTCTGTGATATGATAAATTATAGTTTATACTACTGAAACAGACTGGCAATTAATCATCGTTTAAATTAGTATTAGATAACATGATCAAGATAAACGAAATATTCAAGAGCATTCAGGGTGAATCAACCTACGCCGGGCTTCCCTGCACATTTATCAGGCTGGCCGGCTGCAACCTGAGGTGCACTTACTGTGATACCAACTACGCTTTTTACAAGGGCAAGGAACTGTCTGACGAGGAGATTATTTCGAAGATAGAAGAGTACGGAGCCGGGTGTGTTGAATTCACAGGCGGTGAGCCATTGCTTCAGGAGGAGACCCCACAGCTTCTCAAGGTGCTTCTTGACAAAGGCTATAAGGTGCTTATTGAGACAAACGGTTCGATATGCATAGGATGCCTTGATGAAAGACTTACAATAATAATGGATATCAAGACCCCCAAGAGCGGGATGAGCCACAGGATGAACCTCAAGAACCTGAACTTCCTCAAGAAGACTGATGAGGTCAAGTTTGTGGTTATGGATGAATCGGATTACAACTGGGCCAGGGATATTATCGTTAAAAACGGCCTGATCAAGAAGTTTGAGAACAGGGTGCTCATGGCGCCTGCTTACGGTTTGCTCTCACCTAAATCCCTGGTATCATGGGTCCTTCGGGACAACCTGCCCGTTAGGGTGCAGTTGCAGATACACAAATACATCTGGGCACCCGACGAGAATGAAGGGGTATGACAGGGAGTTAATCAAGCTCAGGAAAGAAGGACTCCTCAGAAAACCGGTCTGCTTTGATTCGTCACGTAACTCCAGATTAAATATAAATGGCAAAACCTTCCTCAACTTCTCCTCGAATGATTATCTTAACCTCTCCGGACACCCCGCTATAATCAGGGCAGCAGTTTCTGGTTTAAGGAAGTTCGGTGTCGGTTCCGGCGCGTCAAGACTCTTGAGCGGTACGTTATCCTCTCATGAAAGGCTTGAAGCAAGGGTCGCCTCGTTCAAGAAGACGAGGGCATCCCTTCTCTTTAATACGGGTTATTCGGCTAATACCGGTGTCATACCGGCGCTCTCTGGGGATGGTTCGATTATCTTCAGTGATGAACTCAATCACGCGAGTATAATTGACGGCATAAGGCTATCAGGCGCTGATGTGAAGATATACAGGCACAGGGACCTTGACCATCTACATAGTCTTCTGAAGAAGTCTTCACGGAGTAGGAATAGAAAGCTCATAATCACCGATACTGTCTTCAGTATGGACGGGGACGTCGCGCCGCTGAAGGATATTTCATCTTTATCGGAAAGATATGATGCAGACTTGATGGTTGATGATGCGCACGGTATCGGGGTCCTTGGCAGGACCGGAAGGGGAGGACTCGAACATTTCCGGATGCAGTCCGGAAATATAATCCAGATGGGGACCTTGAGCAAGTCTGCCGGCTGTTTCGGGGCTTTTGTTGCGGGTTCAAAGGGATTAATTAA
This sequence comes from Thermodesulfovibrionia bacterium, assembly GCA_038918635.1. Lineage (GTDB taxonomy): Bacteria > Nitrospirota > Thermodesulfovibrionia > UBA6902 > UBA6902 > CAXMSH01. The sequence goes on along the minus strand of JBCKZY010000071.1, from coordinate 1,713 downwards.
TCTGTTGACTAACAGGGCTAGGAGTTTTATTTATTCAACTTCCCTTCCTCCATCTGTGGCTGAGGCGGCTCTAAAGGCTATGGATATAATAGAGTTTGATTCACAGGATATCAGAAAGAAATTATGGAATAACAGGCATAGGCTTTATAATGGATTAAATAGTATGGGCTTTGATACCCTTGGATCTGAGACTCCCATCATCCCACTTCTTGCCGGGGATGTGCATAGCGCCGTGAAGATAGGCCGTCACCTTTACAGTAAGGGGATATACGCTCCTGCTATCAGACCCCCTTCAGTGCCGCAGGACAAGTGCAGAATAAGGTTTTCTGTAACAGCGGCACATACCAATAATGATATTGATATGCTTCTTGACTGCCTGGGAAAGTTCAGGCCTTGACGAATAGGATTCAAGGATTCAAGGGGTCAAGTGAAAAAATACCTGTATTCACTGAAAAGTTTAATGCGAGAACCCCTGACTGTAGGCAGTCCTCGGCGAGACCAGTTGCTTCGCCCCTAGGCCCGTGCTTCGCCCGAGGCCCGTTGCTTCGCCCCGAGGCGAGCGAGCGAGCGGGCAAAATTGCGGAAGTTTTTAATCAAGAGAATTCCTCGATGCTCTGCATCGGGGTTAATCCAATTTCCCTCCCCCTTGAGGGGGGAGGGTTAGGGTGTGGGTGTTTTGTAAATTATTTCATCACCCTCCCCTTAATCCCCTCCCGTCCCGAAGCGGGTCTCCGCAAAGGGTCGCTCCGACAAGGGAGGGGAGATACCTCGTCCCGATTCATCGGGGACTTGTCGGGGGTAGTTCATTATGTTAGATATTAGTCACCTTGACAGAACGGGACCACTTGAACCCTTGGACCCTCGAACCCCTGGTCGCTCGCTCGCCTCGGGGCGAAGCAACTGGCCTCGGGGCGAAGCAACGGGCCTTCGGCGCCGCCAGAGGCGGGTAAACCTTGAACCCTTCAGGACTTTAATATGTTCTGTCTGATTACCGGTTCATCAAGAGGTCTTGGCAGTGAGATCGCGCTTGCGCTTGGCAGGGACGGGCATCACATTGCCGTTCATTATAAAGACAGGGAAGACATCGCAAAAACGGTTGCATCAAGAATTGAACGTGCGGTTCTTCTTCGGGCGGATGTCAGGAAATTTGAAGAAGTAACGCGGCTTGTTGATGATCTTATGGAAGAGTGGGGCAGGATTGATCTCCTGGTGAACAACGCCGGTATTACAAAAGAGGCGCTGTTTATAAAAACATCAGTTGATCTTTTTGATGAGGTAATTGATACGAATTTAAATGGACCCTTCAGGTTTATCCGTGCAGTTTCACGGCAGATGATCAAGCAGGGCAGCGGGCATATTATCAATATCGGTTCAATCACCGGGATAAGGGGAAAGGCCGGCCTGTCAGCATATTCTGCTTCAAAAGGGGGGCTTGTCGGGCTTACGCTCTCTTCTGCCGCTGAACTTGCAAAGTATAATATAATGGTTAATATGGTGCTTCCCGGCTACATGCTCACCGACATGGGGAAGGCCTCAGGCGATAAGGCCAGAGAAGCGGCTCTTAAAGACAGTCTTATAGATAAATACTCGTCTCCTGAGTCTGTCGCGGAATTTATCCGTTATCTTGCCGGCACAACCGGGATATCCGGACAGGTGTTTAATCTGGACAGCAGGATGATTTAATAAAAGGGCTTATCCGGGTTTTGTGTGGAA
>JBCKZY010000070.1:0-8356 GCA_038918635.1 Thermodesulfovibrionia bacterium | reverse complement strand
TATATAAAAGAAGAGAATGCTATATTTTGCTTATGGTTCCAATATGTCTGTTGCAAGATTGACGAAGAGAGTCCCTTCGGCCTCCCCCATAGAGTCAGGCCTTCTTTATGGGCATAAGCTTATATTCCATAAAATCAGCAAAGACGACTCCGGTAAATGCGATACGTATGAGACCAAAAATCCTTTAGACTGCCTTGAAGGAGTGCTCTACAGAATTGATCCCGCGCACAGGCGCCTGCTGGATAAAATTGAAATGTCCGCATATGGATATCAGGTAAAGGACGTAACAATAGAGACCGGCTCAGATAAAGGAGTGTTGGCCTTTACCTATTACGCAACTAAAATCAAAAAGGACCTGAAACCATATCACTGGTATAAGCATCACGTAATTTCAGGAGCAGAGGAGAACGACCTATCTACAGAATATATTGATAAGATCCTGTCAGTTGAATCTTTAAACGCCCCTGACACAGGCAGGTCAGATTTACAGTTAAGCATATATAATACGCCCTGACTGCTCCTGAACTTTATTTCTACCCTGACATTCTTCACAGTTTCACCCGGCATATAATATTTATCATGAAAAAAAACGCCAGATTATCAAATCTGCTCAAGTCAGACTGCCGTCAGTGCACTTCATGCTGTCGCGACATAATGGTTGAATTAACAGACTCTGATATTGAGAGATTAACAAAACATACCGGCATACCGGCTGACAAACTGGTCAGACTCTATTCAAATCCACAAATCGATTGCGAAGATGAGAGTGACTGGATCAGACTTTCATACGGGAAACGCGCGTTAGGTTTATTAAAAAGAAGAAACGGAGACTGTATGTTCCTGCAGGATGATAAAACATGCGGCGCATATGAAGCCCGACCCATGACCTGCAGAATATTCCCTGTCTGTATTGTCTTCGATGATAATCATGAAGTGGTTGACCTTGAAATATCAGACGTGATCAAAGACAATACAATTAAATGCAAACGCACTAAAGGCAATGGCCGCTCATATAAATCATTCATGTCTACAGCCATCCAATTAAAGAACGAACATGAATCCTTTACAAAAAAAATCGACAAATGGAATAACCTCGACTGTAAAGGGCTGAAGAACGATTTCCTGAAATTTCTGGGATTCAGGATATCGGATAACGGATCAAGGTAAGATAGTTGTTATAGCTACCAATAGCCTTTACAAAACGCGCAAACACTTTTCCTGACTTCTGCTCTATATGGAATATCTCGATCAGACGCAATGCCATTATAGACCTCTTTCTCTATTCATCTATGTCCGTCTCAAAATCTTTTAATACCTTCTTTACTTCCATATCCGTCTTCTTGAGATTCTTTCTGCAGAGCTTTATGAGATAAGCCGCCCTCTTGACCCTCGAAGTCAAATGGTCGAGATCGACAGTTTCGTTCTCAATCTCTTCTACAATAGTTTCAAGTTCCTGGATCGCCTCTTTATAACCCGGTGTTTTATTCATATCGCCTCCCCTTAATGAAATCTGCTTATTGCCATACTTAAACACAAAGAACAGTGACGGGTAACGGGTAACGGGTTATTGAGTCATTAAGTTATTGAGTTATTTCCTCTTTGCCCTCTGCCCTATGCTCTATGCCCTTATCGGAACGAACATCTTCAACCATACTTTTCACCTTCCCGTTATACAGAACAGTACTTATCTTATCATCAACCTTCAATCCCGATACAGACTTTAAAGACTTGCCGTCCTTCATCGTAATACTGTATCCCCTTTTAAGGACATTCCTCGGATCAAGATGATAGAGGTTGCTATCCCTTGCCTCAAGCCTCACCTTCTCCTTAAGAATCTGTGCACGGGAGCCTGTAATAAGCCTTAAGAGAAGAGCGTCAATAATGTTCTTCTGTCCGATTATATCCTTTGATACCAATGCCTTTATCTTTGAGGAAGACTCAGCAAGATACCTCATCTTTATTTCTGTAAGTTTACTGGAATAAGCCAGTCCCCTGATTAATGAATTTAACTTCTGCAGTTTCATCTGAAGTTCATCTCCTGCAGCTCCCTGGAAAGTCTTCGCAAGAAATGATAACCTCTCTCTCAAACCAAAAGTCAGCCTTGCCGTACCACGAACAAGCTTGTTAGACAGATTTTCGACAGTATCCTCAAAGTCCCTTACCCTTGTAATAATCAGGTCTGCTACCGCTGTCGGGGTCTTTGCCATCATCTTCGAAACCTCATCAAGCACCGTATTATCCCTCAAATGTCCAATCCCGGATATAACAGGGACATGCAGAGACGCTATCGCCTTCCCGATCTCGTAGCTGTCAAAACAGTGAAGATCCGCCTTGCCTCCTCCCCCTCTGACGATAACTACAACGTCAAGAAGCGATGAGTCATTAATACACCTTTTTATTGCTTTTACAATCGATGCTTCAGCTTTATCCCCCTGCATAACCGCCTCATAAAGCCTGCAGGAAAAACTGAAATTGTAGGGGTTGTTTATCAGGTGACTAACCAGGTCCTCATAACCTGCGGCGGTAGAAGATGAAATTACCCCGATCCTCAGAGGAACAAGGGGGAATTCAAGAGATTTATTCCTGTCCATTAGACCCTCTCTGGAAAGTCTCTCCAGCACCTCCGCCCTTTTTGCAGACAGCTCGCCCAAAGTATAGGAGGGATCAATATTCATGATATCAAGACTGAGACCGTACCTCTCATGATATCTGACAGATGCCTCAAAGAGTATCCTGATTCCCTTAGCAAGATCAATGCCTGTGGCGCTTCTAAATTCAGCGAATACCGTCTTTAACCTCGATGCCCAGATCACCGCCCTCATCTCCGCCCTGATAGAGTCTTCATGCTTATCTACAAGTGTCATATAACAGTGCCTCTTGATATCAAACGACGCTATCTCAGCGGTTACCAGGAATGTGCGGGGAAAAGAGGTGTCAATGAGTGACCTGATCTGCTGATTTAGTTCATATAAAGACAATGTCCTGGACATCATAATCCTCTAAAAAGTTTCCATCCTAAAATCTACCCTATTCTAACAGATCAAAGATAATTCAGGATTTCTTAAGAGAAGAAGATGAATGCTGCCCTGTTTAATTGTGTTATAATGAACTCTGCATTAACTAATATCTCATTAAATACAAACGTTTTAAGGGGAGGACAGAATGTCCAAAGATAAAGGCATCAATGTGCTCATGTCAGAGCAGAGGACCTTTCCGCCATCTTCAGAATTCAGCAAACAGGCGCATATCGGTTCGATGGAAGCCTACGAGCAGCTCTACAAAAGATCTATCGATGATCCCGAGGGATTCTGGGGAGAAATGGCAGAAAAGCATATCACCTGGTTCAAAAAATGGGACAGTGTCCTCCAATATGACTTCAAAAAACCTGAGATCAAGTGGTTCTCCGGCGGTAAGCTCAACGCCTCCTACAACTGCCTTGACAGACATCTAAAGACCTCTTTAAGAAACAAGGCGGCGATCATCTGGGAAGCGGATGACGGTTCCTACAGAACATTCACGTATCAACAGCTCTTTTATGAAGTGAACCGGTTCGCTAATGTTCTGAAAAAATACGGGGTCGGCAAGGGAGACAGGGTCTCCATTTACCTGCCCATGATACCGGAGTTGACCATATCCATGCTCGCATGCGCCAGGATAGGAGCTGTCCACAGCATCGTATTCGGTGGCTTCAGTGCACAGGCCCTTCAGAGCAGAATCCAGGACTGCGGGGCAAAGCTTCTGATTACCGCGGATCACGGGGTACGGGGAGGAAAACTGGTCCCCCTGAAAGCGAACGCCGACCTCGCGATGGAGGAGTGTCCCACTGTTGAAAAAGCGATAGTCGTCAGGAGAGCTGAAGGAGCGGTTATGCATCCGGAGAGGGACCACTGGTGGCATGAAGAGATGAGGTCAAAAGATATCTCAAACTACTGTGAGCCTGAAATAATGGACTCGGAAGATCCTCTCTTTATTCTTTACACCTCTGGTTCGACCGGGAAGCCAAAGGGCGTGCTTCATACGACGGGTGGATACATGCTTTATACCAATCTTACCTTTAAATGGATATTTGACTATCATGATCAAGATATCTATTTCTGCACCGCTGATATAGGCTGGGTGACCGGCCACAGCTATATCGTGTACGGACCCCTCTCCGCTGGCGCAACGAGTTTGATGTTTGAAGGGATCCCTACCTACCCTGATCCCGGAAGGTTCTGGGAAATCTGTGATAAGCACAGGGTAAACACCATCTATACTGCCCCTACCGTAATCAGGGCGCTGATGAAGGAAGGTGAAGATTGGGTGAACAGATACGATCTGTCTTCGCTCAGGTTATTAGGTTCAGTCGGTGAACCGATAAACCCGGAAGCATGGATGTGGTACCACACGCATGTCGGCAAGGGCAAACTCCCGATTGTCGACACCTGGTGGCAGACCGAGACCGGCGGTATTCTGATCACACCCCTTCCCGGAGCTATGACATTAAAGCCCGGCTCTGCCAATAAACCGTTCTTTGGTGTAGTTCCCAAAATAGTAAAAGACGACGGTTCGCCCGTTGGCGTTAATGAAGGAGGGTCCCTGCTCATTGAAAAACCGTGGCCGGGAATGATCAGGGGAACATTCGGCGATCCCGATAACGAACGAATGAAAGAGGTCTACTTCTCTCAGTTTCCGGGCAACTACCTCTCAGGCGATGGGGCAAGGATAGATGATGACGGCGATTTCTGGCTCATGGGCAGGATCGATGATGTTATCAATATTTCAGGGCATCGTCTCGGAACCGCTGAAGTCGAGTCAGCGCTCGTCAGTCATGAGTCAGTTGCCGAAGCAGCGGTCGTGGGGTTCCCTCATGAAATTAAAGGGGAGGGAATTTATGCCTATGTCACCTTAATAGAAGGCCGTGAACCATCTGAAGACCTTAAGAAAGAATTAGCCGGTCATATAAGAACAGTAATCGGCCCTATCGCTAAACCGGACAAGATACAGTTCTCGCCCGGACTGCCAAAGACCAGAAGCGGAAAGATCATGCGAAGAATCCTGAGGAAGATCGCTGGAGGAGAAATTAATGATCTCGGTGACACATCTACTCTTGCGGATCCGTCTGTTGTTGATAATCTCGTGGAAAACAGACTGTAGACCATGAAATATACGGACAACTGCATACTGAAGAGGAGCGAGACTACCCTTGTCATCGTAGACATACAGGAGAAACTCGCGTCCGTTATGAATAAAAGGGAACAGGTAATCCGGAACTGCCTTCATCTCATTGAAGCCACGAAACTCCTCACTGTACCCATTACCCTCACAGAGCAGTACCCGGAGGGGCTTGGACCTACGGTCAGCGAGATAAAGAATGCGCTCCCTTCATATAAACCCATAACAAAGATGTCATTTGACTGCTGCAGAGAAGATGGATTTATGGACCAGATAAATTCTTCCCATAAGAAACAGGTGATTCTTTCAGGTATGGAGGCACACATATGCGTTCTCCAGACATGCCTAAGTCTACTGAAGGAAGGGTTTGCGGTGCATATAGTGGGCGATGCCGTATGTTCCCGGAAGAAGGCTGACTTCATTACAGGCATAGAAATGTTGAGAAGCGCCGGCGCGGTTATTACAGGAACGGAAACAGCTATTTTCCAGCTCCTGGAAAAAGCCGGAACAGATGAATTCAGGGAAATTTCAAATAGAATTAAGTAATGCGGTTTTTAGCTGTATAAGCCAGAATGTGCTTGAAGATTAGTTGTGCAGGATATTCGTGACTCAATGACATTAAGGAGTAGAAAATTCGGAGATTCGAGTGGAAAAGATGCTATCCCCGAAGTATCCCCGAGGAATCCCCGAAGAATCCTCGAAGAGGCGGGACAGGCAAAAAGGTTTGTCATTCCGGACAAGCCCGCTTCGCCGAATCGAGGCGAGCCGGAATGACGAATAGAACCATGCGTGTTAAACTCTTCCCCTTTTTTGAGCCAGTCATGAAATGAGTTAACCCCTTTTGTAATGGCTTTGAGTAGTCCCTACCTGCCCTTTTTTTTCGAGTCAATGATCTACTTTACTACCTGTCATTTCCAGGCAGGTGGGAATCCAGAAGCAGTGAATTCAAATACCACTGGATTCCCCGAATAAGTCGGGACAGGCCCGATCAACAAATTACGGGAATGACTGTTGCCAGCTATCTACCTTTATACCTTTGCAACTTTGTCGCCTTTGTTACTTCCAATTTTTACTTATAGCTACTTCACAGAGCCTTTCTGTATGTACTTGTAAAAATCACTCTTGGTAGAGAGTATAAGCCAGTCTTTATCCGAAAATGTGGTCTTATAGGTCTCCATGGTCTTTATGAAACTGTAAAAGTCCCTTGAGTCACTGCTCTGATTATATACACTCGCGTAAATTTCGGCGGCCTCGGCATCGGACTTTCCAATAATCTCCTGAGCAGTCTTATACGCCTCGGACTGAATCTTTTTTAAATCACGATCCATATTCCCAAGTATCTTGGATGCCTCCCCCTGCCCTTCGGAACGAAATTTATCGGCCTTCCTTTTACGCTCTGTTATCATCCTCTCAAATATCTTCTTCTGGACATCTTCAACGTAGTTAATCCGTTTCAATCTCAGGTCAAGGAGTTCAATACCGAGTTCCTGTACACGCTCAGACGCCGCCTCTATAATGGAACGGGTTATCTTCTCTCTTCCGAAATTAATATGGGCAAGGGTCTGTACCGTGTCCTCAGAGACATCCTCGCTTGCCTGAACTATCCGGTTAGTTGTTCGGACAACCTCAACCAGAAGGTGTTTGGCAATGGCATTCCTTGTCTCACCGTCAAGAATATCATCAAGTCTGGATAGCGCGTTACGCTCGTTCGTGAGACGCTGAAAAAATAGGAGAGGGTCATTTATGCGCCACCTTGCATAAGTATCTACCCAGATAAACCTCTTGTCTTTGGTAGGTATCTGGTTAGGATCACCGTCCCATTCAAGAAACCGTTTATCAAAAAAATTGGCCTTCTGAACGATCGGGATCTTAAAATGGATCCCCGGGTCAAAGACAGGCCCACCTACCGGTTTCCCGAACTGCGTCACGATAACCTGTTCGGTCTCCCTGACGACATATGCGGATGATACAGTTATTGATAAAAGGATCAGAACAATCAGCGCTATACCTACGTACCTTGAATTAGTCATTTTTTACCCCTCCCCTGTCAAACTGAAACAACGGTAAAATGCCTGTTGCCTCCTCGTCAGTTATCAGTTTCCTTCCCACCCGAGGGAGGATATCATTCATTGTTTCAAGATAGATACGCTGGCGGGTTACGTCCCTTGCTTTTAAGTATTCCTGAAAGACAGAATCAAATTTCGAAGCCTCACCACGCGCGTTATTTACCCTCTGCAAAGCGTATCCCTTTGCCTCTTCAATTGTTCTTTCAGCCTCACCCCGGGCCTTGGGTATTATCTTGTTATACTCAGACCATGCCTGGTTAATAAGCTTTTCACGTTCCTGCTGGGCCTCGTTCACCTCATTAAACGCAGGCTTAACTGCTTCAGGCGGATTAACGTCCTGAAGAACGACCTGTACGACCTTAATGCCGATCTCATACTGATCGCACAATTCCTGGAGCTTTAAGGCCGCGGTGATTGAAATTTCCTGTCTGCCGATTGTTAAAGTTTCATCAACCGTCCTGTCACCAACAACCCTGCGCATGACAGCCTCGTTCATGTCCCTGAATGTCTGCTCGGCGTTCCTCACACGAAAAAGGAACTTATAGGGATCATTAATTCGGAACTGTACTATCCACTCAACCTCAGCGGCGTTAAGGTCCCCCGTCAACATCAGAGACTCCTCCTCGTATTTAACAGGTGAGTACTGTGTCCTTTCCGCGGGGCTCTTGGTTCGAAAACCGAACTCAAGCTTGAGCTGACGCTCGACCGGCACCTTGTACACATTCTCAAGGCCCAGAGGCATTTTAAAATTAAGACCGGGGTTCGCTATTCTGTGATACTTACCGAAACGAAGGACAACCCCTACCTCCTCCGGATCTACCGTAAACCACGAAGACATAATAAAACTTACAAACAAAATAGCGACCACGACCATCACGATGATTTTTGGATTGATTTTAGGCGGACGGAAGTCTCTTAAATCAAAAGGCTGTCTTTGTTCCATTGGTATCTCCTCCAGATTAACTGTATTCTGTTATTTCATATATCCTGCCAAGGTAATATCGCTGCTCAAACTCATGGGAATAGTCTCTTCACATCTACCTGACAGTGCTCGTCTCATATGTATCTTAGTGCTAAACCTTAATCAAGTCAATACAAATGTATGTCAATACAAATGTAAGGACTCATACGTCTCC
>JBCKZY010000069.1:0-8364 GCA_038918635.1 Thermodesulfovibrionia bacterium | reverse complement strand
AAACTGTGCCTGTCACGATAGTATCTGAGCTGATTCCGAAAAGAATAATTATTAAAACTACTGTAACACTTTTGTAACAGAACATAGCTCAATGGACAGAAATAACAGGAAAGGGTAGCAAAGTACAGAATCCTGATATCTCTTATAAATCAGCTAATTAGTAAAAACTCAGGCCAGAGGCCAACTTACATTATTAGTATATTTTGTTTTCCTAAACCTGGTGTCGGAGAAATAATCCAAACATGAACTGTGTCTGTCACGATAATGTTGGTTCCAAGAAAGAAAAGAAGAAGCCCTTCCCTCTTGCTATGATTGGGTGCGTATAGGGTGCGTAGGTGCGTCTAATTTGCATCAATCTGCATTGATTTGCAGATCATAAGTTCGTAACTCTATGTATTTTCTACTTTCTTCGGAGATTTCGTAATCAGTAGGTCGGCGTTGTAAGGGTTCTCCGCCAATGTTTTAGATTTTGGCGAGATCTCGCCTACGGCGGAGACTCCGCCCATCGGCTCCATCTTTTCAATGACTTACGCAATCCTCCTTTCCTTCATGGGTGCTTTAAATGGGTGAATTTTTTCCATTACCTTTCTTAGACTCGGTTTCAACGTCTGTAAGTAAAGGTCGGTAGTAGATACTTTATCGTGTCCCAGCACTGTAAGGGGCACACCAGATTCAGCCAGTTTACTCGCTCCGTAGTGTCTTAAAACATGATAAGCAAACTCCTTAATACCAGCCCTCTTGCAGATTCCTTTTATCAACTTACTCCTATACAAATAGGTTTTATTGGTATAGGGATTAATGAACACATACTCACTAACTTTAGGTATTTTCCTTATAACCTCCTTTAATGGTTTATTGAGTGGTATCTTTCTTTCCTTGATATTTGAGTTACGAGCTTTGCGTGTTCTTAATAATAGGTAGTCTTTGTGTATGTCACTCCACTTTAGTTTGTTTATCTCCCCTACCCTCGCCATTGTGTACACAATACATAACAAATATAGCCTGTCTAAACCTTCAGCATCGTCAATCATGGCGATGATAACTAAGAACCATACCAATAGATAGCAGAGATTTTAAGAAAAAGATTGACATCAAAATCTCCTTACAAATGAAAGGGGGAGACAATATAATAATATTGATCCCACCTTTCGTTCTGTTTTTAATAGCCCGGAGACTGACTCTTCCCTTTCAATGACTTGATATAAGCCACGATATCTTTCATCTGGCTTGACTTTGTATCAATAACCTTTCCTTTAAGAGCCATCTCAATACAGACATTAACCGCTTCTTCAAGGCTATTCTGCTTTTTACCCATGATGTTGACCTCTTTTTTATCCCCTGCCTTCTCAACGCCTGTACCATTGGGATGACATGTGTTGCAGGAGTTGCCGGATGTTGCACCAGCAAATTTTGTGTCATTGAAGAGTGCCTTGCCCTTTTCTATATCCCCGGCTGCAAAGGCAGCCGTAAAGAACAATCCTGTGGCTATCATGCATGTGATTACTATCGTCAGTGTTTTCATTATGTTTCACCTCCTTCTTGATTTTTATTTATTGTCTCCAAAGTAAATGGCGGAAGCAATGGTTTATTTTCCATGAGAGACCTCCTTGGCTTTAATCTTATACTTTACAATTGCTTCTCCGGCTTCCTTTGTGGACCAAACTGCGCTCGTGATAAACCGGAAGTTGACTAATGCAGATTCATAACCGTTACCCTCGGGTACTATTGCGGCAGCTGTGGCATCTTTCACTACAGTAACCTCAAATCCTTGTTCCACCAGCTCTCTCATATGGGACTCTGTGCACAAGAGGTAGGGATGAATAATATAATAAGAAATAGGCTAGAGACACATATTCTCAATAGTTGCATTGTATCCCTCATATTTCAAATTATATTAGATATCGATGCTTATCTATTTTTTAATCTTTTTCGCTCTAAGTTTCTTGAGTTCTTCAATAAACTCATCTTGCGTAATTATTCCCTTTTCTACCAATAAGTCTATTAATGCCTTTTGAGTATCTTCTACGCCCATTAAAAGTTCGTCTAAAGCTAAAGCCTCTTGCGAAGAGGGTATAGGTTCTGCAGGGACTTTATTCGCCTCAGCTGCTATTTTTTTTGATGTTTTACTTTCTTCTTTCGGTTTAGATTGAGAGCTTTTATCAAAACTTTCTTGTACGTGTTCCTTCAGTTCTTCTTCGGGGATGGAAGGCGACAGTATAATTAAGTTATCTGTCGTTTCACATGCACTCAACAGTAGTATTAAAAAGATAATAAAAATACATCCCTTCATTCTCTCCTCCTTCTATGCACCGATTTTGAAAAATTAACGAAGTGTAAAGATTAGTTTCTCACGGAATACATGTAAAATGTTTCCATTATAATTAGTAAACAACGTGATTAATCCTTAATGTTTCTACTAAGAAAAATTATGTTAAACCAGAAATATCAACTATATCAAAAAAAAAAGAAAATCAGAAGAAAAATACCATAAAAATTACAGGGAAAGTGTATTGTAGCACTTTCCCTGTAATCTCATTTTCCTCATATGCTCTATTAATAACCTGAGTATTAGAACAGGAACTGTAGCATTGTCGTTACCGTTTTGAAATCCTCAACAGTGTCATTTTCTTTGTCGAAGTCATTTTGTGAGTATTCTAAGGTGATTCTTAAATTCTGGCCATTTATAAAGTAGTTAACGCCGCCGGCATACCATGTGATCTCCTGGTCAAAAATCCCTTCAAGCTGAGCAAGGTTCCAGTCCTCATAACGGCCAAACACCTGAACTTGGCCTGGACCTACCTTATTAGGTAACATGTAACCTGCCTTGACGTACCAGCCATTCTTCTCTCCATTTATGCCAATGCTCCTGGGGTCAGGATCAGCGCCTTCGAATGCATTATCGAAATCCAGTTCTAGATATGCAGCTGAAACAGTGAAGGTTCCAGAGGACGTTGGATATTCAAAGAATCCGTCAACGGTCCATGCCTGGTAATCCTTTTCCAGTGTTCCTGCCGCCAAATTACCATAGACAGCGTCCGGTTCGATCTGGTAGCCAGCGCCGAATGTTAATACTTTCTTCTTTCCAAGATAGGTGCCTCGGTAGAAAAGTGAAACCTCAGGGTCTAAGAGGTTGATATGAACCCTGCCTGTGTATCGCAAAGAACTATTTGGGTCATTGCCCTCATCATTTCCTTTCATAACAGCCAACCTGTACTGAGCTTTTGCATCAAATAAGTTTCCCCACAGGACCACTCCATAATCCCGTGAGAGGCGGGGTAACGGGGTGTAAACAAATAAAGAACGATCAACGCTCAAAGGAAAAAAACAGCCTTCGCTATGTTCACGTACCAGTCTATCCTTTGTCAGACCTGCTACTAATCTGAACTCGTCAGAGAAATCAGCAGTCATAAATGCATCAAGGATATCAAAGTTTTCTCCTGGGATATCGGTGACCTGGATGCCATGAATCCTCTTGTCCCCCTGCTGTTGAATTGAGGCTGCAAACCCGATGGTATCGGTCGCCTGTCCTCGAAAGATTAGCCTGTTTCTTCTAAAGTAGATATCGGTTGTATCATCGGTTCTATCCCGACCTGACCCGGTATCCCTCCATTGGCCGTAAAGCTGCGTCTCATAGTTAATCATGAGCCATGATGTGTCACTTATTTTAATTATAGGGCCGGCTTGAACCGTCTTCACCCCGGCACATAAAAACAGGCTAAGTATTAAAATCGATAACCCTAATACCTTGCTTACATTTTTCATAAAAACCTCCTTTTGCTTAGGCAGTTATCTATGCATAATTCATAACGCATCCAGCTGATGTTAACAACCACATTCAAACAGATCACGGTATTTCAGTCGGGGATCCATAAACGGAAAAGATTTTTCCGGTTCTCCGTCTCGATCCTTTTCTGGAACTGATTTCTTTTCCCCGTTAGTTGCCTTATCTGCCCTATCAGCTTCTTGCCCTCTGTTTTCATCTTGCATATCACGCCACTGACGATTGTATTCGTTCAACATTTGTAATTTATCATCGTTCCATTCTTCAGTACCGGCTTTTGAATCCTGTGAAATGTTATCCTCCGCAAGTGTCATCGATATGAATGCGGATGAGAGAAAAATGAAAACGAATGATATGAAAGAAAATATAAGTTTCATCTCTTTCTCTTAATATCCTGGTGCTATTGGGGTGCCTGGAGGAGAACCACCGGGACCGCAAATAGCAGAATCCGTTACATTTACCATATCACCACGTAAAGCAAAAGAGTTAGCCGGGTCTACTGGCTCTACGGTAAATGCGTTCGGTTTGTTATAGGTAATTGATTCAGAACGTGCTGCAGTATCTGTTCTCCATGGCGACGCAGGATCCAGTGAACCGTCTAATGTTGGATCACTACTGGCCATCTGTCCCCATTCGATCCATGCACCATCGTATATCTTTATAGGCCATCCGAGCACTGCGTCCAGGGCTAAAAATGTGATTGCCGCCCTCCAGCTTGTTCGGCAGTAGGCGTATTCTGTCGTAGAACTGTCTACGCCAATCGCTGCAAAAGCAGCTATCAGGTCATCTTTGGGAATCAATTTCACCTCTGCATCTAGCAATCCAGAATAGTTCTGGCTCATGGCAGTCTTAACGTGTCCCTCGAATGCCACCTTGGTTCCTGTGCCGAAATCGACCGTAGTCTTGCCAGCAACGCCATTGTATTCGTCAGGTGACCGGGCATCTACAGGAATGGTCTTGGGGTCGTTGTCCTCGGCTACAGCTATCATCTCAGTAAACGATGCCCTGACAGAGGTATCCTGTGTCAACTGGCAAACACTGTACGTTGAACCCGGAGGTGCTGGGGGTACGGTTGTCTCAAGGGGGAAGCCTGCTGCAGCGTATGTAGTGTTATTGCCGTTTAGAATTTTAAGTCTCTCTTTTGGAAACCCCCAGTAACGGAAGTTATAATAAGCCCTTCCCAGACTCATTAAATTACCCGCACTTCCGCCATCTGTGGTGAATACAATGACAGTGTTTTGGTCTATACCGGTTCTCTGGATGAGATCATCCATTTGGGCTTTAGTGGCAACCTGTGATACTGTTTCACTTACTCCATCAGACCTGGTGGCAGAAAGGTCAACGTCTCTGTCGAATAGATAGGCTCCTGGCACATGACCGGCAACATAAGGAGCTGATCGTATCACATCCAGAACAACCATTTTGTCATAGCCGTACGAATCAGTACCGTAGCCGTTTGTCACCCATTTGTTGAGCGTTTCAGCTGAAATCAGTGCTGATGTAGTAGTAGCCTTTGCATTAGGGTCACTATAACCGCCTCCGCCACAGTTATAGAAAATCAATGTAATTAGACTTATGAAAACTGCTGATAAGAGAAGAGACGGAAGTCTACTTTTTTTGATGTTTATAAAATCCATAAGTTAGTTTCCTCCTTTGTTTAAACATTGTTTCTTATTAAAGGGAAACGATACATTTTTTTACTGCTTAATTCTCACCTCCTTCTTATTTTTTATTACTATTATTGATAAACAATGGGTTTAACTTCCTTAATATATTCTTTTCTTCCCAGTTCCTTTACCCAAAAAGTAATTTTTGTAAAGCCCGATTCATTAACATTTTCTTGTTTAAACACCTGACGGCAGTATGGACAGCGTCAGGTCAGCTGTTGAAGGCTCACAAGAGCAACCGTTCAATAAATCGGGCTTTAATAATCCGCATTTATATTTAAGAATTAAAGTAATCATCGCTAACTTCTCTAAAATAAGAAGTTAGAACTAACAGTTTAAGTTATTTATTATTGCCAAAGGCATGCATGTGTAAGGTTATTAATTATAATATTTCGGCCTGATATCTAGATTTTCTCCAAATAAATAAAAAAGACCTCACCAAAGATTTATATCCTTCGGCAGCTCGGCCATCTTTTGCTAAGACCCGCCGCTATCCGTCAACTTCTCTCGAAAGTTTTGGCTTTGTCGGGGAATGATAATTCGTTCTATGTTACTCTATGAATAGTTTTGAAAGAAATTAAACCATGCTATATTAAAGTCAATTTATCACGAAATAACTTGAATGTCAAGAAAATTTTACAATAAAAAAGAAGTCCCGAGCTATAAGAAAAACTCATATGTCTTATTTATCAGCAAATTAAACAAAAAAGGGGTCAACTCTACCATGAGAAGTGGTGGGATTCCAAGCCTAAAGCCGTGTTCCCCCTCCCCTGCAAAGGCAACAGCAATTATCAACTGTGAAAGCATGAAGTATGTCCATAGTGGGGGTTGTGAGGGGGGTGTCACAATATATAAAACCTAACTTGCCGTGTAGAAATTATCTTCATACCCAATATTTAGTAGGTGCCGTGAAGGTAAGATTAGGCTTACTCTCCTGAAGTCCAGGTCGCTCACACTTGCCTTACTCTGGCTTCCTTAATATCTATATAACGGATGAAGTTTCTATCTATAACGGACAAGATAGGTCTTAATATCTTTATATCACAAAATATAACGTCATGCAAATATATAATCTTATTTGGATTATTAAATAAACTTATAACTCATGATTGAAAAATAACAAGTGATGCACCCTACTTGTTTGCAATGTAATATTGATAGAATTAATTAACTCTGACATTATCCAAGCCTAACATACCTTATCTCTTATCAATAATCTTAACTCCTCAAGCATTTGCTTCCTGTCTTGGTCTGAAACATTTGGAACAGAAGAAAAATACTTATGCCCGATAACTTCCATACCACAAAACTGGAATATAGCCATATCCGTTGACTGATTCATTACCTTGAAAGCTCCCAGCTTGTCATAATCCTCTTTAGATGCCCCTGTTGTGCTTACTATGAATACTTTCTTGCCTTTTAATAATCCTATACCCCCATCTGCTGTTATATCATAGGCAAATTTCAAGGAAAACACCCTGTCAATATAGCCCTTTAACATTGCTGGCATTGATGACCACCAAATCGGAGAAATAAAAATAAGGGTATCTGATGAACGGATGTGCTCCTGTTCTGTTTTTATATCATTAGGCACTTTACCATTTTGAATGGCTGCCAAATCTTCTGCTGACAGGACAGGATTGAAGCCAATCTTATATAGGTCTCTTACTTCAAAATCCTTATTACTCTTTTTTAGTTCTGCCGAGATTGTTTCCATGATAGCGTGGTTGAAACTTGCAGTATTAGGATGTGCGTAAATAATTAAATATTTCATCTTGATGTCTCCTTTTTATGTATGATAGGTTTCACCTGCAACTTCTTTTGCCATTCAGCATTATAGCTCAAATATTATGAATATAAAAGGATTTTCTACTGAAATACTAACTCCTACCATTTCCACCACTCCCCACTCACTCCAATGGCAATAGCAATTATCAAAAGTGAAAAACGTGAAAGTTGTCCAGAGGGGATGTTAGGTGGTGGAGTAGATTGATTTGGTTAAAGATGTAGCAGATTTTTTAAAGCCTCGATGGGATTCAAATATTTGAGTACAATCATCGGTATCCTGTTCATTTTATGGTTGATTTGAAGAATTCTTGCTTTCTCAATTCCCCCACCATCAATAATATAACCCTCGCACAGATATGCAAGTTTATTCATTGAACTAAGCACACTCCTGTTTGTTGTCTTGGCAAATCCTATCTCGGAGTATTCCTGCTGGACTTTACTTATTACCTCAAGGCTGATTCCCTCTTTTTGCAAGTTGTACCTCAGGTGAGTGAGGAACTCCCCTTCAATTTCACCAAAGTTCTTCTTTACTACTTTTGGTATAAGGAATGTATACAGGGTTTTCTCATTAGTAAAGAGGATACATTTCTTCCTGTTGAACCACAGCAGGTTTGCATACCAGTTCCCCAATCCTTCAGAGTTAGCTGGGGTTTTGTCTGCTGGAGTAATATCTCTATTGAGTTGTTTGAGTAGTTTCTGGGTGCAATGGATTATTCTCATAAATCAACTCATTAAATGCGTAGCAAATTTACCCTGAAATGGACTTGACATGAAGCTTACAATCATCCATAATTATTATTAGAAAGACCCGATTTTCGAACAGTCACCGTATGGTGTGCGTTCGCAGGTAACCTTGCGATAGGAATTGGGTCGCATAAAAAACCTGACTGAGTCAGGTTTTTTTGTTATTGCTTCCCGAAATTCCAGACATCCTCAATCCTTTCTCTGATTATACTTATATAGAGATTATTATCTGATTTTTCACTATAACTTCTATGAATTGCCCCTGTAACCATATCGGCAAGTTGAACTAAAACATCTTTTTTCGAATCTGAGAATTTTACCTTTTTAATAACGGATTTCTCTCCCTCTGCTGGAGAACTCAGTTCTCTCTTAAGATAAGATTTA
>JBCKZY010000068.1:0-8456 GCA_038918635.1 Thermodesulfovibrionia bacterium | reverse complement strand
CTAGTTTTTCTGTACTTTCCAGATTATATCGAATATTGAGATGACTGACAAGGATGATATAGCCTTTTTATCAGTTTTTCTGTCATCCTGGACTTGCCTTGTACCGTATGATATAGGGCTCGTACTACTTCTCAAAAATCTGAAAACTGATAAGTCTGGCGCCGTGGATCACACGCATTATGATTACTTTTTTCCGTTCAATCTTGAAGATGGTTCTGTATTCACCATACAGAATATGCCGATACTCTTTACCCAGCTCTTTTGCTTCAGGTATGACCGGGCAGCGCAGGAGCAGCCTCTCCAGTGAATGAATCTGCCGTTCTATCTCTTCAACCCATCTTATAGCTGCTGCCTGATTATCTTTTGAGATATGCCTGAAGGTCTCCAGAATATCAGATTCAGCAATCCCGGTAATCTTAACGCTGTACTTTTGCATGCTTTTTAAGATCTTTCAGGAAATCACGCGCCGGTCTGGTGCGGCCATCTTTCAGATCAGTTTCAGCTTCAGCTAAAAACATGCCGAGATTCAGCGCCTTCAGTTTTGTTTCAAAAACATCTACATCGAGCAGTACAGCATCAGGTTTGCCATTAACAGTGACTATTATAGGCCGTCCTGTGCGATGCATCTGTCTGAAGATGTCATTGGTCTTCTTCTTTAATTCAGTTACTGACTTAATGTCTTCTGTTATGCTGACTGGCATCTTATTTCACATCCTTTCTGATATTAACTTAGATACTTAATATAATACTAAATTTTATTTTATAAGTAAAGTTCTCTACCTGTAAGGCGGGGAATGATAAATGATAAGAAATCGCTTTTTAAGCCTGATTGAATTATAACAGAAAAACCGGTGAAACAAGAATGTTTTTTTTGTAATTTCGACTTTCTCGGAATCGAGTCGTGCCGACCGGGAAACTGTGCAACTAAATAATTGCGGTGAAGCCTGCCTTTTGAGCATGCAGGTCTGAATTTTTCAGATAATCACTGTTCTGTGTATGTTTTGAGCCCTTTCAGGGCACTCCCATGACTCATAGACTATTTCGCCATGATGGGGCAGAGCTTTCATGTCCGGCGGGTCCCGGGATAGCCGCTCCTGCCCGTGGTATCTACCGAATGGTTCATACCAATGATTAAGATGCTCAAGTACCTGCCTGACGGCAGGCAAGTCTGCCGTACTACTGACGCCTCTGTTATAAAACTGACTATCTTCATCCCTGACTGCCGTCTGGCAGGTCCCCGCCGCAGTTCGTCATCCGGACAGTCCCCGAAGTATCGCGACAGGCCGGCAGAGCCTGCCCTCGCCTGTCGGAGATCGCTGGAATCATGTTGCCTGATGACTCCCGACCAGCGGGAGTGACAATTGATATGATAGCAGTCTATTCATACTGTCATTCCGGCTTGTCCGGAATCACCGGAATGACAATACTTATAATCAACCACTTGATTCCATCCCATTACTCACTCTATTCCCTGATGAGCGAAATAATTCATGGGTAAATGTATAATATGAGGATGAATCTTTCAGTTGTTATACTTGCCGCCGGACGCGGCAGAAGAATGAGTTCTTCAATCCCCAAGGTCCTCCACGAGGTTCTTGGCAGGCCCATGCTCCAGTACTCAATTGACGCTGTTAAAGCGTTGAAACCTGAAAAACTCGTTGTTGTTGTCGGAAACGGTTCTGAAGCTGTCAGAGAGAGAATAGATGATAATGATATTGCTTTTGTTCTACAGAAAAGTCTGCTCGGCACAGGTAATGCTCTCTCCGTTGCCAGAAAGTCACACAAGGGCCCGGGCAAAGAGACAATCCTGGTACTGAACGGAGATTGTCCGCTTATAACAACGGGGACATTAAAGACCCTGCTGAAAAAGCACAGACGTGAAGGGAATGCCCTGTCATTCCTCTCTTTTATTGATGATTCGCTCTCTGGATATGGCAGGGTAATGCGTAACGATAACGGGAATGTTACCGGAATTATTGAGGACAAGCATGCCACTTCCAAAGAAAAAAACATCTTCAGGGAGTTAAATGGCGGGGTATATATTATGGAACCTGAGGCTCTGGACTTGCTATGCAAGATCAGGAAGAACAGCTCTTCGGGTGAGTACTATCTGACTGATTTAGTAAATATTATTTCAAAAAAGAAAGGGAAAGTCGATGCCTACAACTGTACTCCAGAGGAGATACGCGGTATTAATTCAAGAGAGGAACTGCATGAGATAACAATGTTATTGAACAGGAAAAACATATCTAAATTAATGAAGAAGGGGGTTACATTTATCAATCCTGATTCTTCTTTTGTTCATTCATCCGTTTCTGTAGGTCTTGATACAGTCGTTTATCCTAACACCTTTATTGAAGGCAGGACTGCAATAGGAAAGAACTGCATTATCTTTCCCGGCACAAGAATATACCAGAGCATCCTTGGCGACGGTGTTACCGTCAAGGACAATACCCTGATTGAAGAAAGCAGGATACGAAGCGGATCTGTCATAGGGCCGTTTGCTCACCTAAGGCCCGGCAGCATAATAGGCCGCAATGTAAAGATCGGAAACTTTGTTGAGATTAAGAATACCCGCGTTGGAGATGGGTCGAAAGCATCCCATCTTACTTATCTGGGGGACGCTGAAATCGGCAGAGAGGTCAATATCGGCGCCGGGACAATTACCTGCAACTACGACGGGGTGGATAAATGTAAGACGGTTATTGAATCCGGAGCTTTTATCGGAAGCGACTCTCAGCTTGTTGCCCCTGTAAAGATAGGTAAAAGAGCCTATGTAGCGGCAGGTTCTACTATTACTAAAGATGTGCCTGAGGGCACCCTTTCGATCAGCAGGGCCAAACAGAAGAACCTGAAAAGATGGGTAATAAGAAAACAGTCGGGAGTGAAGAAGAAAAATTAACTGCCGTTCCATCAAGCCCGCTACAGGGCATTTCACTTGAGGGAATAAGCCATTCAGGCAGTTTGAGCTGTTCAATCCGTGATTTTACCGGTTGAACAGTTTAAATATAATAAATCACCCTGCGGCATTAGAAGTAGGCGTTTCTAAGCGAGACTGCAGGGTATCCCAAATATCCCCTCCCTTGATGGGGGAGGAAAACTATTGAAAACCCTGTAGCAAGACTACAGGGAATTATCAAGTTAAACGGCTTAAATTTTATTATGTGCGGAATAATAGGCTACATAGGAAGAAAAAACTCTGTTCCGATACTGATTGATGCCCTGAAGAAACTCGAATACAGGGGATATGATTCAGCCGGAATAGCTTTCTTCAGAGATAAAAAGATCGAGGTGAGACGTTGTAATGGAAAGATAAAGGATTTAGAGGCATTAATACGGGGTGAAAGGCTGAAGGGTTCAACTGGAATCGGGCATACGAGGTGGGCCACCCATGGCAAACCCTCGGAAAGAAATGCACACCCGCATAAGGCAGGGGGCATCGTAGTCGTACATAACGGGATCATTGAAAATTATCTTGAAATCAGGGAAGGTCTTAAAAAGAAGGGGCATATTTTTAAGTCAGAGACTGATACTGAAGTCATATGCCATCTTATAAACAGTTATTCATGTGATGGAGCAGATATTGAAAGCGCTACAAGAGAGGCGCTGAATCATATTACGGGAGCCTATGCCCTCTGTGTAATCAGTGAAACAGACCCGGACAGGATAGTAGCCGTTAAAAAAGACAGCCCCCTTATTATCGGGCTTGGAAATAAAGAGTTCTTTGCTGCTTCCGATATTCCAGCATTTCTTAAATATACAAGAGACGTAATCATCCCGGAAAACGGGGAGATGGCGGTTATGTCAACGGAAGGTGTACGGTTCAGTAATGTAAGAAATAAACCTGTCAGGAAGAAGTCAATAAAGATAGAATGGAGCCCAGCAATGGCTGAGAAAGGCGGCTTCAGGCACTTCATGCTTAAGGAGATTTTCGAACAGCCAATGGCAATATCGGATACCATCAGCGGCAGAATCTCTAATGAAAAGGGAGAGGTGAACCTTAGCGAATTTTCCTTAAAAAAGCAGGAGCTGAAAAGGCTTGATAAAATCTTTCTGGTTGCATGCGGCACATCATGGCATGCGGCCCTGACCGGTAAATATATGATAGAGGGCATGGCAAAAGTCCCATGTGAGGTTGATATTGCATCTGAATTCAGATACAGAGACCCGATTATTCCACTGAACAGCCTCGTAATAGTTATTACACAGTCAGGAGAGACAGCGGACACACTTGCAGCTCAGAGAGAAGCCAAAAAACGGGGCGCAAAGATTCTTAGTATCTGTAATGTTGTAGGCAGTACGTCTTCGAGGGAATCTGATAGTGTTTTTTATACACATTCAGGCCCTGAGATCGGGGTTGCTTCAACAAAAGCGTTTACAACGCAGCTGGTCGGGCTCAACCTCTTCTCAATAGCCCTCGCAAAGGCAAAAGGGATTGTCAGTGTAAAGATGGCAAGGGAACTGTTCAATGAACTGCTTTTACTGCCTGAAAAGGTTGAGAAGACGCTCAAGTTGAATGACTCCATCCTTAAGATTGCCAGGAAGTTTTATCGCGCAAGAGACTTTCTTTATCTGGGTAGAGGAATAAATTACCCGATAGCCCTGGAGGGCGCTTTAAAGTTGAAGGAAATTTCATATATTCACGCTGAAGGCTATCCGGCCGGAGAGATGAAGCATGGGCCTATAGCTCTTATAAATAATGACCTGCCTGTGCTAGCCCTGATATCTGATGATTTGCGTGACAAGATGCTTTCAAACCTTGAGGAGGTTAAGAGCCGCGGCGGTAAGGTTATCGCTGTAGCCGTAGAAGACAGTCTGAAACCTGTCCCTTGTGCTTCTCATACTTTGTTTGTGCCAAGAGTAAACCGATATCTGACTCCGGTAATCTTTTCAATCCCGCTTCAACTCCTTGCTTATCATATGGCTGTCTTAAGAAAATGCAATGTCGACCAGCCGAGGAACCTCGCGAAAAGCGTGACTGTTGAATAAAAATACAGGGCTTAACCCGTATATTGCATAAAGGCGGCCCGCTCAGCCGAACCCGCTTCGCCGAATCGAGGCGAGTCGAGGCCAGTTGCTTCGCCCCGAGGCAAGCGAGCGAGCAGGCAGGCCAAATGATTTTTATGATAACAGGACATTATACGGATTAAAACATTTTTTTTGAAATAACTGTTATAATAATTACACAAAAAAGGAACATATTGTTTCCTTCCTGTCACTGGATTGCTCCTTTATTATAAATGTTATCTGGTAAATCGATATTATGCGTAAAAATAAGATACTGAACGATCTTAATCCTCAGCAGAAAAGTGCAATAATCCACAATAAAGGTCCTTTGCTGGTTCTCGCAGGGGCAGGGAGCGGCAAAACAAAGGTAATTACTCACCGGTTCGCTTATCTTACCTCCACACATAATGTTCTCCCTAAGTCAATTCTTGCTATGACTTTTACCAATAAAGCTGCTGAAGAGATGAAGGACAGGATCATAAGACTAACAGGGAAAAATACAGAAGACCTGTGGGTATCCACTTTTCATTCCTTCTGCTCCAAAGTTCTTAGAAAAAATTCGGACAAACTGGGTTATGACAGAAATTTCTGTATTTATGATAAGGGCGACTCCTGTAATATTATCCGGTCTATCCTGAAAGAATTCAAAATTCATGAAGCCCTGTATAAAGGAGTCTCTTCAAGGCTCTCATCTCTTAAGGCATCCCTGATAGATCCGGACAAACTTCTCGCCAGGGAAGACAGTTATGGCTTTGATGAGAAGTTCACAAGGATCTATGTTAAGTATCAGAATGATCTCAAGATAAACAACGCCCTTGATTTTGATGACCTGATAATGTACACAGTCAAGCTGTTTAAAGAGCATCCTGATGTTTTGAAGGAATATCAAAAAGAATTTTCTCATATTATGATTGATGAATTCCAGGATACAAATACCGCTCAATACGAGTTGTCAAAACTCCTGGCGTCCAAACACAGGAACATATTTGTTGTAGGCGATGACGACCAGAGTATTTATAAATTCAGAGGCGCTAATTTCGGAAATATACTGACTTTTCAAAAAGACTTTTCAAAAACCAAGGTATTAAGGCTTGAGCAGAATTACAGATCCACGCAAAATATCCTTGATGCCGCGGGTGGAATAATATCAAAAAATCCCTCGAGAATGCCCAAGAAACTCTGGACAGACAGGGGCTCCGGTGAAAAGATATCCTACTGTATTGCAAATACCGGGCAGGAAGAGGCCAGGTATATCGCGAATTCCATCAAGGATCTTTACCTGAAGGGTAAATATTCTTATGGGGATTTCGCTGTCCTCTTCAGGGTTAACCAGCAGTCAAGGGCCCTGGAGGAGACGATCAGAGAGAGCGGTCTCCCTTATCACATAGTCGGCGGAATCAGTTTTTACCAGAGAAAAGAGGTAAAGGATATTATTTCGTACCTTAAACTCATTTCCAATCCGAGTGATTCAGTCAGCCTTAAAAGGGTCATCAACTGTCCTCCCAGAGGAATTGGAAGCGTGACCATAACAAAAATTGAAAATGAAGCCCATAAAAAGAAGAAGAGTTTTTATGAGACAATGTGTCATATATTAAACAGCAGCGGATATTCCAAGGCTTTAAAAGGGAAGATAAAAGGCTTTGTTAATATCATTGAGGAATTAAGGGATAAGAAGAATATTGACGCATCTGAACTCCTATGGCTGTTGCTGGAAAAGACAGGATATCTTAAATGGATTGGAGATGACAAGTCTGAGAACCTTATGGAACTTGTAAACTCTTCCGAGGGAAAGGACGTTGGCAGTCTTATTGATACAGCCGCCCTTTTCAGCTCAACAGATGAAGCATCTAAGGACAGCTCTATCTCCCTAATGACGCTTCACAGCGCCAAGGGCCTGGAGTTTCCAGTTGTATTTATAAGCGGAATAGAGGACGGGCTTATGCCTCACTTCCATGCCTTTAAGAACCCTGATGACCTTGAGGAAGAGCGGAGGCTCTTTTACGTCGGGATTACAAGGGCTCGGGAGATGCTGTATCTTGTAGGCGCCAGGAAAAGAAAGTTCTATGCCTCTGTTCAGGAACAGCAGCCGTCCAGGTTTTTGAATGATATTCCTTCTGGATGTTACAAGTGTATTGAAAAGAGACCAAGGTCAGGAATGATTACAAGTGAGGTTAAATTACCAAAGGATCTACTCAAAACCACACCTTTTGTTACTGGGGTAAGGGTAAGACATCCAAAATGGGGAAATGGTGTTGTCAGAGACAGTTACGGTGATACCGGCGATATCAAGGTTATGGTGAACTTTATGTCCGTAGGTATTAAGAGACTATCATTAAAGTTTGCTCAGCTGGAGAAGATCTGACATTGAAGATTGAAGATGTCGCTTTACTTGCAAGGCTTAAACTCACGGTGCCGGAGAAAGAGCTTTTTGCGATACAGCTAAAAAATACGATTAATTATATTAACAAGCTAAACGAACTCGATACAACAGAGATCGAACCAACAGCTCACGTTCTTCCCATCGAGAACGTATTCAGAGAGGATGAATTAAGACCTTCCCTGTCATGTGACAAGGCATTACAGAACGCTCCTGAAAGAGAAGGTAATTTTTTTCTTGTGCCAAGAATAATAGAATAAGAAGATATCGCTATTATACTGAAAAAGAGTTGAGAGACCCCCCCCCCCCGCTACTTTCCAGATTTTATGAAAATACCGAATAATCGAGTAGTTTTCTTTCCTTTATCGCATAACGACTCTAAATCAACCGGAAATTCTTCTGAATTTCATCCCCCTTTCAGGCAACTAACTACTTAAATAATTTAAACTATTTAAGTGTTATCATTTTTTTGTGATACATATGTAATCCCTCATTTATTGGTTAAAAAACAATTAAGTTGTCATTCCGGCTTGTCCGGTCGAAGCGACTCACGCGAAGACTCGCACCGAGAATCCTTTTTGCAAGAAGATTCCGGACAAGCCGGAATGACAGATAGTAACCACCAATAAGTGAGAGATGCCATACATATATCGGTCATACACTTGCTTAAATAGTAGTGAAAGATGTATATTATTTAGATGTTTGGTGTAAGGGAGGTGAATCCGGAATGCCATTTGTAAGAGTAGGCGGGAGCGGCTCTTTTGAGAACGCTCTCAGAAAGTTTAAGAAGCAATGCGAGAGAGAGGGTATACTCTCGGAGATTAAGAAGAGAGAATATTACGATAAACCCAGCGTAAAGAAGAAAAAGAAGGCTATTGCAGCCAGAAAAAAGGCTATTAAAAGTTTAAAAAAATACACATCAAGGTAAAATGCCCCTTGCTGAAAGACTTTCCAGTGATTATATAGAGGCGCTAAAGGCCGGCCACTCTGTAAAGGTTTCAGTGTTGAGAATGGCTAAGGCTGCTGTAAAGAACGGAGAAATCGAAAAAGGCGGTCCGCTGACAGACGAAGA
>JBCKZY010000067.1:0-8503 GCA_038918635.1 Thermodesulfovibrionia bacterium | reverse complement strand
TCCAGGTATTGCGTTGAGCCGGGAGTAAATGCTGTCCCGATGCGTCGGGATGCAGTGTCCGCCTCAGGCGGATCCGCCGAGGCGGAAAAGTTCACGCCTGCCTGCCGGTAGGCAGGTCCTTATGTGTCCCACATGTGTTAAATGTACATTTTATTTTTTCTTTGTCTTCTCTCTTCGTTCTTCCAGCAAGTACTTTCTGAGTTGGCTCTCTCCACGCATCACATACAAAATATATATGTCCTTATTATCTACCCTGTAAAATATTCTGCAGGGATTGACTATCACTTCTCTGTATGCGGTCTTTTTAAGCTCAGGAAGCTTACGACCTGACTGGGGGTGCTGCTCTAACCGTTCAAGCTTTTGAAAGACCTTTTGAACCAGTTTCTTTGCTGCTTCCGCATTATCAAGGGCTATATATTCAGCTATTTCATCAAGATCTGAAAGTGCTGGTTCTGTCCAAATCAGTCGAGCCACTTTTTCATTCTTTTCTTTGCTTTAGAGTGATTCACAACACGGTTTTCCAATATAGCTCGCTCACCCCTAGCTATACCCTCTAGAATCTCCATCCTATTTTCCATCATTTCATACGCATCGGCATCTACCAAATATGCAGATGGTTTTCCGTGCTCAGTAATCAGAACCGTTTCTTTTGTGTCATGCAATTCAGAAAGAATTTTTGTGGCCTGTCTTTTTAGTGTTGTAACCAATTCTGTCTTCATAATAGTAATACTAAAGTATCACTCTGCTAATGTCAAGAATTTATTTCTCTAAGATAACGCTGTCATGCATTCGAGTGCGTTGACTGGTTATCTTAGTTCTTATTTAGCTTTTTCTATAGCTTTAATAACTTGTTTTACTATTTTGGGATGTAATGTTTTCCCTGAATGGAAAGGAAGTACAACTCGTTTAGTCCCCTTAATATAAATTCTATGGCTGCCCTTGCTTCTGGCAAATTCGTATCCGTCCTTCAACAACATTGCTTCAGCTTCCTGAGCAGTCAGCCTTGGAAGCTTAGGCAACTTGAACCTCTAACGTTGTTGTCAGAATCTCCTTGCTCGTTGCCTCTTTGATTTCCTCCGGTGATAGTGTTTCTATATATAATTCAATGGCTTCCTTTATATTAACCATCACTTCGTCTATTGAACCACCCTGTGTTTGGCAACCTTCAAGTTCCGGACAGTACGCATAATATCCGTGTTCATCTTTTTCTATTACAACACTCACTTTTCGTGACATTTTCTTGCCTCCAGCTTTTTTTCATATCATAGCAAATTTCTTGTATTTTGTATTATTTTTATTACAGATAACGAAAAGCTCACCTGCCACGAGCAGGGAAGCGAATAAACTATGAATAAATATAAAACATTTAATAACCAGAACCCCATTGAAAAAAGAGACCGCTGGTCGTGGTCAAGTGCAGTGCTTTGTGTACGCCCGGCATGGGCGTGAACTAATGGGGTTAAAGTCCCCTGTACGTGAACCCTGCTAATTTTATTGATATTAGCAGAAGTATCCCGATTCTTCGGGGGGCAAAATCGTGAGAGACCGTCTGGAGCCGACAGTAGGGGCTTTAAGCCGAAGCATACGGCAAAACTGTGAGCCAGAGCCTGCCCCGGACTTGATCCGGGGAACAGAAACAGCATAGTAAGGCCGAGTCCGTGGGTAAGTTGGCACAACACAACGAAGCCCTGGGGTTCCCCTGTACCGCTCCCTGGTACAGGGTTCAATGGAGGAGCCTGTCCCGGTATTGCGTTGAGCCGGGAGTAAATGCTGTCCCGATGCGTCGGGATGCAGTGTCCGCCTCAGGCGGATCCGCCGAGGCGGAAAAGTTCACGTCCTTATCCGGGGAGATCTGTCCAACAGGCGGTTTATCGTCTGCTTACTGGAGGAAATCCGGTAGGGCAAAACCGGAAGAACAAGCCCGAGGCGTTAACAGGTGCCCGTTTTCACCTGATAGCGAACGAAACAAAGAAACGGACAGAAGCAGGAGGAGACAGCGCATCATGGAGAAATCCGTGATGAGATTGGGCAGAAGTCATCCCGAAGCTTCGGGACATAGTAGCCCAACGGTCGGGGTAATGCCCGGCACATGGTGAAGGGCTGAACTCAGAGAGAGGGGAAGGAGCATCAATTAGTTCGTGAGGCATGTTGAATCCGAAAGGAGGAGTGACCACGCGGCGCGTCGTTGAATCGCTCGCCCCAAAGGGACATCTAATGGTGTCTCTGATATTGTTGACCGCCTATGGGCCGTCATGCTCTGGGAACCGCCCGGTGCGCCTGTCCGCCTGAGGAGGAGACCCGCTTGCCGGTCGAAGATCCCGACTTATCGGGGGGGGTGTGGAGAGCGGGGGAGAAAACCCCCCGCTTATCCGATTATAACTTCCTTTTAGTCAGTCTCCAATAAGCCTTTTTGTTGGAGAACTCTTTCATCATCAGGCGCAACATATACTAACGGGCCACCAGGGCCATAGTTTTTTTCGGTTACTTGGTGGTTGCTGATGTCAAAAGGATGTTTGAGCGATCGGCAGTTCTTGCCTTCTATAATATACTCCCACTGTCTGCCCCAGATCCGCATGCTCTCTCCACTAGTATCCAGATGTACCCAATCAAACTCCATCACATACCGAATTGGCGGTGTATCATCTCGAATCCCAAAGACTGTATTTTGGGATATCAAAATAAGCTCCCCCTTAGTCAATCTCGGCTTGTAATCCAAAGCGTGTTTTGAAAGCCTAACGACCTCTTGTATGGTTTCTGGGCTTGTGCGAAGTATGATCATAATGCCTCTGCTTTGTTATCAATTCCTTAATTATCTTTTAAATACTTTTCAATATTCCAATCTAGTTCCCGCCATCGAGAGTTTGATGGATCAATATTAACTTCTAAGAAATCTTTCTTCCAGTTTGCTTTAATAATTTGGTTGTCTATATCATTGACTGGGATTTCATAGACGACATTTACTGCTGGATTCGTAAAACAAATCAGTGCTTTTTTGGCTGTCTTTCTTAGAGTCGTTAAAGCACTTTCCTTAATTCTATACCACAAGTTAATTGTCTCTGCCTTATTGAAATTTTGAAAGTAAATCAAGAATTTGTCTGACTCAAACATTGTGCGGTACGGTGAACGAGAGCGGAACTTCTCATTATAATGCTTTTGCAAGTAATGAGACATAAAGTTACTTGACGATGGGGCAGAGACTTCAGAAGGGCTTTTTGTAGTACTATGATTAGTACTAACAACTGGGCGATCTGCGTGTGTGTCCTGAAAAATAATACGTCTCAAGACTGAATTAGGAGTGTCAATAAACGGTTCTCCCATTGATTTTAAATAGTTATAAACTTCGTCGTCGATTTCGATTGTGACCATTGCACATCCTCCTTTTAGGATTTTTTATGCTATAGTCTCATTATAGTCTAAACAAGTACACTTGTCAAGTGCTAATTAGTACTCATTGATATATTTTGTTGATAACGACGAACTCTGAGAATCGTGCCATGTAGGTCATTAACGTGCAAAATCACCAATTAAATAATGACTACATAAAAAGCCCAAACAGTCACCGCTGGCACGATTTCGCAGCAGTGTTTTGTTATACGCTCAATTGTCTACTAAGTTACTTGAAAGCCAATTCGGCATAGAGTGTCTGGGTTTCTGGTTTGTAAAGCCTAAAACTCTGTGCCTATAAACATAGTCAGCCTTTTCTTCAAAAGCTATCTTTGATGATAAGAGTATTGCTGAAATAGAAGAGCTATTCCGCAAAGCTCTAACAATTTCCTTTTTAAGCCTATTGCTTTCAGCTTCAAATTCATCATAACGACTTTTCTTAATCTCAATAAAAATTACTCCAGGGTATTGTTTTGAAAACTGCTTGCGGGCAGTTTGGGTGTTATTATATATACTCTGAATATAATCTATTTGATCTAAATTAGGCTCTTTATGTTTACACTCAATCTCACACTGTCCTTTCGGATTGCTCACTAAAATATCTGGTGATGTTGATATTCCTTCTTCGAGAAATTCTACTTGATGACTACGTTGCAGTAACATTCCTGCAATTTGAATTTCATATCTTGCAGTTCTATAGAGATTAAAATCAAAGGATATTAAATTATTTAAACGAAACTGTAATCCTTTTACATTCCTTCTCTTCATCTCATTTATTTTTATAGCTAACTCAGAAAGCTCAAATATTTCAGGTGTCATACCTGTGGAATTATTCTTTATGAATTGATTAATCTGTTGATGAGCAGTGAATGCAACATTAACTAGCGGATGAATATTCTCCGGTAATTCGCCAGCTTCCTTTTTTTGCCATTCTCCTGCCATCCATTCTTTATTTAAGTTCACATGTATGAGTTCATTAATTTCATTCATGAGACTATCAGTATTATGAATTAATGTTTGACCAGGCTGTGATTTATTCATTTATCTTATACGTATAATGCGGCAGTTGAGCGGTGGGCCGGAGGCCCATTCGTCTCCAACTCCTGGTTCTTCCTCGCGGAGCGCACTTTAACCTGTTGGCCGCTCAACTGCCGCGTTCCCCCTCGCGGAGCGAGGGGGAACGCGGCACTGACCCACGGGGGCTGTTCCCCGATGGTGTCCAGTGTCCTGGTTGGCGGGTTCGTCCCGCAAGGGGGGATAATGTTTGATATCGCAAAACATTATTATTTTAGATGGCCATTTATTTCTAAAGATAATTTAATACGTTATTTAGCAAATATTTCTGTCATTAACGAATGTGCTAATGAAAAACAAATGACCAATTTTTTGGATGGATTGGGATTCCGGGAAGACTTATATGCTTCCAAATTCCTATTATATCGTTTAGAATTTATTGATTTACGAAAAAAATTAGAAAGTAATAGCAGCCCAAAAGGTGAGAAGAATACCTAAAACAGAAAGGAGTAATACTAGCCGATTGAATATTTTCCTTTCAATGCGTTCTATAAGGGCTGCTCTACCAGTTAACCCAGACGCAAAACCAATGCCATCTATTGGCACATGTAATTTTTGCGCATATTTTGTCAATTGTTCATCTGACATTTCGAGCAATTTTTTCATTTTAAAACGCTCACCGACCATAGTTCGGTGCAGCACGTGGTTGGCACGTTAAGCCAACAAGTTATTAGCTGAACGGTAACATAACTTTAATCGTGTAGTCAATAAAATAAATAACTTGACGTTATCTGACGAAGTTTATTACACTTTCTCAGGGACTAATATGTAAAATGTATGCTAGCTCCCACTATGAATCGCCTATGAAATTGATTCCATCTGATATTTTGGCACAATATTCTGCCGTCCTCAAGAAAAGGGCAGTCCCTGTCTCAAGTCACGCCGATTACAGGAAGTGGCTCCGGTACTATCTGTATTTCCGAAGCAAATACCCGCTTCCTGATTCCAGATCAGAACAGGTGAAGCTCTTTATCAACAAACTTCAGCAAAAGAATCAGACAGCGAAACAGCAGAAACAGGCAGCGCATGCGCTTTCGCTCTTCTTTGAGTCGCAACCAGGGAATAAGGGTTTTTCCGATAGCAGCGATCTTAATGAGGCTTCCGTTCTGTCTCCATCGGCTGGAAAACGTTTTACTGGCTGGCGGTGCCTGAAGAAATCCGGATATCCTGAATGGGACAGGATCATCGACAATCTTGCGGCGGAGATCAAGACACGGCACTATTCCCGGAAGACGCTCAAGGCATACGCGGATTGGACCCGCAAGTTCCAGATTTATCTGCAAAATAAGCCGCCTGACGAGTTATCAAAGGATGATATAAAGGCATATCTCACGTATCTTGCGGTGAACTGCAAGGTTGCCGCATCAACGCAGAATCAGGCGTTTAACGCTTTATTGTTTCTCTTCCGCCATATTCTGAAGAAAGATTTCGGCGATCACAAGGACATTCCCCGTGCAAAGAAATCAAAGTATATCCCTGTAGTTCTTTCCCGAAAAGAAATTGACGCTGTCCTGAAACATCTGGAACATCCTTACGGCCTTCCGGTAAAACTGCTGTACGGCTGCGGGCTGCGTCTTTTTGAATGCATGAATTTACGGGTGAAGAATTTCAACTTCGACGCCGGAATCCTTACGGTCCATGGTAAGGGCGGTAAAGACCGGACATTGCCAATTCCGCAGGCGATCATGCCTGAATTAATGGCACAGTTTGAGGCGATACAGAAACTTCACGATGCGGATATTGCAGCGGGTTATGCGGGCGTGTTTCTCGACAATCAGCTCGAAAAGAAATATCCAAAAGCCGGCAAAGATTTTATATGGCAATGGTTCTTTCCTCAGAAATCGTTAACTATTGTGGAGGATACGAAGGAACACCGGCGTTATCATATGCATGACAGGCATGTTCAGGAAGCGCTTTACGAGGCTGTACGGCGGGCGAAACTCACGAAGCGCGTCACCTCGCATACCTTCCGTCACTCATTTGCCACTCATCTCCTGCAGGCAAATTATGATATACGGACGATTCAGACATTGCTTGGACACAGCGACGTGAGGACTACGATGATATATACTCATTACGTTAAGAGCAGGACGATTAAGGAGGTGAAAAGTCCGCTTGATTTCTGACTGTTATGGATAAAACTCTTAATGTCTTCATCCCTGCGGCAGGATTAGGGGAAAGACTGCGGCCTGTTACGGACCATATCCCGAAATCTCTTTTACCGCTCCTTGGCAGGCCGGTTCTTGAGCGTGTACTGGAGAGGGTTTCCACGCTCCCGGTGGATAAGATCGGGATAAATCTCTTCCATAAAAGAGGGGCGATAGAGGACTGGATAAAGGGTACTGTTTTCAGCGAAAGGGTTGTCATGTTCCCTGAAGAATATCTTCTCGGTACAGGCGGGGCGTTGAAGAACGCCGGTTCATTTCTCGGTCAGGGCAACTTTCTTGTACACAATGCTGATATTGTCTCTGATATCGACCTAAATAAGGGGCTTGAATCCCACCTTGCCTCCGGTAATCTCGTAACACTCCTCGTTCATGACCACCCCGGTCTGAACAGCGTTGCTCTCGATGAGGAGGGGGGTCTGATTAGAGTCGGCGATGAACTTGTCCCTCACACCGGAGAGATGAAAAGGTGCGCCTTTACTGGCATAGCTTTCTGCACACCCGAGTTTCTCCAGTTTCTGCCTGAAGGCGTCTCCAGCGTTGTTGATGCATGGTTAAACGCTGTCTCTGCGGGATACAGGATAGGCACTTCGGATGTAAGCGGCTCATACTGGAGTGACATCGGCAGTCCGTCCGCGTATGCCTCCGCTGTATTGGACGCCCTGAGAACTGAAGGTGAGACTATATATATAGATCCTATATCAAAGGATTGTGCTGATGCATCCATGGACGGTTATGTTGTAGTTGAGGGGGATGTTCTCTTTGGGAAAGGAGTTGCTCTCAGAAACTGCGTTCTCCTTCCGGGAAGCCGTCTGGAGGATGGGAAGGGGTATGAAAATTGTATACTTGGACCGGGTTTTAAGATAGACCTTGATGATCCGTTTAACTCAGGTTTGTTCGGTGAGAAGAAGGCCCTCCCTATTGGAACCGGAGGTTCTGACAGGAGATACTTGAGGGTTAAAAGGGATAACGGTACGGCTGTCCTCATGCGGTGCGGAGATGATGCCCCGGATTACCGGCGTCAGATTGACCTGACGGTCTTTTTTTCCGGTCAGAACGTGCCGGTTCCACAACTGCTTGAGGATATGCCTGATGATACAAGCGCGCTATTTGAAGACATGGGGGACCTTTCACTTTACAGCTGGTTCAAGTGCGCGCGCAGTGACGAAGAGGTGATGAGTATGTACAGGCGGGTTATTGATATGCTTGTTTTGATACACTCAATTCCGTTTGAGCGCTTATCCGAATGTCCCCCTGTTAAGGAAAGGGTGTTGGGATATGAAGCTCTGCTGTGGGAATCAGCCTATTTTATTGAGAGATATGTAGAGGGAGTAATAAATTTTGAGATAAAAGACTATCCGGGCTTGGAGGGTGAATTCAGCGCCCTGGCGAAGAAGGTGAGCGCCTTTCCCAAAACCGTTATTCACAGGGACTTCCAGTCTCAGAACATTATGATTACAGGTAACAGGAGTCCTCGTCTGATAGATTATCAGGGGGCAAGGATGGGACCTCCGGCCTATGACCTTGCATCAATATTGTGGGACCCTTATCACAGTCTGACGGATCTCTGCAGGGAAGAACTTATAGATTATTATATGGAGATGATGGAAGGCAGATGCAGAGGGGAATTTATTTCCGATAACTTCAGGAAGACGATATTACCCTGCCGGCTTCAGAGACACATGCAGGCGCTCGGTGCGTACGGGTTTCTTTCAACTGTAAAAAATAAGAGATATTTTCTGAAACATGTGCCCGAGGGTTTAAGGCTCTTAAAGGAAGACATATCTTTCTCAGCCAAAGAGTATCCGGCACTGAATGAGCTGGTTAAAAGACTCTGAATTCATGATTCTGGATGCTGGATAACATATACGGGGGCTTCA
>JBCKZY010000066.1:0-8861 GCA_038918635.1 Thermodesulfovibrionia bacterium | reverse complement strand
TATTGAACAACTTCAAACAAAGTAACAATGGATAATCATTTAGACACATCAAAAAGCGTGATGATCTCGGCACCTGCCGGCTCGGGCAAGACACAAAAGCTTGCCGGAAGATATATAGCCCTCATGAAATCAGGCGTGGATGTGGAGAGGATCCTTGCAGTCACTTTTACCGAGAAGGCCGCAGCCGAGATGAAACAAAGAATACTTTCAATCCTTGCCAGAGAGGATGAAGGACTGTTCCGTAAGATCCTTCACAGAATGCCCCTGATGAGGGTCTTAACCCTACACGCTTTTTGTGGCACTCTTTTACGCCGATTCTCATTCGAGGCGGCTATCGACCCGAACTATAAGATATCGGATACCATAGATTCAGCTATGAACTGGGAAGAGGCACTGTATCAGGTCCTCATGGATGCGGGCAGGGGATTCAGGGGCCATGAGCTGCTCTATAACACCCTTGGCGAAAAGGGCTTCAGGGGACTCGATTATCTGCGCGAAACAGTTGATTATCTATATCAAAAAAGTCCGTTTTCACTTGATGCGGAGATTCCTCCTCATACCGTCTCGATTTCCAAACCATTTGTCCAGGAACTCTTAAACTGGTCCGGGACCGCTGATGCAATTGAGGGCTATAAAGATTATTTCCGGGAATTCGGCAGCCCGGACAACCCCGCTCTGGAGCACTGTTTCCTGACCGGAAATAATAGCCCCCGGAAGAGGGCGTCCGGTGTATTGAAAAATATTCCTGACTTTCAGGACTGGGCTTCCGGGATGTATATGTACTGGAAAGACAAGAAAAGGGAATTACAGATTAAAAGGTCGGAAAGGATAAGGGATATCTTCGGGACATGTTTGCACATATATGGGAACAGAAAATATAAACAGGGCGTGCTGGATTTCAGCGACCTTGAATATGTTACGTATAAAATGCTGACAGAGAACCCTGAGTGGGCAAATATCCTTTATGCGTTTGATGAAAAAACAGACCACATCCTCGTTGACGAGTTCCAGGACATAAACTCCTTTCAGTGGGAGATTATCAACAGCCTGACTGAGGAGTGGCGTGCCGGTATGGGCGCCAAAAGGGATGAGGGCATCAGACCAACGGTCTTTTTCGTTGGTGATGTAAAGCAGTCAATCTACTATTTTCGTGGGGCCAATGTCGAGATTTTCTCCAATGCCCGTGACAGGATGGCCCGATGGCTGGGCAATGAATTTCTCTATGAAGAGGCAAGGGAAAACTACAGGAGCCGTCCTGCAATAATTGAGTTCACAAACTATCTCTTCAAGGAAATAATGAAAACACGTGATGACAGCCCCTCATGGATTACAAGATACAGCGAGTTTGAAGCCTGCAGAGAGGGTGACGCAGGTCAGGTAGAATTGATAATGCTCGACAGCGACGTGGAAAATACGGCGGAAGCAAAAGAACGGGAAGCCGACATACTGGCACGTAAAATAAAAAGTATGATCAATAATTTTCAGATTGCCGGAAGAGGTGACGCGCAAAAAAGGCCCTGCAAATATGAAGACATCGCGATTCTACTCAGAAAGAGGACCCATCTCAGATCATATGAAGAGGCGCTGAGACGTCATGGAATACCCTTTGTAGCCGTTAAGGGTATAGGATTTTATCAGGAGCCTGAGGTGGCCGTGCTCAGGTCGCTTGTCTACTTTCTCTCCAATCCCGGCGACGATTACAGTCTTTATATATTATTGAAAAGTCCGCTGTTTGGAATTGACGACAATATGATTCTTGAAATAATAAACAACAGCAACGGCAGTTTATTTAAGAAGATGCAGATGGCCGGTAAAAACGATCACGGGCTTATTGCAAAGACCTGTGCTCAACTGGACCGGTGGCTGTCTGATGTTTCGGTGATGCCGGTTGCTGAACTTATGGAGACTGTGCTTATACAGACAGGGGCATGGCAGTTTTATCATAAGCCCCAGGCCAGGGCAAACATCAGGAAATTGATGCGTATCATTGAAGAACTTGAAGCAGAGGGCAAGACGATAATCAGGATAAGAGATTTTCTCGAGAGGACCCTGAACAGGAGCGATGAACCGAAGGCCAACGTGAACACAGAGGGCATGGACGCCGTAAAGATAATGACAATACACACATCCAAAGGTCTTGAGTTTCCGGTAGTATTTGTGCCCGGCCTTGAAGAACCGTTTCATAACGCGGCCGGGGAAAATCTGATATACGAACATGCCGGGCAGTTCTTTTTTAAATCAGAACCCGAGTCTTCCATTCGTAAAGAAGATGACGACTATCTCCTTCACCTTGCAAAAGAAAAGGAAGAACAGAAGAGGCTTTTCTATGTTGCAGTCACAAGAGCAGAAGAGGCCCTTGTCCTGTCAGGAAGACCGGATTGCAGGGCGAACAGCTTCATGGGTATGCTCAATAGCGCATTTGAGATAGAATCACAGGAAAACCGGTACAGCACCTGCGCCAGGATTCCGGGGTTTTCGATATTTACTGAAAAAGATATCAGGGGACTACCCAGACCTGCTAAAAGAAGACCTGTCAGGCCTCCTGATCTGAAACGCATTCAGGTCATTCCACTGACCCTCAAAAAGCAGGCCCCATGGAAAGGAGTTACTGAGTCGACGGACATCAAAAGACAGCATGGCAAGGAATGGCATCTCCTTGGTGATATTATGCATAGAATTTTAGAAGGAGTTTCAAAGGGCGAGTTAAACGAAGAGAATATCAATGAGAAGGCCGACAGAATGCTTGCCTCCCGGGGCGTATCAGATAAAGATAGGCCGGACAAACTTGCCCTTATAAAGCGGCAGATCGATTCTCTTCAGGCTAAAGGTGTCTGGAAGGATATTATAAGGCCTCAAGACCATGCATACACAGAGCTGCCCTTTGTTTTACGGGAAAAAGATGAGATATATTCCGGCAGGATTGACCGCGTGATCAGGACCGGAGGTATATATAATATTTATGATTACAAGACATTTCCGGTGGAAGACGAAGATGTCCCGTATTATCTGAAAGGGTATGCCTTCCAGCTCGGTATTTACAAAAAGGCCGTAATGGATCTGTTTGTCACCCGCGAAGTGAAGACATTCATTGTTTTTACTCATGACGCGGAGATAAAAGAGGTATAAGGAAAAGGGGTCAAGGGGTCAAGGGGTCGAGTGAAAAGATAAAGGCACTTAAACAGAGATGGAATATATGACTCTCTGTCATTCCCCGACGGAGTCGGGGAATGACAGAAAAAAGGAAAGAGTTATTAGAATCGCTCATGTTGTCATACCCGCCCCCGATTACGAAATTCGAGGACAGGCTCCGGCGGGTATCCAGAGTTCACGGTTTTTTACAAATATTCTGGATTCCCGACAAAGACATCGGGCCTGTCCTGATTCTTCGGGGGTTTATCGGGGAATGACGAATAGAGCTTTTACTATAGCCTCACAGTGTAAATAATCTACCGATGAAGAAACCATTTGGACAGAATTTCCTGTTTGATCCCGGCATTCTGAGTAAGATAGTTGATTGCGGCAAGGTATCTGATTCAGAAACAGTGGTTGAGATCGGTCCCGGGCTGGGGACTCTTACCAGATTCATCTCGGAACACGCTGAAAGGGTAATCGCCATAGAGTTCGATAAAAAATTGATCGGCCGACTCACAGAGAACCTCTCAGGCCTCTCGAACGTGGAGATAATAACAGCGGACGCCCTGAAGTATCCTTACGACAAAATAAGCGGCAGGTTCAAGGTTGTTGCCAATATACCTTACTATATAACAACCCCTCTCTTCTTCAGATTGCTTGAATTCAGGGAGAAGATCATATCAATGACACTGCTTATCCAAAAAGAGGTTGCAGTGAGAATGGCGGCCCCTCCGGGAAGCAAGGACTACGGCGTTCTCTCGATATCGACCCAGTTTCACACAAAACCGGAATTAAGATTCATGGTTTCGAGGAAGGCTTTCTCCCCGCCGCCGTCTGTAGATTCCGCTGTTGTTCACTTTGATATACCGACTGAACCTATATACATCACAAGTGATGTATCATTTTTTTTCACGGTGGTAAAAAGCGCCTTCATGCAAAGGAGGAAGATGTTATCAAACTCTCTCAGCAAGTTTAACGGGATCAGGGAGGGGCTTGATGAGGCAGGCATTGACCGGAAGAAGAGGCCGGAAGAATTAAGCATAGAAGATTTCACAAGACTTGCCGACGCGCTATATTTTCATTACAATAAAAAGAGAGGGTAATTAATCCTGCCTTCGATTATATTATCGTACATCAGG
The DNA here is from genome assembly GCA_038918635.1 of Thermodesulfovibrionia bacterium. Classification (GTDB taxonomy): domain Bacteria; phylum Nitrospirota; class Thermodesulfovibrionia; order UBA6902; family UBA6902; genus CAXMSH01. The sequence goes on along the minus strand of JBCKZY010000066.1, from coordinate 4,590 downwards.
AAATAGTGTGGGTAATATCTGATTAATAATGATATCCCTTGTTAATCCCCCCTTTAGAAAAGGGGGTGGAAGGGGGATTTGAAATCGTTGGGCGGCAACTATGCTTTCATACAATAATATGACAGTTGTCGAGAAACCTGAAAATAAAGATGACAGATATCGAGACAATTATGATTTAAAAAATCTCCCCTGACCCCCTCGCCTCGGGGCGGAGCAACGGGTCTTTTTCAAAGAGGGGAAGAGAGAATTGACAATTACCCCACTCTATTACGCGAAGACCCTTAATTATGTAAGACCGTGACCGGTTAAAAAAGGATGTATTCAAACGGGACTAAATGGAAAACCTTAAGACAGCGACAGCAATAATCCTCATATTTTTTTTTGTATTCGTTAATGGATGCGGCTCATCAGTCAACATCTCCGATGAAGATCAAAACAGTGCAAATTCCTACAGAAAGCAGAGCAATTATGTACCCGGAGAACTGCTGGTAAAATTTCATCACGGGACTGCAGCAATTACAGCAAGTGGACTCAACAGAGCTATTGATGCTGTTACGAAGAAGGAGTTTAAAAACCTCCGGGTGCATCACATTAAATTTCCAGAAAACATACCTGTGGAAGAAGCCATTGAGCACTACAAACAGGACATTAACGTGGAATATGCCGAGCCCAATTACATTCTTCATGCAGCGGAAGTCCCTGACGATAAGGATTATATAAATCTCTGGGGATTAAATAATACCGGCCAGACCGGGGGCACAATTGATTCAGACATTGACGCGCCTGAGGCATGGGACAGGACCACAGGCTCACATGAAATCATTATCGCTGTTGCCGACTCCGGCCTGGCACTTAACCATCCTGATTTTTCTGACAATATCTGGACAAATACAGGGGAAATAATATGCAATGACAGCATAGACAATGATAGAAACGGCTATATAGACGACTGTTATGGCTGGGACTTTATCGGCAATGACAATGACCCCACAGATTATAACGGTCATGGCACACACGTATCCGGAATTATAGCGGCACAAGGGAATAATGGCAGGGGGATTACTGGTGTAATGTGGGATGCTCAAATAATGCCATTGCGGATGCTGGGGGTAAGCGGGAACGGGACAACGGCTGATGCTATATCAGCCATTCTTTACGCAAATGCCAACAACGCCCATGTAATAAACATCAGTTGGGGAGGAAGCGGGAACAGCCAGGCGCTTAAAGATGCTATAGATGCTTCAAAAGCGATAATCGTATGTGCCGCAGGTAACAGCGGGACAGATAATGACACATCGCCTTTTTATCCCGCAAGCTATACAAGCACTAATATCATATCTGTGACCGCCGCTGATCACAATGACGCACTGCCCCCTTTTTCCAACTTAGGGGCAACCTCAGTGGATCTTGCCGCCCCCGGGGTAAATATCTACAGTACTGTTCCAGTTTTGGAATATATGGATCCAGTAACAGTCTACAGTGAAGACTTTGACGGCGCGTCAGGAAACCTCCCGCTGCTGGGATGGAGCAGAGGAGGCATAAACAGCACATGGGCAGTGACAGGCGGCACAGGAACAGGTGGGACCAACAGTCTTGAAGACAGCCCGTCAGGGAATTACCTTAACAACACTAATTCGTGGGCAAGGCATATGACGCCGATAGCCCTATTAAAGGATAACCGTTATACACTTTCTTTTAATTGGAAAGGGGACTTGGCACATGTCTTTGACTTCCTTTATGTGAATTATTCTCCTGATGGTATTAACTGGGACATGACAGACTTCCTTTCAGGAAGCACTAATGGAAACTTTGTCTTATATCGTTCAGATTTCACTTCGATTGCTGATATTGTTGATAGTCTTTATCTCGGCTTCAGTCTGTCTTCAGATGCTTCAGCAACTCTCGATGGAGTTTTCATTGACGACTTAGAACTTGCAAGAGAGGCGGTGGATATAAATAATTACAGCTACGAGAATAATAACGGCTCTTCCTTTGCGGCGCCTCATGTCTCAGGTGTAGCAGGATTAATACTGGCCAACAATCCTTCTTTGAATAATATACAGGTAAAGAAAATTATTCTTAGCTCCGTGGACCCAGTATCGTTATTGTCGGACCTGACATTAACTGGCGGTAGGTTAAATGCTTTCAACGCGGTCCTGTACTCAGTTCCGCCGGATACACCTTCAGACCTGGCCGCTACAGCGCTATCAAACTCCAGCATTCTTCTGAGATGGGCAGATAATTCAAATAATGAAAAAGGTTTCATTATAGAGAGGAAGACAGACGGCGGGACATTCTCTGAGATAACAACTGTTGGTCCGAATGTCACCGAACATACCGATCCGGGGCTCACACAGGCAACAATTTACCGATACATTATAAGAGCGTTTAACGACGCCGGGAGTTCAAGTTATTCCAACGAGGCAGACGCAACAACTCAGGGGAACACTTCCGGAGGCAACGGGGGTGGAGGCTGTTCAATTGTTGCCGGCCCGGATACACGGTCTGTTGATATCATAATTATGTTTATATATGTCGCGGCTATAATGACAGCGATAAGAGGCAGAAGCAATAATTCGTCATAATTTCTGAAGCACAAACGGACAAATTCCTTCAATTTACCTATTCTTTAAAGCGCTTTACATAACCGCGTTGCTATTATATCGTTCAATTTAAGTTATAGTAATTATTATGGGCAAAAACGATTACGATGTTGTTGTTATTGGGGCAGGACATGCCGGTTGCGAGGCCGCCCTTGCCTGCGCAAGAATGGACATGGTTACAGTCGTCTTCACAATGGACCTTGAGACGATCGGGCAGATGTCATGCAACCCCGCTATAGGAGGACTTGCCAAGAGCCACCTTGTAAAAGAGATAGATGCCCTCGGCGGCGAGATGGCAAGGGTCACGGACAAGGCGGGGATACAGTACAAGGTGCTGAACATGAGCAAGGGTCCTGCTGTCCGGGCAACACGGGTCCAGGCCGACAGGGCGCTTTATAGAACCTTTATGAGAAGTTCCCTGGAGGGTCAGGATGGGCTTGATATAAGGCAGGAACTGGTTGAGAGTTTAATCGTCAGGAAGAACCGTATCATAGGAGTCAGGACTACTGAACATGAATACTTCTCAAAAGCGGTAATAATCGCTACTGGGACCTTCCTCAACGGATTAATCCATATAGGAACGGAGAATTTCCCGGCCGGCAGGGCCGGAGAACCTCCCTCAACTGGTCTCTCAAAGAACCTCGCTGATATCGGTCTCCAGAAAGGAAGGCTTAAGACAGGAACACCTCCGAGACTTTATAAGAAAGGTATTGATTTCTCCAGAATGGAGATACAGGAAGGCGATCATCCTCCCCCGGCAATGTCCCTGTTTACCGAAAGTATAATGAACCCCCAGCTTCCCTGTTACATGACTTTCACAAACAGCGAAACACATGAAATTATAAGAAACAACCTCGAGCAATCTCCCTTATACAGCGGGAAGATAACGGGTATAGGGCCGAGATACTGTCCTTCTATTGAAGACAAGGTCGTAAGGTTTAAGGACAAACCCAGACATCAGGTCTTTCTTGAACCTGAAGGACTCGATATTGATGAGTATTATGCAAACGGTATATCAACGAGTTTACCCCGTGAAGTACAGGCATCCCTAGTAAGGAGCATAGTTGGTCTTGAGAAGGCAGAGATCAAGAGCCCGGGATATGCAATTGAGTATGATTATTTTTATCCGACCCAGCTGAGACCGACTCTTGAGACAAAACATGTGGAAGGTCTCTTTCTCGCGGGTCAGATTAACGGCACATCTGGCTATGAGGAGGCCGCCGCACAGGGCATGATTGCAGGGATAAACGCGGCGCTTAAGATTAAGGATTCCAGACCCTTTATTCTCAAAAGACACGAAGCGTACATAGGCGTCCTGATTGATGACCTTGTCACAAAAGGCACGAAAGAACCATATAGAATGTTCACATCAAGGGCGGAGTACAGACTGATGCTGAGGCAGGACAACGCCGACCTCAGGCTCATGGAGCACGGATACAATCTCGGGCTCATCAGGAGTCAGCACTATAATGCGCTTATTGATAAGAAGGTCTCAATCAAAAAAGAACTTGAACTGCTGCAATCTTCAAGGATAAAACCTGAAATCATCAATCCTGTATTAAGGGGTATCGGATGCTCTGAGATAAAGGAAGATACCGGCCTTTACCAGCTGTTGAAAAGGCCGGAGATCAGATATTCAGACATAGCAGGGTTTTCACCCCCCCGTAACGGGTTATCCCCGGATGTCATAAATCAGGTAGAGATCCAGGCCAAGTACAACGGGTATATCAAACGACAGGCAGAACAGGCTGAGAAGTTCAAAAAGATCGAGGAGAAACTCATCCCTGAGGGGTTTCTATACAGCGGTATACCGGGGATTTCAAATGAAATTTCAGAGAAGCTCGAAGAGATCAGACCTGCCAATCTAGGACAGGCAAGCAGGATCCCCGGTGTTACACCCGCAGCCGTATCTCTTCTTATGGTAGCGGTCGAAAGGGATAAAAGAAGAAGATAATAGGACTATTACCACAATTTCCGCACTATTGAG
>JBCKZY010000065.1:0-8880 GCA_038918635.1 Thermodesulfovibrionia bacterium | reverse complement strand
CGCCCTTTTTCATTGCAATCCGGGCATGTACCATAAAATTCAATATGGTTACCTAAAATATCAAAGTCGCATTTATTCTCTTCTGGAATATTAAGTTTAATGTTAACGTTCACGTCGATTATCTTTTTGCAATCAACGCAGATAATGTGATGGTGATAGGAGGTATTGGGATCGTAACGCATCCTTTCTGAGTCAATTGTAAGGCTTTGGATGCTGCCCCTCTTTTTCATTGCCTCAAGATTATTGTAAACAGTGGCAAAAGACATAGTAGGAAATTTCTTTTTTACCTTATGGAAAATATCTTCTGCTGATGGATGACTCTTGTTCCCCTTGAGACATTCGAGGATGGCTAATCTTTGTGGTGTTTGCTTGAAACTCTTGTCATTTTGTTGGATCACTTCACTCCTATTAGAATAGTTCTTCTGTTAAAAATAATACCAGATAATAATAGTTCTTGTCAAGTATTATCTGGTATTCAACTAAATATCCCCGAAGAATCCCTGATGAATCTGTACCCCGATTCATCCTTCGTAGAACTACGGAGCCGTGCACCGTACGGTACATGGCGGAGAACGGGTAAATCGGGATCTCCGCGGAGTCTACCCCGTCTCAAACGGGGCTACGACAGGCAGTACAGGGTCGCTTCGACAAGGGGGAGGGAACTTTTATATCACTTAAAGGTTCAACACAAAACCCGGATGAGCCAATTTTATAAATTATTATACTACCCTTTATACCTTTGCGTATTTAAGGTAAAATACATTCAAATGAGAGCGCTTGTCTTTAATAAGGAGCTTATTTATAGAGATGATTACCCGAAGCCTGAACCAATGAATGGAGAGGCGCTGATCAGGGTGACACATGCAGGAATATGCAATACTGACCTTGAGATTATGAAAGGGTATATGAATTTTACAGGGATTCCAGGGCATGAATTTGTAGGGGTTGTTGAGTCTTCAGTCTCTGAAGAACTTAACGGCAGAAGGGTTACAGGTGAGATAAACCTTGCTTGCGGGGATTGTCATTATTGCAGAAACAATATGCGGAATCACTGTACTGAACGTTCGGTACTGGGTATTTATAATAAGGACGGTGTATTCGCAGAGTTTATAACGCTTCCTGTCAGTAACCTTCATTTTATTCCTGACTCTGTTTCGGATCAAGAGGCGGTATTTACAGAACCCCTTGCCGCTGCCTACGAGATACTTGAGCAGGTTAATATCACTTCCGATGACAGTGTATGTATTATTGGAGACGGCAAATTAGGTCTGCTTGTAGGACAGGTCCTGTCTTTAACAGGATGCAGGCTCATTCTCTTAGGGAAGCACGAGAATAAGCTCACAGTTATTAAGAGTAAGGGGATAAGGACTGGATATGCCAATAACATAAAAGAAAGGGAGTTTGATATAGTAGTTGATTGTTCCGGATCACAAACCGGAACAGATACTGCTTTGAATATAGTTAAGCCCGGGGGCAAAATTATATTAAAGACAACTTTAGCAGAGAAAAGATCTGTTGATCTTAATAGTGTTGTTATTCACGAGCTCACATTGACTGGTTCAAGATGCGGGCCATTTCCTCCTGCCATTAAAGCCATTGAAGATGGCAAGGTTGATGTCACATGCCTTGTCAGCGGCCTCTTCAGCCTTGAGGATGGTGTTAAGGCCTTTAATTATGCATCCCGGAAAGATGTCTTGAAGGTTATTATAAAGGTAGACAGCCTATAATTCAGTTAATTATTACTGACAACTAAATGCTCAAAGGACCATGAAAGATATTACAAAGACTGCGGGCATCATTATTATCGGAAATGAAATACTGTCTGGTAAAGTTCAGGATATCAACTCCTTCTACCTGACTTCAGAGTTGAGAGCTCTTGGCGTAACGGTCACTCGTATATCAGTAATTCCAGATGAGGTAGAGTCCATAGGGATTGAGGCTGTCAGTTTTTCAGCTGATTATGATTATGTCTTTACAACAGGTGGAATCGGACCAACGCATGATGATGTCACAATGTCAGGGATAGCAGATGGTTTTGGTGTGCGGCTTGTCAGTGATCCTGATATTAAAAAGGCGTTATCTGAAAAATATAAATATCCACTGAACAGCCCTATGATAAAGATGACTGAAGTCCCCGAAGGTGCCGAGGTGATCTTCGGCGATACCACGGTATTCCCGATCGTCATGTTCAGGAACATCTTTGTCTTCCCGGGAATTCCTCAACACCTGAAGAAGAAGTTTCCATCAATAAGAGACAGACTTCGTGCTGGATCGTTTTACCTTAAAAGAATATTTTTGAATACATATGAATCCGAGATTGCCGAGATACTGAATATCGTTGTATCACGTAATAGCGATGTGATGATCGGTTCTTATCCTGTTACCGGAGAAACCGGAATCAGGGTACTAATCACAATAGAATCAAGATCGGAAAACTCCATAAGAGTCGCATTTGATGAGCTGATCAGAAATTTACCCGTTGATAATATCGTACGTACTGAATAATTGTGAATACTCCAGTATAGTCCAGAAATATAAGAAGCCATGGACGACCTCTCAAAAGAATACATTATTTCTTATTACAACAAACGACTGCAATTGTTTGGTAATAAGCCTGAATCTCTTGGCTGGTCACCCGATGGACAAATTTCACGATTCAGGTCTCTCCTTGATATTGACAATAATATTACTGGAAGCAAGGTGCTCGATTTTGGATGCGGCAAGGGAGACTTCTACGGTTATCTCAGGGAGAGGGGCATTGATGTCCGTTATACAGGCGTTGATATCAATGAGAAATTCATCTCTATTGCCGCCAGCAGTTATCCTGAGTGCAGTTTCAGGACATTTGATATCAACAGAGATGATCTGGATGAGGAGTTTGATTATATATTTATATGCGGAGTGTTTAACCTTAAGGTGCAGCAGCTTGAAGAAACAATTAAGACTACATTGATAACGCTGTTTAAACATTGCAGGATTGCTATGGCATTCAATGCACTTTCCGCCTATACTTCTAAAAAGTCGTTTGAATTGAACTACCTTTATCCTGAAGAGATGTTTAATTTTGCCTTGAAGGAGCTTTCACCGTATGCATCTATAAGGCATGACAGGGTTTTATACGATTTCACCATGTTTATGTACAAAAAAGAAAATAAAGCATGAAACCACAGCATAAAAAAGACAATTCACCACAGAGGTCACAGAGAGGGGAAGGAATAGAATCTCTCATAACATATTTATTATGTTTTTAAATACCCCACAGTCTCGCTTAGAAGCGCCTACTTCTGGCTGCTGTGAGGTTTCCTCTTAATCCCCACTTTGGAAAAGGGGGGCAGGGGGGATTTTAAGAATAATAGTTTTTACCTAACGATACCCCGCTGTCTCGCTTAGAAGCGCCTACTTCTGGCTGCGGCGGGGAGTATTCATTTTATATTTACTCTGTGTTCTCTGTGGTTAAGTTGTGTTATCGCCTGGAAGCGCCTACTTTTGGCTGTGGTTAAGTTTTTTAATAACGTAAGAATAGCGGTTTATGGTTTTTCTTTTTTGATTTAGTATCTCTTTTGCAGGTCGATGGCCTGCACATAGCACATTTTTCATCATTGCAGAACTGGCAGAAATTACAGTCTGAACATTGATGTTTTTTTGACTGTGGAATCTTTTTTGTTGCCCTCTTTTTACCGCGTCTCCTGCTCTTCGTTTTTGATACCTTCATTTAATTATTCGTCTTCTCATAAGTCTGAAGGGGAAGGGGGCCAGCAGGAGCGCTACGGAGATCAGCCATATTATATCCGGAAAAGTCGTAGATATATTGCCATTTGCAAAAGACCTTGAAATGTTTACCAGGTGATATAGTGGTGTAAAAAACGCGATCTTTAAAACGATCGGAGGAAGGCTGTCGAGCGGAAAAAAGATACCAGAGAAGAGAAACATCGGTGTCATAAGGAGGGTATTGAAATAATTGAAGGAATCAATTCCCGGGACTGTCGCTGATGCTATTACCGCTATTTCCGAGAATATAAGCCCGCTTATAAATATGAGCGGGATTGCGCAGACCAGATACGGTGAGTCTATCAGTCCGAATGCGGATAGTACTATTATTATAATAATGCCGTAAAAAGTTCCCTTTGCAGCTCCCCACAGGAGTTCTCCCGCGACCAGATCATCAATGTTAACAGGTGTGGCAAGTATGGCGTCGAATGTTTTCTGATAAGTCATCCTGATATATGTTCCGTAGGTACATTCAAAGGATGCGGCAAACATCGATGAAGAAGCGATAAGTCCGGGCGCGATAAACTTTATATAAGGCACCCCGTTAATCTCCCTGACAAAAGCACCAAGTCCGAATCCAAGCGCGACAAGATAAAGAACAGGTTCCACGAAATTCAGGACCATGCTTGTTTTGTAGCGCTTTGTGTAAACGGTAAAATTTCTCTGCCAGACCCTGTAGGCCCTTCTTAATTTCAACCTGACTCCTTTATATGCATCAATAGTTAAGACTCAAGCCGGTTAACTTCAGATAAACTTCTTCAAGGTTTCCGCCATGAATATTTATGAGGTTATCAGGGGTATCGATAACAACTATCTTACCTGAATTCATTATGGCAACCCTGTCACACAATTTTTCAGCCTCTTCCATGTAATGTGTTGTAAGAATTAAGGTTGTATTATTAGATTTGAGGTGATTCAGTTTGTTCCACACCGAATGCCTGCTGTGGGGATCAAGACCTGTTGTAGGCTCGTCAAGCATAAGCAGGTCAGGTTTGTTCAGTAATGACCTGGCAAGAATGAGTTTGCGCTTCATCCCGCCGGAAAGTTCCCTGATATTGATATCTGCTTTTTCCGTCAGTTCTACAAACTTCAGGAGATCTTTGGCCAGCGGCAATGCCTCTCTCCTCGGGATATCGAAATATCTTGCGTATACAATCAGATTTTCAAAAACTGAAAGCTCCAGATCAAGGTTATCATCCTGCGGCATAACGCCGATCCGGGCCTTTATCTCACTAGGGTTTCTGTTTGCATCCATCCCAAATACAGTCAGACTGCCTGATGTAGGAGGGAAAAAAACAGTAGATAATACTCATTGCGGTTGTCTTGCCTGCCCCGTTAGGCCCAAGAAAACCGAAACATTCGCCTTCACTAATTTCAAAATTAATGCCGTCAAGAGCCCTTTGGTTTCCGTAATCTTTTGTCAATTCTTTTGCTTTTACTATAATCATTGTCATTTATTATAACATCTGCGCTTATTAGATTTTCCCATATTTTAAAAGGTGTATGATTGAATACTGAAGAGTAAATGACATATAAATGAATCACACTGAAGACCGCAGGGTATCCCAAATATCCCCTCCCTTGACGGGAGGAGACTAACTGGGCATCCCAAATATCCCCTCCCTTGACATGAGGGGACTAACGGGGTATCCCAAATATTCCCACCCTTGACGGGAGGAGACTAACTGGGCATCCCAAATATCCCCTCCCTTGACGGGAGGGGACTAAGGGGAGGGTGAATAATATCTTAAACACCACATCCCGAAGCGGGTCGGAGTTTACTCGTATCGAGCAAAGGATCGCTTCGACAAGGGGGAAAAGAACTATTGGAAACTCTGTAGCACCAGAAGTAGGCGCTTCTAAACGAGACTACAGGGAGTTATCAAGTTAAAGTTTGTTGATATAAATATCCGAGGGAGATATTCTCTTTTCGATATAACGTCTCGCTATCCTCTTTATAAAGTTCCTTGATACAGGGAAGACCATCAAAAAACCAACAACATCAGTAAAGAACCCTGGAGTTAATAGAAGGGCTCCTGCTACCAGTATCATTGCGCCGTCAATCAGTTCTTCAGCCGGGAAGACACCTTCCTGCATGTTCTGTTGAATTCGGGATAGTACCCCCAAGCCCTCAAGCCTTACCATATACGCGCCAATCATAGCGGTTAAAAGTATGATAGTTATTGTGTTAAATATCCCTATGATAGAACCAACCTTAATAAGAAGGGTGAGTTCAATAACCGGGACGAGAACAAATATGAGAAACAGATAAAACATTATCAATTATTGCAGATTGCCCTGAAAATAGCCACAGACTTACTACCCATAATTGGCCACAGATTTACACAGATTTAAAACATATTTTCTCAACAAAGACTCAAAGATAGTATTTCAGACAGGATACACTGGACCTTCAGGATAAATTAAAAAAATAAAAATCTTTTTAATCCTGTCAATCTTGTAAAAAAGTATTTAATATTTTTCTGTATTTTAAGTGTAATGAGATTATAAATCCGTGTAAGTCTGTGTAAATCTGTGGCATAATATGTGACTGTTACCTGTCAATTATCCCGTTGAATATCTCTCTGACCTCTTTCAATATCATGGGGTGTAGATGAGGATTACCGGCTGCTACGTTGCCGGTGATGAGGTAATCACTGCCTCCACTGAAATCGGATATAATACCCCCAGCCTCCTTTATAAGTATACTTCCTGCCGCAATATCCCATGGACTCAGGCCGATCTCAAAGAACCCGTCGCATCTTCCCGCTGCGACATAGGCGAGGTCAAGGGCGGCTGAGCCGGCCCTTCTCATATCACTGATCCTGTTAAAGAGACTCCTGAAGAGATCAAGATAAGGACCGATCATATCCTTATTGCGGAAAGGGAATCCTGTCGAAAGCAGAGACTCCCTCATTGTCGGGATACTTGATACTCTTACAGGTTTCCCGTTCAATAATGTTCCACGGCCCTTTATGGCTGTGAAAAGCTCGTCTCTTAACGGGTCGAGTATTACACCGAGTATTACCTCTCCTTTATGTTCAAGTCCTATTGAGATAGAAAATTGCGGGTATCCGTGAATGTAATTTGTAGTGCCGTCAAGGGGATCGATTATCCAGCGGTATTCCGCGGTGCCTGTTACTTCTTCAGACTCTTCAGCTTGAATAATATGATCTGGAAAATTCTTCCTGATCATATTTATTATAATCTCTTCAGCGCTCCTGTCTACGCGTGTCACATAGTCAGATGCCTGTTTAATGCTGACGTCGCTCTTTGAAAGCTTCCCAAGGTTGGCAATAATCAGATCGCCCGCAAGTCTTGCTGAATTGACCGCTGTTTCAAGGTATGAGTTCATTGAATTGGAATTTCCTTTTTTCTGACAGGATTATTTAGCCACGAATTAACACGAATTTAGTCAAATAACAAAATAATTACTTCTCTGACAGGATTAACAAGATACAGAAAATATTTTTCTTCTATTTTTAAATATATCCTGAGCATCTCGGTACGAGTCTTTTTATAGAGCCGCTTCGACCTGTATGTCCTGTCTAATTATTGTTTTCTTTTAATGTATCCTGAAGATCCTGTGCATCCTGTCTAATTATTATTTTTTCTTTTAATGTATCCTGAAGATCCTGTGCATCCTGTCTAAATATCGTTATTCCTGAGAGTTCACCTTTCCCCAGATAATCAGGTGCCGGTCACTGATAACCTCAGTGTTTAGATAATATATTCCGTTCTCTTCAAGCTGTTTCTCAACCTCATTTAGACTATATGCGGCAAGAAGCGAGTTGAAGAAGTCTTCCTGAAGTATATGAGGAGCATCTGAAACGTAGAGATGAACAAGCTTTTTCGCATCCTCAATATTTTCAGGTCTAAGCAGGTCCATAATGAAGACCGGAGAATCTTGCTTCACGCACAATTTGACAGTCTGCCATAATACAGAGGGGTCCTGCAGATGATGCAAAAGGCTGTTGGAAATAACGGCATCAAAATCATGATTAAATAGTCCGGGGGAGGGGAGTAAAGCGTTCTTCAGTCTGATTCTGTGTGACAGTCCGCTCAGTTTTATATCATTCATTCCAATATCAATCATTGCCTGTGAGCCATCAATCCCTGTTATACGGGTATCAGGAAATCTCCGCGCGAAGCGCAGTGTAATATCCGCCGGACCGCATCCAAGGTCAAGGACTTCACCGTTATGAAAATCAGGAAATAGTTTCTTAAAGTTACGTACAAAGGACTCATGAGGTTCTGAAAAATCAGTTTCTGCATATGCCCTGGCATGATCAGGGTCGTTCATTAATTCATCTTCCGGAATACGTTTCATAATCATATTTGTGATCTGTAACCGGCAACTGGAAACGGGTAACGGGTCACTGTTATAAATGCCATTGACTCTGGATATCATAAGTGGCATGAGGCCTGAACTTTTTCTTGATTCTCTCAAGATCGTCACCAAGGAGGTTGTCTATGGAATATTCGCCCATCTCCTCTTTCTGAAGGTAATAGAGGTAACCTATCTCTTCAGGGTTGAAGCCGATAAGGCGTGCACCTATGCCGTCGGCTTTAATGGCATCTGCTGACGCGATAGCTGTTTTAAGATGGACAGGTGTGCCGTCAACTGGCCCGTCACCCTCCATGCATACAAAACCGTCCAGAACTACAAGGTCAGGCCATGCGACTTTTGCAAGCTGGGCAATATTCCAATGGATCATCTTAACACTCTTTCTGTAGCCCGGGTACTGACGGAAAAGAAAATTAATAAGCCAGTTGGGAAGAAGCCTTCTTGCCTTTGATACCGTACCCGGCGGAAGCCTGTCGAGAAGGGTTTTGGGCGCGTCTACCTCAACTCCTCCCTTCATACCGTGGATCATGGCCATGTCTTCCCTCATAACAAGTCCTGCCATGTTCTTTATCCCAAATGTGGCGACCGCAAAGTTATGTGTTTTGGGGATAGCCAGCGATATTTTATAGTCAAACTCTTCAGCACGCTTTGTTATCCTCAGTTCCGTATCACCGACAATAGAGTGGATAGGGCTGTAAAGAAATTCCTTATCATTATCAAAATCGGTAAGTTTGATATTGGAATAGTTTTTTTTCAAGGCGATG
>JBCKZY010000064.1:0-8928 GCA_038918635.1 Thermodesulfovibrionia bacterium | reverse complement strand
CCACCGCTTTCAGTCCCGTATTCGGTTTGTAAAAGCCATTTGGGGCTGAGCTGATAACGTAGCCGGATCGTGTTCACCGGTTCAAAAAGGCCAATGCCGTAACTGACGTAGAGCCGAGGGGACAGGTATTTCCCCAGAAAAAGGGCTGCGTCCTGAGGTTCTGAGCCTGTTTCAATCTCCACATCCTCAATTCCGAATCTGGCGCCAATCTTCTTCGATATCAGACCTCCGCCTCTCAGTCCTGCTGACAGGGCCGCGCTGTATAAAAGATTCCCTTCTGAACCGGACAGCCGGTTTATGGGACGGCCAAAGACAAGATATGAGAGCGCGTCTGATTCATCCATTGACGGGACAGAAAAGACACGCAGTTCAGGAGACTGGAGCGTTCCACCAACCTGCACCCCGGAGACCACCTCTCTGATACTCCGGGAGGCCCGTATGTCAAGTCCCGGATTGTCTATTAGCCCCAGGAATATCAGCCTACCCTTCTCAATCACAAGTTCCTGCCCGTAGGCCCGGTATGTGCCGTCAAGGATCTGGATCTCTCCTTTTCCCTGTGTCGTCTTGCCCGGAGCTTCCGTCAGATCGATCATGCCCGTCAGTCTTCCCGCAAGTCCGAACCCGGTGAAGACCACCTTATCTCCCAGCACCAGTTTCATTTTACCGCTGAGCTGATACCTTTCTTTCTCCTCAACCTTCAGCACATCATCTATGATTACTACATCGCTAGATATGGTGACAGCACCGGACAGGTCAGGGGGTTCGAGACTAGCCTCAGGCACCGTTACCGACCCTTCGATGTCGACTTTTGATCCCCGAATCTTCACCTGCATATCAGGAGATAGAAGAACCCATCCCCCGGGGATCCTTACGGCCTCGAAATTGTCTCCCTTAATAAGAATATCGGCGGCGGTCTCATCTGTGCCCATGCTGCCATTGCCGTTCAGCATTACTTTCCCCCCTCCAGAGGTTATCTCGCCCCTGAGAAGCAAGGCGCCCGTTTCGCTCCCCTCAACATTTATGCTGATATCGCTCAGTTTTATGCCAAGCGCGGGTATATCAGCCCCACCATCGGAGAGCGATGCATGTCCTGCAAACAGAGGTTTTGATATATCCCCCCTCAGTCGCATCTCTGCCGATAGAAGACCTGTTGTATCTTTTACATCTCTTGAAAAGAACGGAACTATATCGAGAGCGTTTAATTCAGCTGACAAGTTGCCGGATATAGGATTCTTCCGCAGATCAGAAGAAAAAGGATCAAAACCCGGCAGAGAAAGCTCTCCTCTGAGAAACCCCCTCTCAAAGAGTGTGGTATCAAGATCGATATTGAGGCCGGAATGGCCCATGCCTGCCCGTACCACTGTTTTTCCGATCATGAGATCCTCTTCCTCATATTCACCATTTTTATAGGATACCGTCCCTTCTTCCATCAAAAGTTCAGCCTGCCCGGATAATGTCTGATAATCATATGAGACATCAGCCTCACCTTCAAGAAATCCGCTCAGTGTCATCTCTTTCGGTACTAAACCTCTGAAAAGTGACAGGGGGATATTTTTGGCCTGCAGCTTCCCTGAGACGAGACGGTCCTTCACCCACTCTCCCCCGGCGCAGACATTCCCTGTATCCTGAGTCCAGCAGGTATTTGCGGTCTTCGCGACCGCCCGTGATACGGTAAATTGCATGGGGCTCTGCAGTCTCCAGTCCCCGATCGTCCCGGAAGAAAATTCACCGATCGTGAATTTCCCAGTCCATTGTTTCTCCTTATACGCCGCGTCCCCCGACAGGCTGATCGTATTTCCTTCAGAGTCCGCCCCGAACTGAAAAGAATGGGACGACAGGGTTCCGTCTCCCTTTAATAACAGTCTTTCTATATGATGGTCCCTGAAGACAAGATCTTTTACGGTGATATCCACAGCTGAAGTCGTCTCTTTTGCAGTATTGATCCGGATGTCCGCAGCAACCCCTCCGGCGCGATACAGACCCAGAGATATACTGTCTCCCTTGAGCCGGGCCGATACGCTGGGAAATTCCATGCTTCCCTGAATCGTTCCTTCTCCATGAAGCTCTCCTTCTGCTCCGGGATACATTTCCTTCAGATGGGGAATGGCTACCATCCATCTGGCGTCCAGCGTGTCAGAGTATGAACCGGATGCGGTGACAGATGAAGTCCCTGACATAAACGAAAGACGCTGAAGAGAGAATACTCCCTCTTTCATCTCAAATGCCGTATCACCCTTTAAGCGGTATCCCCTCAGTTCTCCCTTAACTGATCCGTGACTGAGGCTGACGCGATGTCTGCCGTCTCTCTGCTCCCCTTCAGCCGTAATTTCAAGCCCGAGTCTGCCCGGCCATTCATCCCACTCTGCCCCGGGGTTCAGCCCGTCCCCCTTCAGACTTACGGCCCATTGGAGACCCTGCTTCCACCTGATCCAGGCATTTCCACGTACAACCCCTTGGAGAATATGCGTTTCAAGGGTCTCCATTGTGATCTCTTCTGCTGTTCCGCGCCCTTCCACCCTGATACGGTTTTTCGGTATCTTATCCCCTTCCACTGATGTCTCAACCGAATACCGGTACTCCTCCCCGCTGCCATTCAGACAGAGTTCCCCGTCCGGACTTCTTATGAGTCCTTCTCCTGACAGAGGCCAGGCAAAAGAAGTCCATTTCGTACAAATGTCAAACTCCTTCTCCCGGAACAGGTAATTCCCGGTAAGAAGCGCTTCTGTAGCGGTTCCTTCCCTGTACGCGTTAAGCGCATTAATGACTGCTATCTCATTATCGATCTTCAGATCGAGAGCAAACGCAACTGTGCCCATCTCTTTCTCATAAAGACCCACTGAACCCGTTATAACGGCCGACTCATCGTCGCCTGCGGCCTCGATTGCTCCCCATACCCTCATTTCGGGCCATCTGCTATTCAGCTGCCTTAGGCCACTCTCCTGAACAAGAAGATTCCCCTCCCACTTCATATTCCTCAACAGGTTGCGTGCAACGACCTCCAGATGCGCGGTGACCGGTGAGGTAATCTGATGGTCCATGCTCATCTTTTTTATGGTGCCTTTTATTACTGTCTCCGCTTTGAGCGGGGGATATCCCTCAGGTTGGGCCTCCCATTCAAGGAAGAGTTCAAGGGGATAGTCCCCCTGCGGGGAGATGCTGCCTCGTGTCTTCATCTCAATATACGGAGTTTTTATAATGAGGTGTTGAATACCGATCGTTCCGCTCTCCATTATTCCCCTGAAACGCACTTCCTGCACCTCAACAGGTTTCTCTCTTTCAGAATGCGATATGGAGATCTTCTCCAGCAAGATATCATCAATGATAAGCTGAACCGGTATCGTTATTTGGGGCAACGTTATTTCTGAATCGCCAACTTTCCTATCAGCTTCCGTTTCGATACGTATGTCCTGAACATTCAATGAAATGATGTGAGCCCTCAGAAAAAGGAGTTGCGCAAGTCTCCAGTCGAGAGTTACTTCCTTCGATGAGAGAAGAAAGCCATCTCCTCTGAACTCCATATCCCTGATGAGAATTGGCCCCGAGAGGCTCCCCTGCACTGACCGGGCAGAGAGCTCCGGCACCGATGACTGAAGGAGTGAAAAGACAAGGTTCAGGCCGGTCCGGGTGTGTAAGAGAGAGAAGATGCCCAACGCAAGAAAGAGACACAGAGACGCCGCTGATATGAGAAGAGCGCGTTTCATAGGTCCGCTCCTATTGATACATGAAGACGCCACGACCTGTCCGTTTCGTCCAGAGGAAAAGCAAGATCAACGCGGACAGGACCGACAGGGGAGCTCCAGCGCACTCCGAAGCCTGCTCCGCTCATGAGCGGGTCGTCAAAGGCATCGACCGCATTCCCAATGTCATAGAATACCGCGGCGCTCCATTTTCCCCGTATACGCTGTTCGTATTCGATGCTCCCGACAAGGATATGTTTTCCGCCGATGACATTTCCTCCTGCGTCCTCGGGCCCCAGTGAATTGTAACCATACCCCCTCACGCTGTGGTCACCTCCAGCAAAGAACCGCACCGAGGGAGGCAGTTCGGAAAAATCACTCACCAGGGATGTCCCCGCTTCTCCCCGAACGATCAGCCTTCCCCATCGGCTTAGCCCTCGGATGTATTTTGCCTTCATATGCAACTGCAGAAACGAGGTGTCAGAGAGCAGAGTATCGTGCGCTCCCCTGACATCAAGATAGAGTCTGCCTCCCTGCTGTGTCGTAATCGGATTGACCGCACTGATCAGGGTCCAGCTTATTCCCGGGATCAGCAGCGTGGACCGTCCCGAGTCCGATCCGACTTTAAACTCTTCCTGCTCAAAGGTGACGTAGAGAGCCTCTTTCAATCCATATCGTATGTGACTGTACCGCACCCCGCCAAACAACCTGTCGCTGCGGCTTGCGTCAGTATCTTCCTTGACCCATCCTGATGAATAGACAATGCTGTCCGTGCGTACACGCTGGAGGGGCACTGTGTACTCCGCGGTCAGCCCTGATCTTATTTCCGACACATTCAAATCAGTCCTGAACCGGTGCCCCCTCATATTCACCCTTCGGAGTTCCCATCCAATTCCACCCCTGAAACCGGTATCGGTCCCGTATCCAACACCTAATGTGTACTTATTTTTTTTCAGGGGAACCAGCTTCACTTCTATCGGGACCTCCCTGGCAGCAGCTTTTTCAGTTGCTGGGTTTATTTCAACTGATTCGAAATAGTCGCTATCCGTGAGGACTTTCTGAAACATCATAAGATCTGAAAGATGATAAGGATCACCTCGGCGAAACGGGATATAACGGGCAAGAAAGCCGCAATCTAGATTATTGTCAATGAACAGCACATCTCCAAAGCGGTATTGCGGGCCTGTATCAAAATGGATGGTAACTGACGCCGTGTATGTGTCAGGATGAACCTCCACCCTGCTCACGGTACTCATAGCATCGAGGTAACCATACTTCATCGCCGTATCATGAAGCGAGCGTTTCCCCTGTTCGTACACTGTATGGTTGAGGATCTCGCCTTTCCGCACAGGAAAATCAGCAGACAGTTTCCTGAAGCGCTCGTCAGAGACACCGTCCCCGCTGATTGTGAGGTCAAGTGCTTCGATAAGAACCGGCCTGCCCGGATCTATGGTGTAAACCGCACGCCAGGCGCCATCGCTTCCCTGAAGGTCCGTCTGAATATCCGGGCGGTAGTATCCAAAAGGCTGCAGCGCCCGTCGGATTTCACCGGTTGCCTCCTGATGGAGTCGTCTGAGCAGGGCCGGCGTCAGGTCAGGGTGATTCTTCTGGTTTTCCACGCTCAGATGGGCAAGGACGTTCTCTCTGAGGGTCCCTTCCACCCCCGCTACTGTAACCTCTACCGAAACTGCGGCGGCAATGCGCGATAGAAAGACGGCAAGAATGATGAACAATACGGAGACGGAAATCTTTCTGCCCTTCTGCTCTAAAGAGGGGGTGTTCCGTCTCATTCTCCGTTCCTCATATCTCCTGTAACATGCCATCTTTTCACCCCATATGCTAACATTGTACTATTATCTTGACTTTTAAAGTAGTAATGATACAATGACTGTAAGTTAAATCTTATGAAGGACCAGAAGGAGGGGTGATTATGGAAGAGATGGCTAGAAACATCTATGAAAGTTTAGGCGGGTATCTGCCTCAACTGCTTGGAGCACTCGGCATCCTCATCATCGGGTGGCTGGTGGCGCTCTTTGTCTCGTCAGCGCTTCGGGCACTGCTCAAGAGATCGACCTTTGACAAAAAAATAGCCAAATTAATAACCGGCAAGGAAGGCGCAAAGATAGAGACCGAGAAGTTGATCCCGAAGGTCATTTTTTATACGATCATGCTCTTTGTCCTCATCGCCTTCTTCCAGTCGCTCGGCCTGACGATTGTTACCGAGCCGATAAACAGGCTCCTGAGCGGGATCTTTGAATTCGCGCCGCGCATTCTCGGGGTCTCTGCTCTGCTCCTCATTGCCTGGGCCGTAGCGACATTGCTCAGGACGCTCCTGTCCAAGGCGCTTGAAGCGGCGAATGTTGACGAAAAACTGGGAGGACAGGCAAAAGTTAAGGGAAAAGAGAAACTGCCGGTGACAAAGTCCATTGTGAATACCGTATACTGGCTGGTCTTCCTGTTATTCCTGCCGGCCGTACTGAGCACGCTCGCGCTGGATGGCCTCCTGACCCCTGTTCAGGGGATGCTCAACAGCATCCTCGCGATGCTCCCGAATATCTTCGCGGCAGGCATGATTGTACTCATCGGCTGGTTTATCGCCAAGATCGTACGGGAAATCTCAGTGAACCTCCTGACCTCCATCGGGGTCGACGGACTGAGCGAAAAGACAGGGTTGAGCAAAAGTATGGGGACAAAGACCCTCTCCGGGATTCTCGGTATGCTCATCTACGTACTGATCCTTATCCCGGTGGTGATCTCGGCCCTGGATACATTAAAGATTGAAGCGATATCAAGCCCAGCCAGACACATGCTCCAGACAACACTCAATTTTGTTCCATCCATCTTCGCAGCAAGTCTGATCCTGATAATCGCCTATATTGTGGGGCGGCTTATCTGTGAACTTGTTGTCAACCTGCTCACCGGGGTCGGGTTTAACTCTATACTGGTCAATCTCGGCATCGGCAAGGAGGTTGCCGAGGGGAAGAAGACCCCGTCTGATATCGTGGCTTCTATCGTTCTTGCCGTCATTATGCTCTTTGCGGCCATGGAGGCCTCAAGCGCCCTGAAGTTTACCGCGCTTTCAGCCATCCTCTCCCAATTCATGGTCTTTGTCGGACAGATTGGAATGGGTATCGTGATCCTCGGCCTCGGTCTCTACATAGCTAACTTCGTAGCGAATCTGATTACAGATTCCGGGAGCCAGCAGGGAAGGGTCCTCTCCATATCCGCGAGGACCGCCATCATAATCCTCTCCTTTGCGATGGGGCTGAGACAGATGGGGCTCGCGAATGAGATCGTGACCCTTGCCTTTGGGCTGCTCCTCGGCTCGATAGCCGTGGCGCTGGCATTGGCGGTCGGCCTGGGAAGCAGGGAGATCGCTGCACGGGAGGTTGAGAAGCTGATCACAAAGATTAAAGAGTAAGAAGAGAACATTGGGAAGCAAAAAAAAGGACTGGCATATGCCAGTCCTTTTTTACCATCATTTTACTACTCTTAATTTTCAGGCTTATATGCCCTCTATACCACTGCATTCACATGTCAATCACATTTTATTGGGAGTTAATCAGTTAATATCTTTAAACCACTGGAGCTAAGCAGATGGCATGAGCCGATGACAGTATCGACCCTAACACGAAAAGAGAGAGTTGCTGGCATCGATTTCATTATACCACGGGCACACCGGCAGAATATCAGATTTTAAGTAATATTTAATAGTACACTGGGAGAGGATCACCCTGATTAAAATATCAGGCATCCAAATAGTCTTTGTATGAGAACTGAATGAGTGTGAGTTGACCCGGTAGGGATAAAATATATCTTATTAATAACTAAAGTTACTGTTTCTTCTGAATGTTTTCAAAGAGCCACAAAAACACCCACAAACGGCACTGGAAGCCGAAAATTAGCCCAGTTAAGGCTTTTATGCGCACAGCACTGACAGTTTCAGTCAGTATGTTCATAATATTCTGATACATACTCAGGGTAATACTTTACATCTAAGTATTCGGAGTTTTCCTCACCACAAAACTTACACGTATAATTATTGATGTCGCGCTGCACCTGTTCTTCGCCACAATAAGCGCATATACATAATTCCATCTTATCCTCCCTGGGTTTTCCAGCTTTTATGTTTACGGTCAAACCATTACCACTGAATCTTCATCTCCAAAAGGGTTGGGGATATATTTATCCGCCTTACAGTCGTTTTCCCATTTCACATTGTCGATAAGATAGCGAAATCGATACTCTCTGTCTTTTTCAAGGTCTAAACTAACCGAGAAATCTCCGTTTTTAAGTTTTTTCATTGGGGTAGAATAATAATCCCAGTTATTAAAGTCTCCCACAATGCTGACTTTTTGTGCTTTATTAGCTGCATTCTCTGGAAGCTTGAATGTCACTTTACAGTATGGCCTGGATCTTAAATACCGTTTTTTTATTCCATCGCCATTGCTTCTCTTTGATATATTATCTCTCTTGCTGCCCGACAAATTAACAAACTTTTTTCTCATAATACTCCCTCGTCTTCTTCATTCGACTGATATTCTGGATATATGCCCTGCCAGAATAATTAGCATGCCTTCAGGTTAGTAATACATAATATCCTCTAAGCAGTAAACCAGCTCTTTCTTTGTCTTTTTTCTGCTTTTTTTGTTGCCACATCTTTTATAAATTTTTGTTAATGTTTGTTCCACGCCTTTGCAATATTCGTCGATGTCTGATTCTTTTAGTTTTTTTCCCTTCAAACGTTTTTCTTCTTTCATCAATTACACTCCTGTATGTTTAATTATTTGAACAATCACAAAAAAGACGCATAAGAATTATTAATTCTTACGTATTCTTTCAAACTACTGATAGAATAATCTTTCTTGTAACAAGCAATATTATTCTCTTTCAAATCTATCGGAATGTGCTTCTCTTCATCCAATTGTCTTGATATTCTTCATATTGACACTTCACTACCTGGCTCCGGAGAGGTTTTTAACTCTCCGGGTTGCCATCCATAAACCGCCAGGCCGCTAAAAACCTGAGTACTATTTCTTTGCGTTCTTTTTGGGTCTTCCCTTCTTTTTCGGGGAAGCCTGTTTTTCTTCAGTCTTTTTCTTCAAGTGCCACCTCCAATGCTAGGATTTTGATGCTCAAAAGAACATCAATACCTAATAATTATCTATCTACAGCCATTTTCAACAGAAATGCAGGTATTATCCGGAATCCCATAATCTTTAAAGATAAACCTAACCTACATCAGGGGCCT
>JBCKZY010000063.1:0-9040 GCA_038918635.1 Thermodesulfovibrionia bacterium | reverse complement strand
TCAAATCAAAAGAAGTTATCACCGTCTAACCTTGTGAACTATCCTTCTCTCACAAGTGTAATAATAGGTGAATGCCTGATACTTTTACAAATAACTTATTTGCTCGGAGAGAGTCTTGAAGACCGTGCTTATCGTTGATGATTCAACTGTTACAAGGACTTTAATCAGGGCCGCTATTGAAGATATTGAGGGATTAGATATCGAAGAAGCTCATAGCGGGTTTGAGGCCCTTAAAATTCTTCCCCGTCAATCCTTTGACATAATCCTTGTTGATATCAATATGCCTGATATTAACGGCCTTGAGCTGTTGAACTTCATAAAAACCAATGAGCATTACAAGAGCATCCCTGTTATTATTATTTCAACCGAAAGCAGTGAAGAAGACAGGAAGAAAGGGATCTCTCTCGGAGCCGCAGGTTATTTGACAAAACCCTTCAGCCCTGAGGATCTTCAGGAAACAGTCAAAAAACACCTTAAATTATGAAGCCTTCCAAACAGGACTTTGTTGATGAAGCGGAAGAGATTATAGAGAAAATAAGCGCTCAGATTGTTGAACTGAATGATGAAGTAGACCCTGATACGCTTAATTCAGTCTTCCGTGGAGTTCATACATTAAAAGGTCTCTCCGGACTTTTTGGTCTCAAGAATTTGACGAACTTATGTCACGCGCTTGAATCTCTCCTTGATGATTTACGTTTAGGCGAGATTAATATGAAGGAGGATACCGCGGATTTTATCCTTACCAATATCGATATTATTAAGGGTCAGGTTATGCAGGTTGCTGATGATAAGGATGTAGGTGAATTAACCGGACCTATCAAGGATATTGAGGATTTCAGAAAGAGCAACAGGCATGAGAAAGGGGAAGATCCTCTTGCTCATTACGGCATCAGTCCCTCAATCCTCAAGGTGCTGTCCCAGTATGAGGAGACTCGACTGAAGAGCAACCTTAAAGATGGCAAGGAAATATATATGATAAACACGGTGTTCACTCTTGAGGAATTTGCCCCGAAACTTGAAGAACTGAATGCCAGCTTAAAGGGTTTAGGAGAGATAATCGCAACCCTTCCCAACTCGGAAAATGTGCCTGATGGTTCCATAGGTTTCAAGCTGTTTTACGGAACTACCCTGACATTTGATGATCTGAAGGAAAAAATATCCATTGAGAATATTGAGCAGCTCACCACTCAAAAGACCCCGGACTCAACTAAAAGCGTTTCTAATATCGCTAAAGCTGAGGATGGATCGTTGGGTGCAAAGCATACCGTAAGGGTTAATATAGATAAACTGGACAAGATACTGAATACTGTTGGTGAGCTTATAATGGCCAAAGGCGCGGTGAGTAGAATAACTAATGAATTGACCGAGTCCATGGGATACGTTGCTTTAACTAACGATATGCATAATGTTTCAGATACCCTTGATAAAAGTCTTAAAGGACTCCAGAACTATATTCTGGAGTTGAGGATGGTTCCTTTCAGCCAGATCTTTGCCAAACTCGCGCAGGTTGTAAGAAGGCATACAAGAGAGGTCAAAAAGAATATTGATCTGAAACTATTTGGTGAAGACACGGAAGTTGACAAGCAGATAGCAGAGGATATAATGGAGCCTTTAATTCATCTTATAAGGAATTCCATAGATCACGGGATAGAACTTGCGGATAAAAGGGCCTCTCTTGGGAAAAGTGAGCAGGGTATTATAACAATGAAAGCCTTTTCAACCGGCAATAATATAGTGATTGAGATACGGGATGACGGTGCGGGGCTCGACGGAGATAAGATACTGTCCAGGGCGATTAATAAGGGGCTTGTGAATGAAGACCACAGCCTTGATGAAAAGGATATCTATAACCTGATATTTTTACCCGGACTCAGCACTAAAGACACGGTCAGTGAGCTTTCAGGCAGGGGTGTGGGGATGGATATAGTCAAGGATAAAATAGTTTCTCTTGGCGGCCTTGTTGATATCGAGACCGAGAAAAATGTTGGTACGACATTTATACTGACCCTGCCTATAACTCTTGCGATTGTCAAGGCTTTGATAATACAGGTTGCCGATACTGTCTTTGCTATTCCCCTGACATCGATATCCGAGACCTTTGTTATTGATACGAAAAAGATACAGACAATTGAAGGAAGAGAGGTTATAGAGCTGAGGGACGAAATACTTCCACTATTGAGGCTGGCCAGTGTATTTGAACTTGAGGAGGTCCGGAAGGATGATTATTATGGTGTGGTTGTCGGGATAGGCAATAGAAAGCTCGGGCTTCTTGTAGATGCTCTTATGCAGCAGACAGATATCATTATTAAACCTCTTGGGTACAGACTGAAGGATATCCCGGGGATATCAGGCGCTGCGGAGGTTGGAAGGCATGATATTGTTTTTGTTGTTGATATTGAAGCAATGATGGAGGAGTTGTTCATGCTGAAAAAGACTCGGATAAGGGTGGAATAAAGTGTTACAGTCCTATTTTGGGTTAAAGCGCAAGCCATTCAGCAAGACCCCTGATCCAGGGTTTCTGTATTACAGCAAGTGTCATGAAGAAGCGCTCGCAAGGCTTCAGATTGGAGTCGCGGATAAGGAGATAATACTGCTGACCGGTGAGATCGGTTCCGGCAAGACGACACTATCCCGCGCGTTGATGGATTCGCTTGGAGACAGATACAGGATAATCTCGATACTGAATCCACGTCTCACCGCTTCTCAGTTCCTGAGAATTATCGCAAGGAGGTTCGGGATTAATTATAACCAGCCCAAAGATGATCTCATGGAAGACCTTAACGCCAAGGTTTATGACGACTACACAAAAGGCATTACGCCTGTTATTATCATTGATGAAGCCCAGCTGATCCCCGATAAGAGCACTTTTGAGGAGATACGTCTGCTTACGAATTTCCAGCTCGATGAAGAGAACCTCCTGAGCCTCATACTGATAGGCCAGCCTGATCTCAGAAAGAGGCTTGAACGCAAGATATATCTGCCGTTAAGACAGCGGATAGGAATATTCTATCATCTCAGGCAGCTAAGTAAAGACGAGGTGAAGCAGTATATTTCACACAGGCTTAAGACGGCAGGCAGGACAGATCCTTTATTCAGTGACGAGGCTATTGAGGCGATATGCAGATACTCACAGGGAATTCCCCGAAGTGTCAACAATATCGCGTACAATTCATTACTGGGTGCGTTTGGCCAGGATCTTGACCGTATTGATGATGATATTATAAATGACGTTGCTCATGAATTAGGATTGAACGGGGTGAAGTAGTTGGATATTTCAAAGGTCAGAAATAAGCTTAAGGCTTTAAGCGCTGAAGAAGAGAAGAAAAAGTCCCAGGCCGTCGAGGAGCATGCCGGCAATGCCGCGGAAGATAAAGAGGCAGGGACGGTGCGGGAGTCAATCCCTGAAACAATTAAAGATACCGTGACTGCTCCACCCGTTCCGGAGGCGCTTACTCCGGAAGATGATACACTGCCTGCTTCAGACATTGAGCTTATCGCGTTCAGTGTCTCCAACGAAGAATTCGCAATGAGATTGTCGGAGATGAAGGAGATTATAAAAGCACAGACCATTACAGCCGTCCCGAGGTCTCCCAAATATCTCCAGGGAGCATCTTTTTTAAGGGGAAGGGTACTGCCTGTTATTAACCTTAAAGAGAGGCTGTCCCTTAAAAAAGTGGATGAAGGCCGGCAAAAAATTATCGTTATGTTTTCATCCAAAGAACTTATTGGAGTACTTGCCACCAGGATTATTGATGTTATAAGGGTTCCCGAAACTGAGTTGTTGCCGCCCCCCTCGACTCTTTCCGACAGGGAAAAGAGTTTTATGGAAGGAGTGATAAAGATAGGGGACAGATTTATATCGGTTCTTAAAATCGATACTATAGCCGAAATGGAGATGAAGAAAAGGAAAGGAAAGGAGATTAATGAATAATAAACTTGAAATCAAGATTGTTGGCCTTGTCTTTGTAGCTCTTCTGGTTGCTTCTGTTGCTATCGGGTTTTTCAGTTCTGTATTCATTAAAGCAGATATAAATAAAATTGTTGATTCTTACGCCAAGATAGCCCAGGAATTTATAGTCGATGCCTTTAAGGAGACCATGGTCACGGGCAATACCGATGCTACCAAAAGATTAATAGAGCACCACAGACAAACCGATGATGTGAGTTCAGTTCAGATTCTTGATGCTCAAGGCAGGGAAGCGTTTTCAATCAATGGAAGTAGCGTTACTGAAGATGCCTCTTTTCTTAATGAGATCACTCAGAGTGAGGATGTAAAGGTTATTAGGACCACTAATGATCTTATCTACTATACTCCACTATTGAATACCAAACGCTGTATCGAATGTCATTCTGATTCAGGCAATGTTCTTGGAATTATGAAGGTATCGGTATCTATTGAAAGTGCTCAGAAACAGATAAGCAGCAGGACAAATCTTGTTGTCTGGAGTTTAATTGTGGCTACCATTTTATTTGGTATTCTCCTCTGGGTGATATTCAGGATAACCGTTATTACCCCTATTAAGAAGATCGAGGATTCGACAATAAAGATGTCGGGCGGAGATCTCTCCTTTGAATCTGACATTAATACTACTGATGAGATTGGTCGTCTTAGTAATAACCTCAAGAAGGCACTATCGGACATAGGAGATATTATCAAGAGGGTTCGTGGGGTCTCCAAGGGTGTTGTTGGAATCTCAAAAGAAATTGAGATGGGCTCAAATGAGATTGTTGAAGTAAGTCATGTGGAAACCAAGGCCATGAAAGATGTCATTAATTCCGTAGAGGAGTTTGAAAAATCCATTACGAAAATAGCGATGACGGTTGAGGACTTCTCCGTTTCCGCTATTGATGGTGTTACCGCGGCGAACGATATGCTTGTGAATACAGAATATATAAATGGTATTACCATTGAACTTTCAGAGGCGGTTGATTCTACATCATCATCAATTGAGGAAATTTCAGCCAACATTAAGGACGTTGCGCAGAGGGCAGAAGAACTTTCATCCTCCTCGGAGGAAGCCGTTTCCGCTATCACTCAGATCAAGTCGTCCATAAATGAGATTGAAACAAGCACAAAGGAGTCATCAAAACTTGCCGAAAAGGCCGCTTCGGATGCCTCGCGCTTTGGAATTGCCGCTGTTCAGAAGACATCTGACGCGATGGAGAAGATAAAGTTGGAGGTCTTCAAGGCTGCGGATATTATCGAAAAGCTTGAGAAAAGATCAAAGGATATAGGAAAGATCCTGGATGTGATAGATGACATTACCGACCAGACGAGCCTCCTTTCATTTAATGCCGCCATTCTCGCGGCCCAGTCAGGCGAGCACGGTAAGGGATTTTCAGTTGTCGCTGATGAGATAAAGGCGCTTGCCAAAAAGACCTCATTCTCAACTCAGGAGATATCCTTGCTTATCCATTCGGTCCAGTCTGAAACGAGTACTGCTTCAATTGCCATGTCTGCCGGAATCAAGTCTGTTGAAGAGGGTTCAATGCTTACTGAAGATGCAAAGAACGCGTTTGAGAAGATAGTGGATAGTCTGAAGGATTCAACAGAGAAGACTCATGCCGTTGAGAGGGCTACATCCGAGCAGAGTAAAAGTATCAGCTTTGTCAGTGATACCATGGAGAGGTTCAGAGACATGATATCCCGTATATCAAAGGCAACATCAGAGCATTCTGACGGTATAGCACAGATTGTGCTTGCATCGGAGAAAGTCAGCGCTGCAACCCAGACTGTCAAAAAATCTACCGGCGCACAGTTGCAGAGAGGAAAGGAACTGGCAGGCATTCTTGATAACTTTTCCGAAAAGGCTCAAGACATATCAAGCACTCTGAAAGTTTCCAAAGAGAACAGTGATATCATACTGAAATCCATCACGAATATTAGCTCGTTTCCGGATGATAATAGAAAGAGGGCGTTTACTGTTAACAGAAATGTCAGAAGCCTGATGTCAGACGCGGAAATCCTGATGACTGAGCTCAAAGTATTTAAGATTGCCGAAGAAAGGGATGATACCTCGAGTATAAAGTTTGGGGTTATTCCTCTTGAGTCTCCATCGGAGATGTACAAGCGTTTCCTGCCTCTCAATAATTACCTTTCAAGGAAGCTTGATAAAAGAGTCATGCTAAAGATCGAGGCTAATTATGATAATACTTTAAAGGACATTGGAACGGGTAATACAGATATTTGTTACATGACCCCGTCTACCTACATAAAAGCTAAGCATAAGTATGGTGTTGAAGTGATTTTAAAAGCCCTTAAAAACGGAAAGCCTTTTCAGCGTATCGCGATTATCGCACGTAAGGGGGGTGATATCCATAATATGTCAGACATCGAAGGCAAGTCTTTCGCTTTTGGAGATATCCTCTCTACATCGAGTTATTTACTTCCAAGAGCAATGCTGGATAATGTGGGAATTGATCTGGATAACCTGAGTTACTACGATTTTCTCGGCCATCATGACGATGTAGCCAGGGCTGTTTTAAAAGGAGAGTTTGATGCCGGAGGTGTTATGGAGTCTACCGCCGAGAATTTCAAGGCTGATGGGCTGAACATAATTGAGTACTCAATGAATGTGCCTGAATTCAATATATGTGTTAATAAGAATATTCCTTCTGATCTTAAGTCAGCTATAAAGCAGGCGATTCTTGAACTGACGGAGACGAATCCGGATGATAAGGCAATATTACAGTCAATTTCACCGGGATATACTGGCTTTATAGAAGCACAGTATGAAGACTATAAAGGTATAAAGGAGATGATGGAAAAGCTTGGTGTATTGTAGTGCCTGTCCATACAGTTGAAAGCATATTTCTCTGTAGCATTGCAGCGGGTTTCATTATATTATGAGTGTTGTTTTTCAGGAATCGACTCTTGTACTTATTGGTTAAACTTTGCGTGATAATCCAGTCAGTAATTAGATATTGACTGCCTTTATTATTTTCGGCTCATCAGGTAATAGTATGAAAAAAAACAAACCTATTTAATGCTCTCTTTCTTTCAAAAGGCCCTTTCTTGTACTCTCCCCCTTTGAAAAAGGGGGATTAAAGGGGGATTTTATGGAAAAAATAATCAGAATAATCTCCCCTATCCCCCTCGCCTCGGGGCGGAGCAACTGGTCTTTGCCAAAGAGGGGAAAAATAATGAACTGCTTATAAGATAATGATAATCACAAATAAGAGGGGATTAATCCGTGGGTAAATTTATTGTTTTCAGAATACATGGTGAAGAGTTCGGAATTGAACTGAACAGGGTATTTGAAATTATTAATCCTCAAAAGGCTATCCCATGTCCTGGAACTCCGGAGTACATCAAGGGAATTTTCAATCTAAGGGGCACGGTTATTCCTTTAATGGATCTTCGTCAGAGACTCGGAGTAAGTCCTTCTACCGAAAAGGAGAAGATTGTCGTGGCTTTTATGCATGATGAGAAGGTAGGTCTTCTTGTTGACGCTATTGAAGAAATAGCGAACATTAATGAAGAGCAGATCGCTTCTCCACCTTCAATATTCAAAGGGCTTAAACCTGAATATCTGCTTGGAGTCGGGAAATTATCCGATAGGCTGATAATAATTCTCAATATGGACACCCTGATGACTATAGAAGAGATAAATTTTCTGGGTGATATCAGTGACGCTTCACTGCCTGAAAAAGAGGACGATAATGACACCGGATAAGAAACCGGACATGAAAAAGGTTCTGAACTATACGATTGAGTCTTTACTCCATGATGAGGATGTGGAGATAAGGAGAGACGCAGTATGCAGTTTGCGGGGATTTAAGGATAAGTCATCCGTTGTTCCGATTTTGTTGGATTGTCTGGGTGATACCGACTGGAGGATCAGAAAGACAGCTGTTGAAGTTTTATTGAGCATAAAGAACAGGTCCATAATAAAGGTTCTCATTAAAACACTGCATAGTGAAAATGCCAATGCCAGAAATGCAGCTGCTGAAGCACTCGTTGCGTCAGGCAATGAGGCCGTTGAGTTATTGATCGAGACTTTTGTCTCTTCCCCTCCTGATGTTAAGAAATTTATTATTGATATCATTGGAACTTCCGGGGATATGAAGGTTGTTGAACTCCTGTTAAGGGCTGTTGATGACGAGGATGACAATATTAAGGCAACTGCAATTGAACACCTCGGAAATCTAAAAAGTATTCTGGCGGTTGACACGCTCCTGTCTGTCCTTGAACGTAATAATATGTGGCTTAATTTCTACGCGGTGGACGCGTTAGGTAAGATTAGCGGGGAAAGGGCAACCAAAGTGCTTGTTACTTTATTGCAAAGGAAAGACCTAAGGAAGCCTGCAATTAAAGCTCTCGGAATTATAGCGGATGCTGATACCCTTCCATTAATCGTTCCGTTTCTCAAGGACGACTCAAAGAGTGTCCGTGAGGAGACGTTCATTACAATAGGTGAATTCTACAAAAAGCATGTTACCGCGGAAGAGGTTACAGGTATTCTCTGGAAATTCTTCGGTGATGAAACAGAGAGTCTCTTTATGCCTTACTTCAGTAGCAATAAGGAAGAAATTAAAAAAACCTCTGTTCTACTGCTCGCCCTCTTAAAGGTAAAGGAGGTTGTTGCCGCTGTCTTTGACATGTATGTTGATGAAGATTTGCTGGATACCGTAAAAAAGACTCTTGCTTTTATAGGTAGTTCCTCTCCTGAACTTCTCATGCCTTTTTTTAGTTCCGATGATGCTTATCATAGAAGAATTTTGAGTGAGGTTGCGGGCATAACCGGCGACAGGGTCTTTATTGAACCTCTGATATCATTACTTAAGGATAATGACAGTCATGTGAGGGCTAATTCAGCTAACGCCCTCTCGATGATCAATGACCCTGAAGTTGTTAAGCATCTCAAACCTCTCATGCTTGATCAATACGAAGATATTCAGGAGGCCGCTATAAGGGCTATGGCTGTCATGAAGGACGGCCTTGATATAGATGAGATTACAGGGCATCTATCTGACAGTAATCTTACAATGCGTAAGAACTCCGCAAAACTGCTCAAGCTGGTCGGTGACAGGATGGCCA
>JBCKZY010000062.1:0-9431 GCA_038918635.1 Thermodesulfovibrionia bacterium | reverse complement strand
TCTATTGTGAGCCCTTCACCTTCACGGATGAGCATCTCTATTTTGTCGTATTCAGTCATATATTAAATAACACTCCATCGTACAGTAAAAAGTTCCTTCTTTTCCATCTTCTGCTTTAACCTGGCCTCAATCTCCTCAATAAGCCGTTCCTTTTTATCATCAACTTCATCCTGCGCACGATATAAGTTCTGTCTTAGGGTATTCCGCCGCTTTTCCATTTCCTTTATCTCTTTTTGTGCCTTAACTTTTTCATCAAGCTTAAGAATCTTCTTAGCTTCTGTTTTACGGGCTTTGATGTCCTTATCAAGCTGTTTTAATTCAATTTCAATACTGTTCTTTATGTCTTCAGCCCACTTATCCAGCTTTTCCATTTCAGCATCAAAGAAGTTACCATTGTGCTCGGCATTTAATTGTAATATATCTGTCTCCTGTCTGTGAATCATTGCTTTAATGTTATCAGAGACATTATCAGGCATTTTATCAGTAACAGGGCTGACAGAGGCTGATAAAGAAAAAAGTCTTTGCGCCTGCTCTATATCTAATTCTCCACCGTCATCTCTGATTCCGCAAAATAATATATGATCTTCTGTCTCAAAGGAATCAATTGTCAGAGTTACTAAAGACAGCCATCCTGATTTACCTGTAAGCGGATCCAGGATGCTTATTTTCTTTACTGTGTCTGAATAATTGAATGTGAGTTGCTGTAATGACAGGTCTCCAGATTTACATGAATTAATTATTCTCTGTGCCAAAGGATGTCCGATTCTATATATATTTGCATCCTCAATATTCTTACCGACCTTATAAGGGCCGCTATGTATTTTCTCTTCAGGAAAAGGATTTTGTCTCAAAGTAAAAGAATGATCCCCCGTTATAAAGTCAGCATACGGATCGAGATAATACCTTGTTATTTGCCATAACCAGTTTTCATGTTTTGACAAGTATTCTTTGCTTTCAGCCAAATTCACTTTTAATTTTTCATGAACCTCTTCATCAAAGTTTTCAAGGAGATTCTGCCTTGTCAACTTCATATTCTCATCAATCTCAATCTCCATTTCTCTTTGAAGTGAATCAAAAGAAACCTGTATTTCGTCTTCTGTCCTGCATTCCTGATATATCTGGGCAATTCTCTTTTCAAAGTCCACACCAGACTCGATACTCCCTAAAACCTCATCGCTTGCACCAAAGACACCACTAAATAACTTGAACTTTTCAGAAAGAAGCTCATGCACCCTGACATCTGCGGCATTCTTCCGGTTCAGGAAGTTAACCACAACTACGTCATATTTCTGTCCATACCTGTGACATCTGCCAATTCTCTGCTCAATTCTTTGAGGATTCCAGGGGAGGTCATAGTTAATAACAAATGAACAAAACTGAAGATTAATACCCTCAGCCGCCGCTTCTGTCGCAATCATAATTGTGGCTTTGTTTTTGAAGCAATCTACAATTGCAGATCGTATATCCGCTGTTTTTGAACCTGTTACTTTGTCAGTGCCATTATGAATATTAAACCAGTCCTTGTATATAACCTTTGATATTTCATCATTATTTGATCCGTTAAAAAGAACAATGCGGCCCTTAAACTCTGTGTTGGAAAGAACTGACAGAAGGTATTCCTGAGTTCTTCTGGATTCAGTAAAGATAACTGCTTTTTCATTTGCTCCAAGTTCTTTAGCCTTGGCAAAACCTGTTTTTAAAGCTGTGAGCAGTTCTTTTCCTTTAGCATTATGCGTTATTGACTCAGCTAAATCCCTAAACTTTTGCAAGTCATTTATTTCTTCTTTTATAGCTTCCAGTTCCTCATCCGTTACTACATCTTCGTCACCTGAGGTGTCGTCATTCTTCTGCCATTCATCTTTAAGCTCTTCATATGATTCAAAATCCTGACCGAGCTCGTCGTCTATTTCGGGCTTAACTTTCACTCGTTTCAGTTTTGCATTTAATCTGTTAAGAAGAGATGTTAAAGTTCCCGCTATAGCAAATGTGGATGATGATAAAAGTTTGCGAAGAATAAGAGTTATGAGATGCCGTTGGCTTGCTGGCAAAGCATATATGTTTGGGCGTCGTAGATAATCCGAAACATCATCGTAAAGCTCTTGTTCTTCTTTAGTAGGGATAAACTCCTGTGTAATCGGAATCCTGTTTGTATACCGTATATATTCAAGAACCTGTCTTCTGAGAGTTCTTTTGCAGATAGGGGCAAGCCGGGATTTAAGATCATCAAAATTGTCTTCACCAGTTAATTTAGAGAACTGTGCCTTATAGCTCTTCAAATCTCCGAAGGTAAAATCATCAATAAAACTGATCAAGCCATAAAGTTCAAGTAATGTATTTTGAAGCGGGGTTGCGGTAAGAAGTACTTTGGGATATGCCGAGATTGCCTCCTGAATAGACTTTGCAATCTTATTTGAAGGCTTGTATACGTTTCTTAGTCTGTGAGCTTCATCAATTACCACTAAATCCCACTGTATGTCTCTAATATATTCTGCTTTATTTCTCGCAAAATGATACGAGCAGAGTACAATATCATTTCTATCAAAGGGATTATTGTTGCTTATCTTAAGTTGGGTATTAAACGACTTAGATTCAAGGATAATTGAGGGTAGAAAGAACTTATCATAAAGCTCCTGATTCCATTGATTTCTTAGGTTTGAAGGAAGAATGATGAGGATTTTTCTTTTACGCTCTGCCCACTTCTGTGATATTAATATCCCTGCCTCAATTGTCTTCCCTAAGCCAACTTCATCGGCAAGCAATGCTCCTTTGGAAAACGGAGATTTAAAGGCAAAAAGGGCGGCTTCAATTTGATGAGGATTTAAATCAACCTGAGCATCCATCAAAGGGGTTATAAGCTTTTCCAGATTGTCGGAAGAGTAGCGTTTCGTTAATTCATAAGCGTAATATTTGGCATGATAAGGAGTGATAGGCATAATATCAATTAAGATACTTATGAAGAGATAACTTTTCCCGCTATTATATACCTATCTTCATAATTTTATTCAATAAAACAGGAATTAGGCTATAAGAAAAACCCCTCTGATTAAAGGGCTTTTTGAGATGGTTTGAAATACTTCACGTAATTGGGGAAATTCTCATCGCCTTCTAATAATCCCAGGGCTCCGGATCATTCTCATTCATAACCGACAGTACTATTGATATGATAAGTCCTTTGTCCTTGCATTCCGGGCAATACCAGACGTTTTTCTTGTCACCGTATGCCTTAATGACCGCCTGTCTTCCACAGCTTGAACACGGATAATAAATGTACGATCCCTGCTGGTCTGCGCTAATGTTCAACGTCTTAAACGCCTTAATCGGATCAATTGCCTGCAAAGTCTCCTTGTAATTCATAACTCCTCCTTTTCTTATTTATGATTTCACAACAGGAAAATAAGATTGAAAACTACTGAGGAAATTTTAACTACCTATTGGTGATTAAAAGAACACTTAAAATGATCGGGTGATCAACATGCCATTGTAGCATGCAGGATAGATCTGTCAATAATTAATAAGTCCTGTAGTTAAATACCTTTTATTGTATTACAAAATGATTATTTCTTTTGAAACTTATATCTTTTATATGGTATTTTGTATGATCAAGTTTAGGTTTACTGTATACACACAATCAGGTTTTTTAATTTTGAAAAATATCCTATGGAACACAAACAAATAATTAAACAAATCGCGAAAACTATACTTTCTGAGCTCGAATATTTCAGTCAAAATATAGTTCCTCACAGAGGTATAGGGGAAGACGTCTTGGCGTATCCAGGAAGCAGCCTGACAGGTAGAGATCAGGGTAGTAGACAATTAAATAGAATTGATTCGACAATGGAAAAATCAAATATTCAATTACAAAAAGAACCTTTCATAGCTTATGTAAATGTAGAAGTTGATGGAGAGTTGAGGACCATATATATCTGTCGAGATTATATCCCGAAAGCTGGGCCTAAAGACAAGTCAACTACTAGATTTGCAAGTTATAAGGCTCCTTGGGGCCAAGTTGTTGAGAAAGATGTTAATACTTCTTTCCCTCTTCATACTCCTAGTGGCACTTTAGATATAAAAATTATTGAAAAAGACCTTTTTAAACCTGTACGACATGCTCAATTATGGGATGCCGAAAAAAACCAGTTCTTTCTTAGTCATGGAATATATTCTATAGAATCTTTGAGAAATTTTATTGATGAATATTTGAGCATTGAAAGCGCGTCGCGTGAAAAAGAAACTATTGTAGACATTAAAGAAGCTGAAAAATCTCTACTTGAGGCTCTAGAGCGTGAACTAGTTGTAAAGGAAGGACTTGCTCGTGAAATTCGTTCTAAAATAGCATTACGAGACCAGCCGACCCTTGATTCCCACCAAGGAATTATTTTTCGTCTCCCCGTGTCTACACATCTTATCATTACTGGTGCTCCAGGTACGGGGAAAACCACTACACTAATTAAACGTATAGCTCAAAAAAGTAATTCTAGCCTCCTTGCCTCTCTTGAAACTGAAAGATTCTCAGAAGATGAAATAGAAGATTTCTTTAATAACGATATGTGGGTAATGTATACGCCAACGGAATTACTTAAAATATATTTAAAAGAGGCATTTGCCATAGAGAATATTCCCGCTTCTGATAAAAGAATACGAGTTTGGGATGAAGATCGTGTAATGATTGGGAGAGATGTGCTTAGTTTTTCCAAGGTAGGAGATAAAGGGTACTTTAGCAGAACTGACTCATTTATTATTACTGTACACGATAATTCACAACTTATAAATTTTTCTCATAATTTTGATGAATTCTACTGTAATTATATTTTTGATTTATTTAAGCAAGCAACTTCCACGATCAAATCAAACAATTCAACGCCTCAATTAATTAATAATTTTGAAAAAATTTCACGTGACCTTTCTAAATTTAATTCAACAGAAATAAATACGAGGACTTTTTATCTAATTGAAAAGCTTTTTGAAAGTAGAGAATATTTCAATAAGTTCAGCAAAGAATTAAATGAAGAAATTGAAAACATTATAGAGTTGCTAATTGAATCAGAAGAAGGTGTTCTTCAGACCGTATTAGAGGTAATTAATAGTTTCAAAAAACCTGATGATAGCAATGATCACTATGCTGAAGATATAGAAGAAGAGGACCCTTTTGCGGAACCTTCTCAGGTTGAGCCTAAAACAGATGACAACAGGCTAATAGCATACCGACAAATAAGAAAAACACTAATTTGGTATGCACAAAAAATTGCAAAAAAGCAGAAACTATCAGAAGACACACTAAACACTGCCATTATTAATCTTTTATCAAATACATTTTCAAATATTGATAACCTAACAAGTATAGGGGAGAGAATACTTGATCGAAAAGCTACGAATTTACTTACACGTGGTTACAGCAATCTCATTGAACGAATCCCTTATTATTATCAGCGCTTCAGATTACAACTTTTCAAAGAAGAGCAAAATCGTTTTACTGGCAAGGCTGAAATGGATATTAAGAATAAAAAAATAGATAATAATGAATATGATTTAATTATTTATACAATGCTGAGGAATGCTCAGATAGTTCTTAGAAGACATAAAAGATGGATTAAAAATAATTCAGGGATTCCTCTACTAGAAAAAATAAAGTCTCAATACGTTACTCAGGTAACCGTTGATGAGGCTACAGATTTTTCCTCTATACAACTGGGATCTATGTTCCATTTGGCTCATCCACTGATTCAATCTGTAACATTCTCCGGAGATTTAATGCAACGCCTGACACCAATTGGGATAAAAAGCTGGGATGATCTTAAATTTATATCTGAAGCTTTCGAGACATACAATGTCACAACTGTTTATCGTCAAAGCTATAAATTACTTAAAATCGCAAGCAAGCTTTATGAGCACTTTATCGGTGAAACCCCAAGCTTCGTATCTGCTTTCAAGGATAGTGAGGCTGACCCTGACCCACTTAAATTTTCATCAGACAACAATATAGAAAAATTAGCTAAATGGGTAGCAGAGCGAATCATAGAAATATACAACATTAATGATACATTACCTTCTATAGCCATTTTTGTCCCCGAAGAAGACCAAATAGATGAAACTTATGACATTCTTTATCCTTTGCTGATGGATCACTCAATAGATCTAGAAGCATGTTCGCGTGGGAAAATACTTAGTACAGAAAGTAAGGTTCGCATATTTAGTGTTCGTTATATAAAGGGACTCGAGTTCGAAAGTGTTTTCTTCATCAATTTAGACAAGCTGTCAACGGACTTAGCTGCTCTTATAGATAAATATTTATATGTTGGCTTAACAAGAGCCGCTTCATTTCTGGCTATCACATTTACGGAGAACTTTCCGGATAAAATTCGATTCATTGAAAACGACTTCAAAACAGGAGACTGGAAATATCTGGGCTTATAAATATTAGACACTTATTAAATATAATCTTAGCTACCAAGTTTTCCCCTAGCTTTAAGCAATTTCATTCTACTAGGATTAGACACCATCCAACATTATTCTGTTCACGGTTTGTTCACGGTTTTTAGAAGGGTCTCAGCACGCTATTATTCTTCGCTTAGGTACTGAGTTCATGTTACAAATTTTATTTATCTGTCAGTGAAACGAGGCCCGGCAGGTCCTTGCCTTCAAGCAGTTCCAGGGCTGCCCCGCCGCCGGTTGATATAAATGATATACTCTCAGAAACTCCCGCCCGACTAACCGCCAGGTCCGTATCACCGCCGCCGACAATTGTAAGAGCGTATGCATCGGCAACCGCGTGTGCCACTGAAAAAGTTCCCCGTGAAAACGAGTCAATCTCAAAAACTCCCATTGGACCGTTCCACAAAATGGTCTTTGCGCTTTCAAGCGCTTCAGAAAAAAGCTTGGCAGACGCTGGCCCTATATCAAGTGCCCTCCAGCCATCCGGTATCTCCTGAGTTGTGACAATCTTGGTCTCGGCGGCAGGATCTATACTCTGGGCAATAACACAGTCTACAGGAAGGTAAAACTTGATGCCCTTAGACACCAGTTTCTGTTTTATTTCGTCAGCGAGGGAGAGCATGTCATTCTCCACAAGGGACCCACCGACGTTATAACCCATGGACTTCAGAAATGTATACGCCATACCGCCGCCGACAATTACCTTGTCAACATTATCAGCAATGTTAAGAAGGACTTTAATCTTCCCGGAAACCTTCGCGCCGCCCAGTATTGCAACAAACGGTCTGACTGGGTTATTGACTACCCCCTGCAGATACTCTATCTCCTTCTGCAGCAGGAACCCCCAGGCAGATGGCAGAAACTTTGTAATGCCCACTGTTGACGCATGAGTTCTGTGAGCTGCACCGAATGCGTCATTAACATAGAAATCAGCGAGACCTGCCAATGATTTACTGAACTCTTCATCATTAGCTTCTTCCTCACTGTGAAACCTCAGGTTCTCAAGCAGTATTATGTCTCCATCGGACATCCCGGCAACCGCCTCTTCAACCTTAGGGCCTATACAGTCAGGCAGAAACAGCACCTCTTTCTTGATAAGCCGCTGTAATCTCTTTGCAACAGGAGCAAGAGAGTACTTCTTCTCTGCCTTCCCCTTGGGCCTGCCCAGATGTGAAGATATTATCACCCTGGCTCCTTCATCAATAGCATAATTGATAGTCGGAAGAGTTGAACGAATCCTCCCATCATCGGTAATATTGAAATTTTCATCAAGCGGTACGTTGAAGTCCACACGCATGAATATTCTCTTGCCCTTTATGGAAAGATCCCTGATAGAGAGCTTACTTAATACCCCTTTGATCGGTGCATGATTATGATTATCCATAAACTCTATCCCTTACCGACAATATACAGTATTAAATCTCTAAGCCTGCTGCTGTAACCCCATTCATTATCGTACCATGCCAGCACCTTTACCATCTTGCCCTCAATCACCCTTGTGAGCAAAGAATCGACAATTGCGGAGTGGGGGTTGCCGTTGAGGTCTATTGAAACAAGGGGCTCTTCTGAATACTCCATAATCCCCTTCATAGGCCCTGACGCGGCCTCTTTAAGCGCAGCATTTACATCTTCAGCAGTGACATCTTTCTCAATCTCGGCAACAAGGTCAACTATGGATACATTAGGTGTCGGCACCCGCATAGACATACCGTCAAGCTTGCCTTTCAGGTTAGGAAGAACAAGCCCGACCGCCCTGGCGGCACCTGTCGTGGTCGGTATCATGGATATTGCAGCGGCCCTTGTTCTTCGAAGGTCTTTGTGCGGGAGATCAAGTATCTGCTGGTCATTTGTATATGAATGTATCGTTGTCATAAACCCGCGGTTAATTCTGAATTTCTGGTCAATAACCTTTGCGATAGGAGCAAGACAGTTTGTTGTACATGAAGCATTTGAGATAATCTTATGCTTTGATATATCCAGGGTCTCCTCATTTACACCCAGACATATAGTAATATCCGGATCCTTTGCAGGAGCGGATATAATAACAGCACCTGCCCCGGCATCCAGGTGCTTCGATGACCCCGCCCTGTCTGCAAACATCCCGGTTGATTCAAGTACAATACCTACCTTCTTCTCCGCCCAGGGGAGCTGTGCCGGGTCTTTAATAGATGTGACACTAATTTCCTTCCCGTTAACGGTAATACTGTTTTCTCCCGACTTGACATCAGCGTTAATTATGCCATGGACAGAATCATATCGTAGAAGATGTGCCAGTGTTTTAGCATCAGTCAGGTCATTTATACCAACAATTTCGATTGAGGGTTCCTCAAGACAAGTCCTTAAGAAGTTCCTCCCTATTCTTCCAAAACCGTTTATGCCAACGCGTATCGCCATAAAGCCCCCCTTTAATAAATTAATAATCCAAATTCCAAATTAAGGCAGCCTGTCGGGGAACTGCTCTACCCTGGAAACAGCTGCTTTATACCTCCATTACCTCAACCTCTTTATGAGAAACTGTCTCGTCAACCTTTTCGGTGAAAGAGTCGGTAATTTTCTGTATCTCATCGATAGACCTCTTGGTATCATCCTCACTGACATTATCTTCCTTCTCAAGCTTTTTTGCTTCGCTGTTACAGGTGTGTCTGATGCTCCGCAATGCAATCTTGGCTTCTTCTCCCCTCTTGTGTACATGCTTAACTATTTCCTTCCTGCGCTCCTCTGTGAGCTGGGGGATAGCAACCCTTATAAGCTTACCGTCATTGGAGGGGTTTAATCCAAGATCTGATTTCTGTATGGCCTTCTCTATTTCAATTATCATCTTCGGTTCCCAGGGCTGTATAGTTATCAGCTTGCTCTCAGGCACAGCCAATGTTGCAACGTGATCAATCGGTGTGGGAGTTCCGTAGTAATCTACATTAATCCCTTCAAAGATCGACAGGGAAGCTCGTCCGGTTCTTATTCCCGCAAGATCCCTCTTTAGTGAGTCAATTGTCTTCTCCATG
>JBCKZY010000061.1:0-9507 GCA_038918635.1 Thermodesulfovibrionia bacterium | reverse complement strand
GAGATCGGAGGCCTTTTTTTCCGTCAGTGACAGCATTCGCATCATATCTTTAATATCCATACCCGCAAGGTCTTTAAGAAGAATAATGTCATGATCAATCAGAGACCTGACCAGTCCTGACTTTATGCCGGAAATGATGGTTATAGGGTATAGCCTCTTATCTTCTATAAGGTTCTCAAGGCTTTCTTTCTGAGGATGTCGCCAGCTTGTTACATGAAGTCCGGAGCATTCCGCGTACTTGACGGCATCTGATGTAAAGCGGGTATTGGTTACAAGGCAGCCCCTGAAGGTCCTGCCCGGGTATTCTTCCATGATAACCGGCTTGAGGTCCCGGAATCTAGAGTCTACATACATTGCAACCTTGACATCAGTTGTGTTGGCGGGTTTATTCCTGTATTTGCATTCAAAGAGTGAGACTTCCTTATCATTGACTGCAATGACGTCAACCTCATGCGTTACACATCTACCTTCGAGCATAACACCCACCTTAACCTCATATCCATAGTTCTCGAGGATTGCGCCGAAGTATTTTTCAAACGGATAGCCAGATGGCCCGAGTCTCTGCAGTGCCCTTTTCAGTGAGTATCTAATTCCGGAAGCATGGTTCAGCTGTCTGAGATGTTTTCGCGCGAGTCTGTATATTTTTCTGGTACTGGTCGCCGGTTCAAGGACCTTGAGTATGCTCTCTATTATCTCATCAGCCTGCAGTCTGTCAGCCCCGGACCTTGTAAGAGACGACCTCAATTTATCAAGGTTCAGGGTCTCAACCGCTCCTGATGCCTTTGTGACCTTTATGTCAGTTGCTGGCCGGTCAATCAACGGTGCAGACCCTTCTGTGCTCGTTCACTATCGTGCAGATATCGTCGATATCATCGGTGATAGAGATTAATTCCATGTCTTCTTTACTCAGTGTTCCGCCGGCAACAAGGGTGGTCTTTAACCACTCTATCAGACCGCTCCAATATTCCTTCCCGAATAGAATGATGGGAAAGGCCCGTATCTTCTTTGTCTGGGCCAGGGTGAGCGCTTCAAATAGCTCGTCCAGAGTGCCGAAGCCGCCAGGGAATATTACAAAGGCGATGGCGTATTTTACGAACATGAGTTTACGGACAAAGAAGTACCTGAATGACAGGGAGATATTCTGAAACCCGTTCGGATCCTGCTCCATAGGTATCTCTATGTTGAGACCAACTGACTTGCCCTTGCCTGTTTTTGCCCCCTTGTTTGCGCCCTCCATGATGCCGGGGCCTCCGCCGGTAATGACGGCAAAGCCCTCGTTCGATAGTTTTTCACCGAGTTTCACGGCCTTCTCATAGTATTCTGTCTCCGGCTTGAGGCGGGAGCTGCCGAATATGGTTACAGCGGGCCCGAGTTCATGAAGAGTCTCAAAGCCCTCCACGAGCTCTGACTGGATCCTGAAGACACGCCATGTTTCGGATTTTCTAAGGTCTTCCATATTTAACTCCTTTTAAAATGATATTTTTATAAATATATATGTCATGAAAGTGTAAGACGGTTGATTTGTCTTTGTCAACATGGAAAGGTAATTGGTTACGCTGAGGTGATTGGTCATTGGTCATTGGTTATGTTCCTTATCACTCAACCCTTAACTCTCCCTGTGTCCTTTTGTTACTTGTATTTTTTCTGTCAACCCGCCTTTGGCGAGGCTAATGGCTGTGAACCGTGAACCCGCCTTTGGCGAGGCTCGTGGCTGTGAACTGTCTTTATTTCATTTACTTTCTCTTAAAATGAATTGTAAAATCAGGGTAAATGTACTAAAGGGGAATAAGGACATCTTTATGAAACATATAATTATCATTTTATTAATACTGTCCGCTTTAATATTTTCAGGCTGTTCCGCGGACAAAGCCGGTGATATGTTTGAGACGGCTAAGTTTGAGGAACTGCAGAACAATCATGAGCATGCCCAGGAGCTGTACAGAAAAATAATTAAAGATTACCCTGAAAGCGAGTTAGCAAAAAAGGCAAAGGATAGGCTCCTTGAATTAAAGGATAAATAAATACAATAAAGGAGTTGCCGATATGATTGACCTGCTTGCCTTTATGACTATAATCCTCTGGCCCGTAATACTTCTATTCTGGATACCTCTGCATCTGTTTACGGGTTTCTTCAGGAGCCTCGGAAAATTTACTTATCTGATGCCTCTTATTACATGGCTTCCGCTGGCTTTTCTTCTCTATCAGAACAGAGATTTTCTACTACAATATAAAGTGGATCTTCCATTAACTGTAAACATGGCCGGTGCCGTTCTGCTTTTAAGCGGAACTCTTATTCATTTATGGACTGCAAAACTGCTTGGCATATGGGGACTCGTAGGACTACCCGAAGTCTATACCAGACAAGAGGGAAGACTCGTGTCTGGAGGGGCCTTCTCTGTGGTCAGGCACCCGACTTATCTTGCTCACACAGTGATGTTTACCGGCATTTTTATGATAACCGGAGTTGTAACCGTTGGGGTCATCACGGTCATTGACCTCCTGGTTGTACTTCTTCTGATAATACCGATGGAGGATAAGGAACTCACAGACCGTTTCGGTGAGGGGTACAGGCTCTACAGAAGCAGGGTGCCTGCAATTCTGCCTTCTTTTAGACGGCTCTTGGGATCGGGATCAATAATTCCCGGGAGGATCGAGATCTTCGCTCTGGATCACACAACCCCTCTGCCGGAACTCCTTGAAGAACTGCAGAGAGAGACCCATGATAAGATGGAGAACCCACAGATGCTGACCGGGAGAGTGGCAGGACGTCTTCTTCAGATGCTTGTGCGCATATCCGGCGCAAAAAGAGTGGTTGAGATCGGAACTTTCACGGGCTTCTCAGCGCTTATGATGGCTGATGGTCTGCCGGATGACGGAGAGCTGATAACCTGTGAGATATCACCGGAGTTGGCGGAGTTTGCCCGGCGCTATTTTGACAGAAGTCCTCACAGGGATAAAATAAGGCTGAGGGTCGGCCCCGCTATCAATGCTTTACGGGGTATGCCTAACAGGTGCGCTGATTTTGTCTTCATAGATGCCGATAAGACCTCATATATCAATTACTATGAGGAGGGGATGAGGATTTTGAAGAGTGGAGGGCTGATTACCGTTGACAATGTTCTCTGGAGCGGACGTGTGCTCAATCCGCGGGATGAAGATAGCAGGGCTATAGCGGAATTTAACAGGAGGGTGATGGAAGATAGCAGGGCTGAGAAGGTAATGCTTACCGTCAGGGACGGTTTGTATCTAATAAGGAAAAAGGAGCAGACGGATGCTTAAAAGGAATGAGGATGTTAAGGGGTTAATCACTGAGATACCCGAAGGTCACAGACACAT
The DNA here is from genome assembly GCA_038918635.1 of Thermodesulfovibrionia bacterium. Classification (GTDB taxonomy): domain Bacteria; phylum Nitrospirota; class Thermodesulfovibrionia; order UBA6902; family UBA6902; genus CAXMSH01. Next base: position 6,171 of record JBCKZY010000061.1, on the reverse strand, counting down.
AAGGACGACCATAATCTTTACGGATGGTACTGAAATAACACTTCAGGAGGCCACTATCGCTAACCTTGTAAGGGCGTATATTACTGTGAAAACACATCCTGTAACAGATAGGGTTGAGTTGAAGGGGGAGAGGATTAAAGAGAAGAAAGAGGGCTACGCCGATTGGCAAATGGTGTAGCGTAAGTGAGACTATTCCGCCTCTTCCCTGTGTGACGCTATTTCGCCGATAGATATATGGTCTTTCAGCATAAAGACGGTCCCTATGACAATGGTGGACCCCATGGTTACCAGCCATGCAACGATTCCGTAGCTTAAGGCTGTCTCCTTTGGGATTGAGAATATCCCATTCAGCGCCAGGACGCAGCCTAGCTGAAATGCCCCGAGAAAACCGGGGGTAGGGAAGAGGGTGATAAATATCGCAACGGTCAGGCACAGGATAACAAGAGAGGGTAAAACAGGTATGGTATTTATGTTAAACGCAAGATAAAGCGGATAATAAACTGAAATAAATGTGCCCCAGATTAAAAACGACAGGATGACAGTTGCTATGAAACCACGCTTGTCATTCAGAATATTCAGTCCGGCGGTAAACGAGTGGACTATCTTGACGATCTTGTCTCCCAATTTAGGAGATAGCGGTCTGATGAAGAAACTGACAATGACCATCGCCCAGGAATTTCTGAAGTGTAACAGCAGGGAGAAGAGCAGGATGAACGTACATAGAGCAAGGCTGATATATCCGAATTTTGTCATGTAGCTCATCAGTTCCCGGTATTTTTCCGTGTCACTTTGCGGGAAAAAGTCAGCGCTGAAGAAGATTACCGTGAACAGAAGCATCAGAACTAGAGCCATGTCAAAGAGTCTTTCTATGAAAATCGTGGCAAATGAGGAACTGAAGCTGATACGCTCTTTCTTGCTCAACAGGTAAGCCCTGATAAACTCCCCGGCCCGTGCGGGCAGCACGTTTGCCATGAAACCCACCATCAGAGGTGAAAAAAGATCCCTTGTCCTTACTTCCGGTTTGACGGAACGTACCAGATAACGCCACCGCATTGCCCTGAAGAGAAAACTCATGACAACAAGGATTAACGCAGGGACAAGATATATATAATTCGCGGACGCCAAAGCCCTGCCCATTTCGGAGAGATTTACGTCCTTGGCAGCGATATAGAGAGAGGCTATAATCAGTACAATGCCGATGATCAGGTGTTTTTTACGCATATAATCAGTTCACATATCCCGGGAATCATAAAGAGGTGAAAATGGGTTTTTACGTGTGTTCAATCTCTGGAAGTACTTTTATTATACCTTATTATACGGGTGAATGGCAAACAGGACAGTGATGGGTGATAGGTAATGGGTAATGGGTAATGGGTGATGGGTGATGGGTGATGGGACAGAGGCGCATTGGCGCATAGAGCATAGAGCAAAGGAAAAAGGCGCTGAAGCCCGGACACAAAAAATGGGGATAAGAGAGAATAACCAATGACTTAATAACTTAATAACCAATATTATTTTATTCTTTTACCTCCACCCCCCCCCCCAGAAGGCAACATATCCTTTTATCTGTTTTGCGGCTTCTTTTGGTTCTGGATAGTACCATGCCGAGTCGGTGTTAACTTCATGTCCTACTACTATATCGTAATAACTGGCCTCTCCCTTCCATGGGCAGGTTGTATGGGTCTTACTCTCCCTGAAATGCTCCACTTTTATTGAACCGGGGGGGAAGTAGTGGTTACCTTCAACATTCCTTCCACTGACTTTAAGAATGATATGCTCTCCTCTTCGTTGAGGTTACCGATAGTGCCGCCGAAGAATATGATAAGCTTAGGACGGCTGTTGGGGATGACGTTTATATGGTGAATAAAATCGGCAACGATCCCAAGAACTTCAAGGTCAGGATACATGCCGATCAGCTCATCCACAGCATCAGTAAGAGCTGCTCTGCTAACATCAACCGGGATATACCGTATAGACGATCGTCCTGAACTCCCGGCGGCATCCAGCAGCATACGGATTTTCCTGTTTGCTCCGGAGCCGAGTTCAATCATATCTCCGCTCTGAAAATTCGCCATTATCCCTTCAGCGGCATTTTTCAGTATCGATAGTTCGGTACGTGTAGGGTAATATTCAGGTAAATGACATATCTCATCAAATATCCTTGAGCCTTTCTCATCATAAAAGTACTTGCTCGGTATGGACTTATTCGTGGAAGTAAGACCATTTAACACATCCCTCTTAATCTCCTGACGAAATGTATCTTCTATATAGTTCTGTAACTCGTAGCCGGTATTAGCAGAATTTGGGTTATTGGTCATTGGGTTATTGGTTATTCTCCTCAATCTCAAACATAATCTTAACCTTCCCTTCAATGGTCAACGGTGCACCGTGCATTGTCTTTATTCTGTGAAATGTTTTAATCCCCTTACCCATAACCTATCACCCATTACCCATCACCATCTCTTCACCTGCATGGCACAAATCGTAATGTGCTCGTTGTATCCCTGATCATTTCTCCGATAAGTGATATAGTCCTGTCGATCTCCTCATCCGTATTGGCGTACCCCAGGGATATCCTGATTGTACAATGGGCGTCTTCCTCAGACAGTCCCATCGCCATAAGCGTCTGAGATGGTTTAGGAGAGCCCGAACGGCATGCGGAGCCTGAGGAGATACAGACTCCCTTATGGTCAAGGGCCATTACCATTGACTCCCCCCGCATACCGGGAATGACCATGCTCAGGGTATTCGGCACCATTCCATCTTTTCTGCCGTTAAGTCTTGAATCGGGGAGCAGATGTTTGATGCCTTTCTCCAGGCGGTCACGAAGTTTGCGCACGTTATCCATTTTGGGAAGGCGTCTGAGTGCGTTTTCAGCGGCCTTGCCCAGCCCGACGATCCCGATAACATTCTCTGTCCCGGCTCGCATACCGTTCTCCTGGTTCCCTCCGTGCAGAAAAGGTTCTATCTCCATACCCTTTCTGATGAAGAACGCCCCCACTCCTTTTGGTCCGTATATCTTATGGGCAGACATTGTCATCAGGTCAATTCCGAGTTCATTGACATCTACCGGTATCTTCCCTACCGCCTGTGTTGCGTCGGTGTGAAAAGGGACATTCCTCTTTTTTGTGATATCCGCAAGCTCTGCCACGGGCTGGATCATCCCGGTCTCGTTGTTGGCGGTCATGATCGTCACGAGTGAAGTCCTTTCAGTGATTGACGAGGCCAGATCTTCAGGGTTGACAGTTCCTCCCTCGTCCACGTTGAGGTACGTTATTTTAAATCCCTGATTCTCCAGCCACCTGCAGGTATTAAATACTGAAGGATGTTCTACGGATGAAGTGATTATATGGTCTCTCTCTTTCCGGTTTGCGAAGGCCATCCCCTTGATTACAAGGTTATTGGCCTCAGTACCGCTTCCGGTAAATACTATTCTCTTAGCGGTGCAGTTCAGCATCTGCGCGATACTGCGCCGGGCTGCCTCAACAGCTAACCTCGCCTTCCTGCCTTCACTGTATATACTTGAGGGGTTGCCATGGCATTCTCTCATGATATTGAGCATAGCGTTCCGGACCTCATCATCAAGCGGTGTGGTTGCGTTGTGATCGAGATATATCCGGCTGGAAGTTTCATGTAATTCATCATCCTGAGTTATAGAGGAGGTGAATTCTCCTGAATCAATTACTGATATAACTTTTCCGTCGGTCACTTTAGAGACGTCACATAATAGCGCCTTGTAAACCGGGAATCCTGACACCGGATCGTAATGGTGAAGGTCTGTAAGTTCATTAATATTACATTTCTGCCAGGCCTCGGGTCCGACTGGCCCTCCGCCTCCCATGTTTGCGTCAACAGCGCCTCTTACTATGTCGTTAGTTACCAGCGCCCTCATTGCAGAACCTCCTCTCAGGGTCTTTACATGAACAAGGTCACCACCCCTTATACCCCTTGCTTCCGCGTCCTGAGTGTTTATGGTGACGGTAGGTTCCGGGCGGTCCCTGTTAAGTCCGTTAATTCCGTGATGCTGGGAACGAAAATCTGTAGTAACCCGTGCCCCGGAGTTGAAGATAAGCGGGTAATCCCTTGCAATCTCCGGGGATGCAAGAGGACCTTCCGCCGGTTCCGTGTAGACGGGCAGAGGATCATAACCGTGTTCTTCAAGAGTAACAGACGATATCTCAAACTTCCCTGACGGGGTATCAAAGCCGGGTTTGTTGTCAGGACGCAGCAGCCCCTTTTCCCACTTTCTGTACTGCATCATCACTGTTGGAATCTGAACACTGCCTCCTGCCCTGATCACGTCATCAGGAGAAAACCCTGAACCCTTTAAGGCATGTCTGAGAAGCTCTTCACTGCTCTGTGGGTACAGGTCTCCGTAACCCAGTCGTTCGGCGAGTTCCGCCATAATAAAGAAATCGTTTCTTGCTTCACCAAGCGGCTCGATCACCTTGTTACGTATCCTGAAGGTGGGGCCGTATGTCATATAGGACTCTATCTCATACATCGTTGTTGCGGGCAGAACTATATCAGCGTAAGCCGCGTCAGCAGTCAGCTGACGGTCTATACAAACCAGAAAATCCAGTTTATTTAGGGTCTCTTTCCAGACAGAGGGTTCCGGCCACGCCGTAATAATGGAACCCCCGAGAATAATAAGGGAGCGTATTGGATAAGGCCTGCCTTTCAGCACCGCATCGGGCAGTGCAATGGCATGGGACTCACCGCGGTACATGCTGTAGACAGGAAAGCGGTCTCTCCCCAGAGCGCTACTGACATCCGGGTTGGCGACGTGTCCTTCACGGTTTATGGGGAAGAGGTTCTCTTTCATTGAAAAGCACCTGCCTCCGGGGACATCAAGCTGACCCGCGAGGGCCCAGAGAACATGGGTTGCCCGAATAGCCTGAACCCCGCTGTCACTGTATTCAAGCCCGCTGTACATTATTGGTGACGCTCCGTCTGTTTCGGCAATACGCCTGGCAAGCGATCTTATAGTTTGGGCAGGCACACCGGTTATTCCCTCTACCGTCTCAGGTCTGAAGTGCTGAACATAACGGGAAAAATCATCAAAACCCCTTGTCCATTCATTTACAAAGGGCTCATCATGCAGTTCTTCTTCGATCAGGACATTGCACATTCCAAGTGCCAGAGCTCCGTCGGTTCCGGGTCTGACAGGCACCCACTCAGCGCCTGTGAGTTTGGCGGTCATTGTTCTACGAGGGTCGATCACTACAACCTGAGCTCCTCGTCTTTGTGCCTCGATTATCCTCTTAAGGTCATAAGGGGGAGAATCAGTTGCCGGGTTTGCTCCCCACACGACGATCAGCCCCGAGTTCTCGATATCAGAGAACATATTGATCATCATCCCGCCCATCGTTACGTGCGGGGCGATCATCGCAAAGGATACATAGCACAGGGCGCCCACACCCATGGTATTTGGTGAGCCGAATGGGAATAAAACACTTGAGGCTGAGGAGATCTCTACCCCTTTAGGCTGATAAGTCTCGCACATAGCGAGTTCAAAACTTCCCCTCCCTGTGTAAATGGATGCGGCCTCGGGACCATATTCCTTCTTTATATCCTTCAGTCTGTTAACAATTATCTCATACGCATTGTCCCATGAAATTCTTTCAAACTCATATGTGCCCTTAGGGCCCTTACGCTTCATGGGATATAAGAGTCTGTCTTTTGAATAAACTATCTCAGAGGAGTGCTCGCCCAGCCTGCAGATGCTTCCAAGAGGAGAGCCTTCATCGGCCTTAACTTCAGACAGCCTGCCGTCTTTATCATACTCGACGGTTACCCAGCAGCCTGCCGGACATATACCGCATATGGCCTGTTTCTTTCTATTCATATGAAATTAACATGTTTGTTTTAAAGGATGGTTACCATTAGAATAATATATAGAATTCTGAATGTCTAATCGCGGGTTAATATTTATAAGGCACTACAGATAATAGTTTGTAATAAACTTACAAATACGGATAATATCCTCTTATTCTAAAAAGATGCTCTTTTGACGTCCCCCTTTAGTAAAGGGGGATAGAGGGGATTTTTAAACAATGTTTTATGTAAATATATTATTGTGTGTAATTGAAATAATATGTATTTATTTTATTGGTTCATCCGGCTTTTATGTGGGAAAACATCAGCTTTCCCCTCCCTGTATGAAACCAT
>JBCKZY010000060.1:0-10038 GCA_038918635.1 Thermodesulfovibrionia bacterium | reverse complement strand
CCTCAAAGCTATTGCGCACTACATAAAGTTGATTACACCATTCTTTTGTGACAAATTTATTTTTCTTTCTAAATATAGCAGCATATTTATAGATCTTTATAGTTTCCCAATCCGGATCTGAAAGCAGGTAATTCTTCAAAACATGCCCAGTCCATATTTGGATGTCATCAACTATGAGAATTCCCCCAATCTTCAATTTCAATGATGTATAGTAGAAATCAATAAAAGGAATTGGAAAACCATGGCAGCCATCGATAAAAACTAAATCTAAATCAACAACTTCAAGTTGAGGTAATATTCGCTCTGAGGTGTCAAGTATAAAATTGATTTTCTTGGTAGATATATCATGTTCATTGCAAAAATGTTTTATATTGTTAAATTGAGCTTCTTGAGGGGCAATACATATGTGACTGGCAGATTTTATAGCAAATATTATTGTACTAAGCCCTGCTCCTATTTCCAGAGAATGTACATCTTTGTTTGTATGATCCTCCAGGAAATATAATACTTCATTCGTAGCTCGATAACTAACGGGGTTTCCAAGCCCATCATGGTAAAATTTAGGATCTATGTTTATTAACTCTTTGGCATCCATAAACTGTTCCTCCTTTTGTCAAACAATCTATTAAAATCGATCCGTTCAAACACCTCAAGCTTACCGCCTATAGATGCATTGTATATATTTCTTCCCTTTTCTTCGTAGATTTTCTTTGCGTATTCATATACCATTTTGCAGTTGTCAAGCTTGGGGTCATGCCATTTCTTCCCTTTTCCGAAATAATCCGGATGGAAATGATTAGGGTCGTCTTCATTAGATATAATTGTATCTTTAGATATTTCGCTCGACTCAGGGACAGCGTAAGAGAAATCCATACCAATAAGATATACATTCTGAAAACCAAAATAATATGCAAGTTGCAGATTTAAGTAGGTAACAGATTGCCCGGCATATATAACTTCCGAGCAGTCAAAAGAAAACCTTGGCACGCGGTAATAGGTTTCTTTAGTTTGATAGAATCCAAAATCAGCATTCATAAAAGTTGTGTCAGCATCACGCTTAATCATATTGTTATAAAAATGAGGGAAAAAATTTTGACTGTAATCGATAGCGTTAATTCGCTCCAAATTATCGTTAACCACATGAGAATCTTCAACTACATAGAAAGTTGTTTTGAATCCCATCTCATCATATTTGTAAAATATGCCATTTACTCCAAATGTATATTCATCCTTTAGGAGAGTCAGGTCAATTTTGTTTAATGAGGGACCATTGCCAATTATAAAGCATCGTTCTTTCTTGAATTTATTGTGATACGATTGCATTTTAATTATGTTCTGTTCTTCAAAGCTAATGTTCTTTGCAGATTGTCTGTCATTAATCTTCAATAATCTTTTAATATTGTTAATAAATTGTTTTGACATTTGTAAACCCCGGTGTATTTTGAGAAACTACATTCTAAAGGTTATATTTTCAAAATTCATAGCCGGGCATCAATACAGTAACAACAGGGGAGGGCATTACTGATATGCCTCGATAGCATAGTATTTGTTTATTATTTTAAAATCCACCTGATAGGTGTAGTGATTTTCCAGCTATATGAATTTTGATAAGCATTTATCGTTTCTTCTTTTTTCTTAATATCATTCTCTAATCTCTTAGCATTGGTGTGAGCCTCAGTCTTCTCTTGCGTAAGTTTATCTATTAAAGCATTCGCTTCAGAGAGTTCTCCGGAGAGTTTTTGGGTTTCGGCCAGATGTGTTATTTCGAGGTTCTCAATTTTTTTAATAAGTTTTTCAACTGGTTCTTTTGAGCCTTTATAACTGGCAAGCAACGTTTCAACTTCAGTCTTGTGCCCCTTTTCAATAGCCCCAATGATTATTTTGAGATTATTATGCTTTTCAATCGTAACCTTAACTTGATCTAGAGCCTCAGCCTTTTCTTTCGTTATCTTTTCAATTAAAGCATTGACTTCAGAGAGTTCTCCAGAAAGTTTTTGGGTTTCGGCCAGATGTGTTATTTCGAGGTTCTCAATTTTTTTAATAAGTTTTTCAACTGTCTCTTTTGAGCCTTTATAACTGGCAAGCAGGGTTTCAATCTCAGTTTTGTGCCCTTTTTCGATTGCACCAATAATTGTTTTGAGATTATTATGTTTTTCAACCGTAAGCTCAACCTGAGTCAGGGCTTCAGCCTTCTCTTTCGTAAGTTTCTCAATTAAAGCATTGACTTCAGAATATCGTTTTTCATTTTCACTCAATTCTTGAAAGAGGCGTTGAGCATCAGTCACATCTTTATCTTCCTGTGCGGCAGTACGTCTTAGAAGGAGTGAATTTCCGAAGACAAGAACAACCTCCCATTTACCCCGCAAATTGGAAAGTAACTCATTATTCACGTATTCATTTATTTCTGGCCAGGCGCTATTATTGTAATCATCTATTAGGACGTACCCTCCCGGCACAACCAAAGGACTATAATTAATCCAATCGTTTTTCACTCCGTTGTACGAATGATCACCATCGATTAGGAGAGACAGGACTTTTCTATTCCTGCAGGCATTTATTATATTGCTGTCTGATGAATAACCCTTAAGAATCTCGATTTTTGCTTTGGGTATGTGAAAACTATCGAGGTTTGCAAGAAAAGTTTTATCGTTAACTTTTAGTCCTGAAGTTGGATCGAGTTCCTCACCATAATATCCTTCAAAGGGGTCTATAACCGTTGTAATGATATCTTTTTCAGCTAACTGTACCGCATGATATGAAAATATTGTTGCCGCTCCGAATAAAACGCCGATCTCCAAATGAAATTCATTTTCTTCAAAACCTGTAGATAAAAGGCTGGCATAATATCGCATCAGATAACGGATAATGAGATCCTCGATATTACCAGCAGCACGACCGGTAATCTTTCTCTCCACATAATAACAGTAGTGCATGATCTTCTCGATTATTTGATGATTAATGTCGGAATTAAATGCAAGTGAAGATGCAGATGTTAGTTTGTGAATTTCTTCGTGAGTAAGGTTGCGTCTAAAGGGAAGACGTGATATATCAAAGGCATTGTTTATTTTATCAGTTGTTTGTTTTAAGCTTATATTTTTTTCAATGCTCATAGTATCACTTCCAATCTTTTGCAAATCCATTTTTTTGCCAAATGGCTTGTCCAGGGGTCGACCAGGAAACGTTCTCGAATTTTATTATATTGCCGCCAAATTTATCCATTATTTTTTCGAGGGCACCGTATACTCTACGCCCCCGACCAGGAGATTTGACATAAGATATGTTATCAAAAAAAACTATGCCCCGGTTGGTGAGTTTTGGATGGATAATGCTGAATTCCCTGATTACATGGCTTTCAAGATGACATCCATCCAAAAAGGCAAATGTAATTCTCCCTACTTCTTTTATAAGCTTCTTTAAAAACATAATGCTATCATCACATGCTATTGTTACATAATTCGTCAGTTTTGCCTTCTTGATGTTAAATTTAGCTTTTTTAATACTTTTCGGGTCAATATCGACTGTGTATACATGGCCTTTCAGCCCGCTGTCTTTCAACGCCTGTGCCAATACAATTGTTGAACACCCCCAGTTCGAACCTGTCTCGATTATTATATTTTCATTTGATCTGTCCATTGAGCAGAGGAGGGTATAATATAGTAAATTCCAGCCGGGGTAGCCAATAGAGAATCCAGTTTTCTTTTTTGCCATTTCAATATTTTTTACACCTGATTCTAACTCGGATAAATAATTATTTGGCAATAAGGATTTTCTATAATTAAAAAGACGACGATTCAAAGAATCCATTATTTAAACTCCCACTGATGATCTGCTGTGACAAATCCATAGTGCCTTTGGGTTGGGATTATCTCAAACTCATTACATATATTTCGATAAACAAATTCATTGCGGTCATGGATAGAGGTAACCGCAATATATTTGCCGGGATTAAAAATATGTTTATTGAAGATTAACTTAACGTGAACAGATCCATCCTTTCCGATACGAATATCCTGGTTGGTCATGTCAGTGGATATTCCGGTGACGTAGTCCCCATTTATTGTCCAGACAGGTATGCCAATAATGAGATTAATGGGTTTAAATAACAATTTAAATGAAATCTCAAGTGCTAAATATTGCCCGGTCTTGATCGAAGCAACCTCATTGCCATTCTTATCGACCCATTTATGCAGTACATCGCTGATCTTCTTTTCATTATGAAAAATCTCACCACAAAAAGATGCTTTCACTCTTTTCTCCTGCTTCACTTCTCTTTTCTGGATCTGCTGTTTCTTTGCCTTGGCCTCAATCTCTTCAAGATAAAATTCTACCGCATCTTTCGGAGAACCTTGATAGGTGACTTTTCCTTTATTGAGGACGATAGCTTTATCACAGAATAAAATGATGTTGTTCATACTATGAGAGACAAACATAACAGACATTTTTGATTTAAGCTCATTGATTTTTTCAAGGCACTTCTGCTGAAATTTGAAATCTCCGACAGCCAGTACTTCGTCAACAAGCAGGATATCTGGTCTGATATTTACAGCAACAGAAAAGCCTAGCCGCACATGCATACCGGAGCTATAGTTTTTTACGGGTGAGTCTATAAACTTTCCGATGTCAGCAAAATTAATGATATCATCAAGTATTGCATCTATCTCATTTTTACTGAGACCCATTAAGGCGCCTTTGGAATAGATATTCTGCCTGCCTGTCAGGCTTGGATGAAATCCAGCTCCGAGTTCTATTAATGCTCCTACTTTTCCCAAGTATCTGATTTCACCTTCATCCGGCAAATAAATACCATTAATCATTTTCAGAAGAGTGCTTTTGCCTGATCCGTTCAGACCAATCAATCCAACACTTTCACCGGATTTAAGGTCTAATGATACATCTTTTAATGCCCAGAATTCCCCCGGTCTTAATTCCTTTGAATTAACAGACAATCCAAATGCATTCCGAATAAGGTCCTTAGAACCATACTTCAAGGCGCTTCTCATGCTATAGGAAAACTTTTTAGAAACTCCTTCGATTTCGAGAATATAATTAGAATCTAAAAGCATAATATTTTTTCTTTTATTAGATAATCACTATTAAGTACTAGAATTATAAATGTCCGACAACTTTATACTCCAGGGAATAAAGGACCTTTATAGAGAAAATAAAGATAGCTAAAGACACAATTGAAGCAATACTGTAGAGTTCGAGGTTATTGATCCGGCCAAATACCATAAAGTCGCGAATAGCTACGATATAATGGTTGGGTATATTAATCAGGTTGATTCTCCCCAGCAATCCTGTGGTAGGCATAGCGAAAATAACCGAAGAAACAAACATTCCATATGTCAGGAACATATTCACGATATTCTTTGTATCCTTAATTACTGTATTTAAAAAAGAGAGAATGATACCAAGTCCAAAGCTTAATAAAACCAAAGGCAACAATAAGAATGGTAAGAATAATAGTGTCCACGAAGGAGTAATTTTGTATACTACAAACGTAGCTACAACAAAGAGTAATCTAATAAGGGTGTCAGAACAGACTAGACCGAACCCGGATAAAATAACAACGATTAAGGGAACTTTTATTTTTGTTATAACACCCCTTTGACCCTCTAATCTATTAATAACAGACCTTATACCATCGGCAAAAATCAACCACACTGTCATTCCAAGCATAATGTAAAGAGCAAAAGGCATGCCGCCCTTCACAGAGAGTACTCCTAATAATCCCAGGAAAATATACGCGGTAATCGGAATAATAGGTACAATAATCGACCATATAATGCCAAGGAATGACTGTTTATAAGGAGCTGTCAAATCTCTTTTTATATTGGTCCAAATCAGCCAGCGAAAAGACCATGCACTTCGGAATACATTGCTGAATGCTTCAAGTACAGATGCATTCAATCTCGTATCCTTGTTATAGACTGTAATTGTATGATTGTTCATTCTGTACCCCTTTGTTGAAGACTGTAACAGAACGTCTCATTGGAACGAAAAAGTTAGTGTTCATAGTATGAACATTAACAAACTAGCCTTATTTCTGTCAAGAATATTGCGTTAAGAGCGGTGTGATTTTTGTCATAATAGTACATATTTTTCCAGGTTGAATTCGAAAATAACTAAGGGGACTGGCTATTGTTTGTGTTTGCCTAACAACTCAGAAAGGCCATGCTCATGAGCGAGTTGAGTATTTATCACAATAAACCAGGGATTCAGGAGATCCTCCTTGTTATATGTGAGAGGTGTATTCGTTTCTGAATGAAGTACTTTCCCTCCTGCTTCTTCGACAATACACTGACCTGCCGCGGTATCCCACTCCATTGTGGGCCCGAACCGTGGATAAATATCGGCGGCGCCCTCCGCAACAAGACAGAACTTAAGGGAACTTCCGGATGAGATAATCTCCACCTCTCCATGGCGGTCTTTAGTCTTACGGATGAAATCCTCTGTCTCCTGTGAAAGATGGGAACGGCTAGCGATAATTTTGACCGGAGACCTGTGATCTGCTTCAGGCGAATGCGTATTGGGGAGGGGTAACCGGTCAGATTTTTTCAACAATTCTTCTAACGACAACTCGTGATTCAATATTTCGCTATCTGTCAACCTGTATGCTCCGGAACCTTCCGCCGCAAAATAGAAGATATCCTTAACCGGAATATATATTACTCCTGCAACAGGCCTGTTCCTCTTGATCAGGGCGATATTTACGGTAAACTCCCCGTTTCTCCTGATAAACTCCTTTGTCCCGTCAAGAGGGTCAACGAGCCAGAAGTACTCCCATCTCTTCCTCTCATTATAGGGGATATCCCTGCCTTCCTCAGAGAGGATGGGAAATTGGTTAAAAGGTGGAGCAGACAACCGGGATGTGATGATCTCGTTTGAGCGCCTGTCAGCGAGCGTTAAAGGAGAATGATCATCCTTGTATGAGACATTGAAGTCCGAGGCGTATATATCAAGGATAGACCTGCCCGCTTCCAAGGCGACCTTTATCAGTGTGTGTAAGTGTTGCTCAACCTTCAGCATCAGAACTCTATACGAGGAGGATAAATTTTTTCCTGTCAAGCAATTCAAGGACTTTCTTTACAGAGCTTTGCACATTCAGTACCTCGGTATTAAGGATCAGGTCAGGATCCTCAGGTTCTTCATATGGGGCGGAGATTCCGGTGTAGTTTTTTATGATACCCTTCCGTGCCTTCACGTACTGCCCTTTCGGGTCTCTCTTTTCACAAACCTCAGCAGGGCACTTCACATAGATTTCAAAAAAGCTTTCCCTGCCTATCTTCTCTCGGACGAATTCCCTGTCTTCACGGTAAGGAGATATGAAGGCGGCAAGCACGACGATTCCGGCGTCGACCATTAGTTTTGACAGCTCCGCGATCCTCCGGAGGTTCTCTTTTCTGTCATCACGGCTGAAGCCAAGATTTGAGTTTATTCCATGTCTTATGTTGTCACCGTCAAGTACATACGCGCGGATATTACGGTCAAAGAGTTCTTTCTCAAGGTGGTGTGATATCGTGGATTTTCCTGACGCGGAAAGCCCGGTGAACCACAGAAGCCCGCTTCTGTGCTTGTTCAGCCTGTGCCTCTCCTCTCTGCTTACAAGCGTTTCATGCCATATAACATGGTTTTTTTTCATGCGTTGCCTCCCGCAAAGAGACTGCCACGCAGTCTGTAAGTCGTTTGGACGGGCTACCGCCATTCAGGTCCTGAAAGACCTGTGGATTAAATACGATTAAACACCCTGTCTCCATAAATAATCAGGGCATCAACTTGCCTTCATCACTGATGCCCTTTCAACAACAACCCTTGCCTGATATGTAACAGCATTAAGGAGCAGAACAACCCGCTCGTTGCCCTTCATGGGTCTCTCGAATATACCCGTGAGTCCGGCAAACGGGCCGTTTGCGATCGAAACCCTGTCGCCTTTCTTGTATGTCTCATATTTAAGAGTTATAATTCCATTGTCTTCCCTGGAACGGATAAGTTTGATCATATCACCGTCAACCGGCCAGGGGGTATCGGTACTGCTCACCACCTTCTTCACTCCCCGTGTATACCTGATCATCCATAGAGATGCTTCAGGATTAAACCTTGCAAATATATAGCAGGGGAAAAGGGGTTCCACAACATCTGTGAACTGTCCCCTCAAATACTTCCGCACTTTCAGTTTAGGGTTATAGACCTCCATCCCGGCCTGACGGAGACTCCCGGCGACCATCTCTTCCTTTTTTGGTTTTGTATAAATCGCGTACCAGTTCATTTTGGAAATATAACCTTTATATCGTTATCTCTAATACCATTCCGGAGGAGTTCCTGATAAATTTCATCACTTTTCAAATAAGACGTTACAACGATACAGTCATAGCTCATATCTTTTATTGCCATGATCGGCTTAATATCTCTCCCAAAAAATTTTTTTCCTGAAGCATTTGCATCAGCAACACCTGAAAGCTCAAGGTCCGTCTCCTGAAGGGTGATATATGCAAGTTCAGCCACCTCATCCGCGCCTGCAAATACGACCCTCTTTACCCCATCAGCACGGAGTTGATGAAACAGGCTCTTCAGGTTGCTCCTTGCCTCGCGGTAAATTCTTGTATAGTCCTGAAGGAGGTGATAGGTGAGACGGGTCTTTTCGGCAAAACCCTCTGGAGTAAGAAAGTATAAATACCTTTTACGCGGTATGGACTTAACAGTCACAAAGCCCTTTGCTATAAGGTTTTTAATATACGAGTTCACAAGACCGAGGGCTACTCCGAGGCTCTTGCTCATCTCCCTCTGTGTCATGGAGTCATTGCTGGAGAGCTCATTGAGAATCTTTGATTTGAGATGCGCGGATTCTGTTGAGCGGTTATCGTTCACATTATGAACATATCATATATTAATATATAAATCAAGGGTTTCTCTATTTATTAGCATGAGGCACTCGTCTTCTCATTATGTTAATGATTTTCCCGGTGTATCGGGAAGCTCTAAAGCGGCTGGGTAAAAGGGATAGGGAGAAGCAGTCTCAGTGCTTCCTGAAAATTGATTCGCAATACGGGATAAGACTCCAATCCCGATCATTCGGGGTTTCTCCCCTGAGAAATCTTATATATTCATATGTTTGCAAAAAAAGTAATTGCAATTAAGCTGCAATCTATCTTACAATATATAAGATAGAAAGGAGGCTAATTAATATGTCATCAACGAACACTCTTAAAACAAAAATCACAGTAACAATCAGCGGTGACGTTGCCAGTGAGATAGACAAAATCGCAAAGAAGAAGAAATCTCCGAGAAGTCAGGTGATGGAAGAAATGCTTCGAGAGGGGTTATTGAAGTCTAAAAAAAGAGCAATAGAAAAAGAGATTAAAACTTATTACCTGTCTCTTACAGAAAAGGAAAAGAAGGAAGACAGAGAGTGGGCAAAGGTAGCAGAAGAAAGCGCAAAGAGGACATGGAATGATTGAATATCCAAAACGAGGAGAGATATATTTAGTTAACCTGCCTTCAAAGCCAAAGGATATTAAAAATCGTCCTGCAGTGGTAGTTTCATTAGATATTAGAAACGAATTTGCCAATGACATAAATGTTGTTCCTTTATCTACAAACTTACGGTCTGCTCCTACTCATGTTTTACTTTCGGAAGGAGAAGGTGGTTTATCAAAGGCATCTATGGCTAAATGTGAGCAGGTAACAACCATAGACAAAGCATTACTTATAAGAGGCCCTTTTGCAGGCAAGATAAATAACGCAAAAATGAAGGAAATAGAAAAGGCTATTATGATAGCCATAGGAGTAATTTAATAATTCATACCATGCTGAAATATTTTATCTATCGCAGGAAGTCAACAGAGGAAGAAGAGAGGCATAATTTATCTTTTATCAACCATCTAACCTGAAGAGCAACTTCATGGATTATCTTTCATTAAGTTTGACAATACGCGCTTTCTTGATGTATTTTTAATACGTGGTTTTTATTTCAGGCTAAATACCAGTGATCTTCCAGTGGTTATGGTTCAAACCAGGTTTATTTGCTTGATTTTAACAATT
>JBCKZY010000059.1:0-10394 GCA_038918635.1 Thermodesulfovibrionia bacterium | reverse complement strand
AGGGGTAAAGGGGTCAGGGATTCAAGCGAACAAATAAAGATATAGAAGATCAAGAATATATTTTTTGAAGAGGATGTACTAACTCAGTTATCAATGTTTTTCACTTAAACCCTTGGCCCCTGGACTCCTCGGATCCTCAATTAGCAAAACGTAGAAGTCAAAAAAAAGAAGTAACACGTTTTATAAAGGCTATGAGCAGCTATCTGAAGTTATGTCTCAAGCTTAATTATCCCTTTTAATATTGCATACTTGACAAGCGCGGTACGGGAACGGATATTCAGTTTCTGTGAAATGTTTGTCCGGTGAGTAATAACAGTCTTGATGCTGATGTTTAGGTCACTTGCGATCTCCTTATGGCTCAGTCCCTCTGCTAACAGTTTAAGCACCTGCTTCTCTCTGTTGGTCAGCTTATCGTAAGGAGAATCTTCTGCTGCGGTTTTAACATCCCTGCCAAGATAACCGTCAACTACTTCAGACGCTATCGAAGAAAAAAGATAGAATTCTCCTCTGTTAACAGCGCGAATTGCATTTATCAGTTCACTGCCTACCGCCTTCTTGAGCAGATAGCCGGATATACCCGCCTTCAAAAACCTTGATACGTATTCCCTGTCATTATACTGGGTAAGCACTATTATTTTAACGTCCGGGCAGGTCTTCTTTATCTCTACAGTCGCTTCAAGACCGCCGAGTTTAGGCATACCGATATCCATCAGGACAACGTCCGGCATGACTTCGCTGACACGCTTGATAGCTTCAATGCCGTCAGACGCCTCGCCGACTATCTCGATGTCATCATAGAGCCTGAGAAGCGCGGCTATCCCTTCTCTAACCAGTGCGTGGTCATCTGCTATCAACACGCTAATTTTAGACATGATTGTCCTTGCCTTTAAGCGGGATCAGCATACAAACATCTGTTCCCTCTCCGGGCCCCGATTTAACTTTAAATTTCCCGTCAATCAGCAAAGCTCTTTCCTCCATTCCAAGAATTCCCAGTCCTCTGCCATCAACAACAGGATGCTTATTTAAATCCTGCATATTGAAACCATCGCCATCATCCTCAATGCAGATTGATATCTGATCAGTAACGCACTGAACATGAACAAAAACATTTTCTGCATTTGAATGACGTGCGACATTAACAATTGATTCCTGCAGTATCCTGAAAATACTTATCTCCACCTCAGGAGAAAATATTTTCTCAATGGGATAATCAATATCCAGAAAATAATTAATCCCCTTGCCTGCAAGTTGTTTGTTAAGTATCCAGTAGATCGCGGCCTCCAGACCAAGATCGTCAAGGATTGAAGGCCTGAGATCTTTGATAACCGAATCGATGCTGTCAATTGTTTTCACTGTTATATCACGAATGTCATCCATTGCATCAGACTTATGAGGTTCATTGATCAACCTGATGGTGTCCATCTTGATTAAAGATGCCGACATGTCCTGAAGTATCGTGTCATGCAGTTCCCTTGCGATCCTTCTCCTTTCCTCTTCCTGTGATGATATGACCTTTTTCAGGAGCTGCGCGATCTTCTCTCTGCTTTCAATTATTTCCCTTGTCCTTTCTATTACGCGGTTTTCCAGTTCAATGTTATGCATTTTAACTCTTTCAATCGACTCTGCAAGCTTAAGTCTCATGGTATCAAAGCTTTTGCTGAGCGTCAATATTTCATGACTCCCCAGATTCACTACCGGAGTTGAAAGGTCGCCGGATGCAATATTGTTCGTTGATGTTATCAACTGTCTAAGCGGAATGACTATATTTTTTGTCATCCCGAATGAAAAAACAACTGATGTGCCGACAAAAATAAGCACGAGCAGAATAAATTTATCCCTTAGGCTGATTACCGGGGTAAATATATCTTTATCAGGCTGCCCGATTATAACGCCCCACGGAGCCACGGTTAAAGGGACAAACGCAAGGAGTTCATCCGTTCCTTTAGGGGATTTATCATTGGGATAACAACCCTTCTTACATTCCACTATTCCTGATTCCATATCCAGTATCATTCTGCCCAGTTCAAGATTGCGATCATGCTGATGAAGCACGCGCAATGGATTATCCGAAGCAATTATAACTTCATTCGAGTCAATTATATCTATGAAACTGTTTTTACCGACTTGTATATTATGAAGGAGCTGATTAATGGAATGGCTTGTTGGGCTCAGTATCCCTCCGACAATACCGTCAACATTGCCCTCGCTGTCCCATAGGGGCACTAACATAAATATCACTTTTTGTTTAGTACGTTCAAAAGTATAGACATTGGAGATAACCGACTTTCCCATCTGGAAGACCTGATTAACGATATCTATGTGTGTAAGGTTAGAAAAATACTCAACATGCGGCGGATAAGCCAGAATTTCATTGCCGTGTTTGTCAAGGATGAATACGCCCTCGGTAAAAATCGAATAATTATACGCGGTTTCGAGCATCCTCTTCTCGGTCTCAAGGTCACCGTCTCTTAAATCTATCTTCCCCGAGAGGGATATGTCGTAGAGCCTGTTCAGATTGTTATTTATAAAGACCTCGACATCGTTTGAGATGATCCTGGCAAGCGCGAGCCTGCTCGATAACAGCCGGTCAATACTCTCATGAATGGTGATATAGCTTATAATTCCAAGCGTGGATGCTATTACGATGACCTGAATGGTTATGGCAATAATTATCTTCTTCTGCATAAATCAAACCATACAACAAAGGACCGCCTCTGTCAACAAAGTGTAGTGCTATTGCGCAGATTCAGCCGTTACCGCTTTTCTCAGAAGGTTATTCACGCACGTGCCATAGCGAGCCACGATTGAGGTTGGGTGCTTATACGAAACCGGCAGCTATCTGCCGGTTTCAGGATCAGGACCAGGTTCAGGCGCCTCCTCATTCCCGGCACCCGTGAGTTCTTTCAGTTCCAAAGGATATCCCTCCTCCATGCGTCTTTTCTTTATATACCCAGTAAATATGCTTTTGTTAAGGGGAAACACCTCGGGGTTTAATACGTTATCGTAGATATGCCAGACAGCTATCAGCAGGAAAATCAGCATCGCATCGTTAGTGTGTATGATCTTTGAGACAGGAATGATCTGTCCTGAAATATATTTCGTCATGCCAACAGGGAACCAGAGGAATAATCCCGTGAAGATCATCTGGATACCTACCAGGAGGATGAGCCAATAGACAAATTTCTCCTTGTAAGTGTATCTGCCGCACATCGCCGGACTATCAAGCAGTCCCATGTAGTATCTTACATTATGCAGTGCGTCGAGGACATCTTTATACGTTACGAGCATTGACGGCGGCCATTTGCAGAAAATTATGCCTGTAAAAACCACGAGGATGTGCTGCACGGTGAGCACCACAAAAAAACCCCCTGCAATATGGTGGATATGCCTGACGCTGTCTATGCCCCCCAGACCTATGATGATTGATCGGGAGAGGCTAAGGTCATGAAACTTCTGAACAAGGCCGGTTGTTGCCAGAACGACAAAGAGCATGATCAGTAAGATATGCTCTATGATCCTGTAGAGGTTGAATCTCCTGACATATTCCTCATTGCCCGACAATAATCTTGACATAATAAAATTTCCTCTTTACCTGTTTACAAGGTGTCGCCAGATTTGCAGAAGGATAAGAAACAGCATGCCGGCCACCATTAGCGGCAGCATAATGCTGTAGAACTTATCAACCAGAAAAACAAAGGTGGAGAACCTGAGGCTTGGCTTGTGGTGAGATAGCCATGCCTCGGGGAAGTTCTCTGTAGCGTCTCTGTGACATGTCCGGCACCGCTTAAGAAGGTTGTCTTTTATCACCTGCAGGTCAGCGCCTGACATGCTGATTATATCGTGCGTGCCATGACAGTCCGTGCAGACAGCCATCGGCTTATCGCTCCAATTACGCTTTTGAGCTTCTACCTTGTAAAGACTGAGAGTCAAGCCGTGAAAATCAGACAGATAGGACTTCACCACCTCAGTGGAAAGCCCGTACTTGCCCATGATTATTTCATTTGAATGACAGTTACTGCACATATCGGGAATGTAATTGTGGAATTCCGACAGGTAGGGGTCCTTCATACTGTGCGACGAATGGCAGTCAATGCAGGTCGGGACGTCTTTGTTGTTCATGTTTATCAGAGCATCGCCGTGGACACTCAACGAATACGTATTGAAGATATCATCATGGCAGGTTTTGCATTTGTTCACAACCGAAAGTCTGTCCCTGCCGGGAGATGAAACCGGGTGTCCCCCGTGGCAATCGATGCATGTCGGGGCATCCAGCCTCCCTACGTTTATCAGGGAGTAGTGAATACTTTCTGAAACCTTGGCATACTTGTTGAAATGGCACCGCCTGCAGATCTCCGATGAAGACAGGCGGTACGCACGTTCTGATCCGAACCTCCTGCGGGGGTGGTCCTCGGAAGAGTAACCAAAGTGGCAGTCCGAACAGCCGACATTCCTGTGAGCGGACTCCCGGATTTCAGCGGCATTAACCAGAAGAGAGATGAACTCCCCGTTTTTAAATACCATCTGGTTGTCATGAGAGTGACAACCCAGGCAGTACTTCTCCTCTGACGTTGACACATTACCAGAGGCAATCTGGACAGTGGCATGGGCGATGTGGCAATTGGTGCATATAACAGCCTCCCCGGCCGATTCTTTCTTAAACAGATCATCGTGAATTACCCGGGACTTCAGGCTCTCTTCAGAATGACAGTCGCGGCATAACATGGAAGCTTTTATCCGGTACTGGAAACTGCTGCTGAAAACCCTGTCCGGATGGCGCCGGTCTGCAAACTCTTTGTGGCACTCAGTACACCGGAATGAACCGTGGACTGACCTGTTATAAGCCATAGGATTCACATATGCTGAGATGGAGTCACCATCAGAAAAGATTTTTTCCAGTCCCTTCTTCCCATGGCATTCAAGGCAGTACTCGTTATCTTCAAAAGCATCCGCAGTCTGCGAACCTGATGGCCGTGGAGAAAACAGGAGACAAAAGATGAAGACGACCCATATCATCCACACCAAAGCTCTCAAGCCGCCTCTTTCGGTAATCAGTCTTTCCATAATTAGTGAGCACCCTTATACTCAGGAAGCTCGCGCATAACCGGGAACCTGTTAAGTATCCACCTGAAGACAAGAATGTGAAGCGTGATCATAGCCATAATCATAACCGTCTCAGTCCACGGCGGGATTATGTGATGTAAGTGGTCGGGCATGTTCCAGTTGAATGCGATCAGGTTTACGTTTACCCTGTTTAACAGGATTCCGGCCACCGCAAACAGCGCGGAAAACCTGATCGTGCTGATATTTTTTGACCTTACTCCTATGGTAAATAATATCATAGGAATAACCACGAAACCAAGAAGCTCAACGAGGTACCAGTATCCATAGGGAGTGAAGAGCAGTCCCCATCGGGCGTCCTGTGCCAGGGCCAGGAGCTTGAGGGCAAAATAGACGTACATTGACAGCGCCGCCCCCTTGCCTAAACTCAGTGTCAGAAATGGGGTGCTGCTGATAAACTCATCACCACATTTATCCTTAAAGTATCTGACAGCTACAAAGGCAAGAAGTAAAGCGAATGACATAGCCGCATAGATTGCGGAACTGAAGAAAAGGATAGGCAGGTGAGATGAGTACCACAATGGATGGAGCTTGCCCGGCGTCAGGAGATACATAGCCCCGAGGGCCGACTGGTGAACAGTAGAAAGGATAACACCGCCTATGATTAGCGCCACGGTAACAGAAACAGCCCATTTATGCAGCCGCTTCGACCCCAGCCATTCAAGAATGACCGGCGAAAATTCCATTAGCTGTACGTTAAGATACATCACCACATGCCATGCCACAATAAAGAGAATAGATGACGGCCCGATGTTTATGACCATGGGGAAATATATGCGCCACGGCCGGCCAAGGTCTATAAACAGATACGCGCCCGCAAAGGCGTACCCCAGCATCCCGCCCAGCACAGCAAGTCGCACAAGTGGGCGGTAGGACTTGATCCCAAATATGTAGTACGCCGCCGCCACCACAAAACCTGATGCAAAGAGCGGCTCCCCGGCAAAAATTCCCCAGCTCAGCAGGAGTCCCCAGGGGTATTCGTTGGTCGCGTGTATCACAGTGCTGAGTCCATTGACGTATCTCATCATAAATACAGGCGCCGACACCGCAAGTATCATAACAGCGAGAATATTTAAAGGGGTCACAAGCGATCTTGAGTACTCTGATACACTCATCCCCATGAAGAGTTTGTCCATGAACCATGTTCTGAATCCTTCCATAGATGTGGAAGATTGCGCCGTAGAATGTACGTCGTTACTCATTATCCACCTCCTTCTGCTGGTTAAGCCCCTCTTTCTCCTCCTTATCGCGGTGCTTGGTCAAAGCGTACACCATTCCAAATATCGCCGGGAAGGTTGTGAAGATCACAGGAACTGAGGAGAGATATCCTCTGGAAAGCTCTATAAGAGGCTTGGACGGAAGGTTGGTTGGGAAACCGAGCTGTTCAAACGGCACACTTGAAAGATAGAGCCATGAAGTACCCCCGACCTCGTTCTCACCGTAAATATGATCAATGTACTTTAGAGGTTTATCATTGATCCTTTTCCGTGCGAGTTTCAGGATGTCCTTTCTCCTGCCGAATGTAAGCGCGCCTGCCGGACACGCGTCGGCACAGGCGGTGAGTTTTCCTTCCTTTATCCTTTCGTAACAGAAGAAACATTTTATGATTTTGGGCTCGAATGCGCTCTCATAATCATAGGCCGGCATGTGAAACGGACATGCTATGACGCAGTACCTGCACCCAAAGCATAAGTCAGGGTTATATGTGACAGCTCCTTCCGCGGTCTTGGTGTATGCGTGTATGGGGCAGGCTGTGGCGCAAGCGGGTTCCAGGCAATGGTTGCACTGAATCTTCCGGTACACCGGACTTGATGATTCGCCGGGATTATTATATCGGTTAACAACAGTAAGTGCCTTTGCCGAGGGCCAGCGGTTCTCATTGAAGACCGATCCATCATCAAAGGACCTCTCAGGTGATGGCATATTATTCGCCATATTACAGGCTTTTTCGCAGCTTCTGCATCCTACGCACGCGGTGAGGTCCGTCAGCATGCCGTAACTCCCGGGCCAGCCCTTGAATTCAGGTGCTGCATGGGTATTTGCAGGAAGACCGATAGCGGCACACCCTGCCAGCATTGATAATGAAAGGAATTTCCGCCTGGAAAGACCGGTCGAAGAGGCGTTCGGTTTCTTTCCGGCGTCCTGCTTATGGTCTTCTTTATCCAACCCCTTTTTCACCCTGAACATATATAAGACCTCCTTCGGGATATGTATTGAATACTTTCAGACTATAAATGCTTCATGCTGATTATCTTGTATGGCACATCTCTACACAGCCCTCAGGAGAAGAGCCAAGTTCACCCATGCCAACGTGGCATCCGAAGCACTTCCTGTGAAGAGCTACCTTCAGGCCAGGCATCCCGGGCTCCTCCAGAGAGTAGTTCATATGGCATTCACTGCAGGGAGGAAACCCGTGATTTGCCGATGCCTTGAATGTGTCGGAATTAAGCAGGTGACAATTACTGCAAGTTGAGTTTATTTCCTGATCATGAATGTGGTGACATTCTCCGCAACTGTCTGCCATGTCCGCATGCATTGAGTGGTCAAAAGTAACCGGGCTGTAATCCTTCTGAATATATTTGATAATGATGGTGTCGGGAATCTCCACTCCCTCACTGCCTGCCAACCCGGCCATGACAGCAAGAAGGAACAGGAAAGCAAAGACCGAAAAGACCGGAAGACGCAGCATCTTCATAATGGGTATTCTCATACTATATTGCCTCCTCTTTCCTGGTTATCATTTGGAATTACGCTGTTTGCCCTTCTTCACCTTCTTCCTGCCGGTGAAGTAGGCACGTACAGGGCTCCACCCCGCTGAAGTCAAAGACGCTATTCCCCTGCCCGACAGAACTGCCAGACCCTGAAGAAAGAGGAGAGGCAATGATGCTAAATAAACAGCTAAGTATACAGGCGCCACTGCCACTTTCTTCATCAGAGGCCTCATCTTGCCCCCGGTCCTGATGAACCTGACATCCTCAACGACTGACTCCACCAACCCCTCAAAGGGCCGAGGCTTCAATATCTCGTTGAATATGATGTACCCAAGGATGAATAGAAGCGACAGTCCATACTGTACCGCATTGACACTGCTGATAAAATCAAAAAGTGTATGCATATCGGAACCTCCTGTTTCCTCTACAGCACTATTTAATTAGTGCCTGAATTTATTATTATTCTGCTCTTATCCGAGAACGAGCAGGTCAATTCTTCTCTCTGACTCTCTTTGTGCCGTCTCTTCCTCTCTTTTTACCGGATAAATGCGCCTTGGAGGGGTTCCAGTTAAAAGATACGCCCCTGCCAACTACCCTGTTACAGACCTGAATGCCGTTCATAGCAAGTTTTGAAAGGGAGTTGATGATAATGACCAGCCATGACACGATGAAGACACCTATCCCGAAGAGCGGCAGGAAGATCACATACATCATGCCAAAAAGAGGCGCGATCAGTAGAAGGCCTACCGGCGAAATTCTCAGGTAAACCTTGCTGACATCACCGGGGAGCATGCCGCCGGATTGCATATTGACCCGCTCCCCATCCATGGGATCCCAGTACAATCCCTTCTCTACGTATATTCCGCCTTTATATGTAACCATCTCAACACCTCTTACTGAATGACCTATACCTCCATGGGCAATTATGACTGCCCATGGACAATAAAGCCCCTATCAGTTCTCCTTCTTATGTTCATCAGTGGATGCTTCTTCCTTTTTCTTCCTGGTCTTCTTGCCGGCCATGTATGACAGGTTAGGCGTGTAACCGAAGGTAGCGGTCCTGCCGAGGATGTCCTTAAGGAGTCCATAACAGATTATACCCACACCACAGACGGCTCCCACCAGGGCAATGGCCCCCAGAAAGGCCGCAAAACCTATGCCATAAGGAAATACTACCGACATCGTAAGACCTACAAGGAAAAGTGTGAAAAGCGCTGTACGTCCAAACAGTTTCAAATTTCTGTCTCCTCCAGCCTGTCGATTTTCAATAACCATCTTTTAACCCTCCTTTTAGTTTTGTTTTTGTTAATTATAGGATATCAAAATAAAAAGGCCGCTGGAATAGGTAAAACTTCTTAGTTTTGCAGGTATTTGTTCGTATTTTAGTGGTAATATTTGCTGAATTTGTGGAAAAAACAGGCAGGCGCTTAGCCCGCATACCTCATGATACCACAGATATTATTAGTGTTTTTACATGATAACAGGGAGTTATGCAGGTGTGAGGGCAGTTACTAGTGGACCATGCTTTCCGCTACTTTGATCAATTCAAAGGGTGAGGACATAAGAAGGACAGTGAAGTTAAGACCATTCTCATGCCAGGACATCCTGCTGCAGGTTTCCATTTTCTCGCATGTACCGACCTCAAGGAACGCGGCTTTTCCTTTCAGCATGTATTCTGCCTTCTCCTTCAGTTCAGTCATCGTGATCCTTTGGAGCTGTACATTACTGCCCTTTAAGGATGACAATATTACAATCAATGCTGTCTTTACAGTTTCTGCTTCCCTGAACTCAATTACAACCGCCTTGTAGGGTTTACTCTGCGCAAGAATCAGGGAAGGCGGCCATAAGATGCCTTCTGGAAAATACGTAGGGACAAGGGCCTTACTGTCAAACCCCAGGGATTGTGTGGCCTCCCCGATACTGTCGTACCTCCGCACAGAGTCCTCATTTAAAATAGAGGGTAACCGGTTTACCAGGGCCAGGAGAGCAACAACTACCGCAGCCATGACTATAATCCAGAAAAGACCTCGCACCGTTCTACCTAAACTTTCTTTCTTCATTTCCACTCACACAACAAAATAATTTAAACAGATAATAAGAGCCAGGGCCACGAAATATGGTATCCCCCAATCAGGATTATCATGATGGATATGTCTTATCCTGAAACCCCTGCTTTTCAGCAGGGCATCGTGGCTGTGGTCTTCAATAGCCACTACAATCCCTTCAACCCCTTTTGAGTCTGAAGAAGTTTTGTAGCCTCCTGTCTCAGGACGGAGCATATCGATAGCTTCAGCAAGTGCTACAGGCTTGCCGGTCAGAGCGATTGCGATATCGTCGCATACTTTTTCCTCTTCCTGTGCCAGCTTCCTGAACTCAATCATGGCTATAGGGTTATAAAACATAAGCATCCTGAGGAGATAGGCAAAAAGAAGCACCGGCTTCCTGCTCCTCTGAATATGACCTATTTCATGGGCGAAAGCCGCCTCCAGGTGATCAAGGCTGAAAGACGTTATCAGTCCGGTGGAAGCATAAATTTTTGGATTCAGCCCTGTAGATGAAAAAAGA
>JBCKZY010000058.1:0-10573 GCA_038918635.1 Thermodesulfovibrionia bacterium | reverse complement strand
AATAAAACAGATAATCGTCTCGGCACCGGCTATACTTTTTGCCATAACTTTCCATGAGGTATCTCACGGGTATGTAGCGAACAGACTGGGAGACCCGACAGCAAAGTTTATGGGCAGGCTCACTCTCAACCCCATTGCGCATATAGACCCTGTAGGAACGGTGTTGATGCCTATTATGCTCCTGATAATGTCAGGCGGTCAGGTCATGTTCGGATATGCAAAGCCTGTCCCCATAAACCCGGCAAATTTCAGGGACCCCAGAAGAGATATGGCTATCTCTGCCGCGGCTGGCCCGGTCTCAAATATCCTCCTGGCGATTGTGAGCGTCGTTATCATAAAGCTCATAATAATACCCCTGTATGTATTGTTCGGGGGCTCAGGGTCTGTTATCTTTGCACCTCTTTATGCGATTTTTCAAGCGAGTGTAATATTTAATGTAATCCTGGCGGTATTCAATATGATACCTATACCGCCTCTTGACGGAGGGAGGGTTCTTGTAGGACTTCTTCCGCGCAAACAGGCGATGGCATACAGCAGGATTGAGCCCTTTGGGTTTATAATACTCATTATCCTTATCGTAACCGGTATCGCGTGGAAATTTGTCACGCCTATTGTGAACCTGTTTTTATCCATACTTAGTTAGAAAGGTTAATCTATGTCTGTGAAGAAGAGGGTACTTAGCGGAATGCAGCCGAGTGGGAAGATGCATATCGGCAACCTGGTGGGCGCACTGCATAATTGGGTAAAGCTTCAGGACCAGTATGAATGCTTTTATTTTGTCGCCGATTGGCACTCCCTGACATCTCAGTATGCCGATACGTCCGGGATAAATGATTATGTTATTGATCTTCTTGTCAACTGGCTGGCTGCCGGGCTTGATCCTGAGAAGTCCACCATATTCATCCAGTCGCATGTGCCTGAACATGCGGAATTGCATCTCATGCTCTCCATGATCACTCCTCTGGGATGGCTTGAAAGAGTACCGTCTTATAAGGATAAGCAGATTGAAGTAAAGGATAAAGACCTTAATACTTATGGTTTTCTCGGTTACCCTCTGCTCCAGTCCGCTGATATACTTATGTACAAGGCAAACTATGTCCCAGTTGGGATTGACCAGATGTCTCATCTTGAGATTACAAGGGAGATCTGCAGGAGGTTTAACAATTTTTACAGTGAGGTATTTCCCGAGCCTGAGGGTCTGCTGACTGAATTTCCAAAGGTGCCGGGTCTTGACGGCAGGAAGATGAGCAAGACATATGATAACTGTATTTACCTTTCGGATGAGCCCGGAGAGGTTGAGAAGAAGATAAAGACAATGACAACAGATACCCAGAGGATAAAGCGTACTGACCCCGGTGACCCTGAACTCTCACCGGTATTTCAACTCCACAGGATCTTCTCGACAAAGGAGGAGCAGGATGAGATGGCCGGGGGTTGCCGCACAGCGGGCATAGGGTGCCTTGACTGCAAGAAGGTACTCATAAGGAACATATTCAAGGTTCTGGAGCCGCTGTGGGAGAGACGTGACAGCCTCCTGAAGAGGCCTGATACCCTTAAAGATATCATTGGAACAGGCTCAAAAAGGGCCAGGGAAATCGCCTCAGTGACAATTAATGAGGTGTTAGAAGCGATTAAGCTTAATATATTAAAGTAATGCCTTGAGTTATATGGATAACTATATGACTAATAAGGATAAATAAGTAATGTAGAGATTATTTTACCCATCCTGAAGATTTTGCTGGACAGAACCCCGTTGAATTGATATAATGAAGTATCTCTTAGGTAATAATTACCTTCTTACTCTCGTATTATTTAAGAAAGGAACCCCGGTTCACAAGAGAAATTTATACCAATTTTATTTCTAAGTAATCTGTATTGATATTTTGCAGCGGCGGCGGTTATCACCCCCCCCCTTAAAATGTCCGGGATAAAACCCGGACATGTAAGGAGGCAAGTTAACCCCGCCCTTTTTTTGCAATTTTGATATAGCTGTGTGAGCCTCTTACACTTGTTCCGCCTGTCGTAGCAGAGCGGAGATCCCGATTCATCGGGGAATGACAGAATCTGGCGAACCTTCTATTAAACCAGGGTACAAATATATGCGATTTCTTAGAAAACTATATGACTGGGTGCTGCACTGGGCTAAGACTCCTTATGCCGTGCCTGCGCTCTTTCTTCTTGCCTTTTCAGAGTCTTCTTTCTTCCCTGTTCCCCCTGATGTGCTTCTGATAGCCCTTGCTATCGCTATTCCCGGGAGATCTTTCAGGTATGCCGCAATATGTACAATCGGCTCTGTTCTAGGTGGTATCCTGGGATATGGTATCGGTCATTACGGTTACGAAGCGGTCGGAAGACCTATCGTTGAATTTTATCATGGGCAGGAAATTATGGATGCGATTAAATTAAAGTATGACCAGCATGGTTTCCTTGGGATACTTATCGCGGCGATAACCCCAATTCCATACAAGGTGTTTACTATCGCCTCAGGCGTATTTAATTTTGACTTCCTGTTGTTTATAATCGCTTCTGTTATTGGAAGGAGCGCCCGTTTTTTTCTTGTAGCGGGCCTCATCTGGAAGTTTGGAGAACCTATAAAGGAGTTTATTGATAAGTACTTTAACCTGCTGGCTATCCTGTTTACCGTTCTGCTCGTTCTTGGTTTTCTGCTTATGAAGTATGTGTTGTAAATAATAATAAAAGGGTTCTCCCGACAGGTCGGGATTCGCTGAGGCGAAAAGGGGTCCAGGGTTCAAGGGTTCGAGTGAACTGCAAAATATAAAAGGGACAAAGATACAGAGTAACAAAAGGGCAAAGCGATTTAGCAAATAGCTGATAGCTTATGGCTGATAGCTCAAAACATCAGATGGTGCAAATACAGCAGCAGTAATGAAAATGGGGGGATATATACTATGTATTTATCCCCCCATTACTTGAACCCCTGAACCCTTGAATCCTCGAACCCTGTTGTTATTATTTATTTCTTCTTTGCCAGTTTTTCCTTAAGGTTTGCCTGAGCCGCAGCGAATCTTGCTATAGGCACCCTGAATGGGGAGCAGCTTACATAATCAAGACCTATCCTGTGGCAGAACTCAACAGACTTGGGCTCACCGCCGTGTTCACCGCAGATGCCGAGCTTTAGGTTCTTCTTGACCTTCCTGCCTTTCTTGACCGCTATCTCAATAAAGGAGCCTACACCACTGATGTCAATGGAGACGAATGGATCTTCCTCAAGGATGCCTGCTTCTACATAAAAGGGAAGGAACCTTCCGGAGTCGTCACGAGAAAGACCGTACACGGTCTGTGTGAGGTCATTGGTGCCGAATGAGAAGAAGTCGGCAGCTCCAGCTATCTCATCCGCAGTGGAGCACGCACGCGGCAGTTCTATCATTGTCCCGATACTATAGGGGACCTTTATCTTTGCCTTCTTCTGTACCTCGTTTACTACATCAATGACGACCTTTCTCATCGCCTCAAGCTCTTTCACATGTCCTACAAGTGGAATCATGATCTCGGGAATTACTTTAACTTTCTTCTTCTTTAGCTCACAGGCGGCCTCCATGATCGCCCTTGCCTGCATTGCGTATATCTCAGGGTAGGTTACACCCAGACGGCAACCCCTGTGACCCAGCATCGGGTTGAACTCATGGAGAGACTCGTTCTTTGCCTTCAGACGGGGTAAAGGTACTCTCATGCTTTTGGCAAGGTCCATCAGGTCCTTATCTGTGTGAGGGAGAAACTCGTGGAGAGGGGGATCAAGTAGCCGAATGGTTACCGGCAGACCGTTCATCGCCCTGAAGACACCCAGGAAGTCCTTCTTCTGATAGGGAAGCAGTTTTGCAAGAGCCTTCTCCCTTCCTTCAAGGGTCTCTGAGAGGATCATCTGTCTCACAGCCTTGATCCTGTCAGGACCGAAGAACATGTGCTCTGTCCTGCAGAGACCTATACCCTCGGCACCGAACTTGAGAGCAATCCTGCAATCTTCAGTAGATTCGGCGTTTGTCCTAACTTTGAGCTTCCTTGACTTGTCAGCCCATGTCATTAACTCTTTGTACCACTTGTTGTGCTCCGGGTTTGCGGGGTTGAGTTTCAGCATACCTTCATAGAAAGTTCCTTTTGAACCGTTCAACGTGATCCAGTCACCTTGCTTCAGGACTTTTCCTTTTACGTTTATCTTCTTTGCCTTGAGGTCTATGGTCAGGTCAGAGCATCCTACGATGCAGCATTTGCCCCATCCTCGCGCGACAAGCGCGGCATGGCTTGTCATACCGCCTCTTGCTGTAAGAATAGCCTCAGCGGCATGCATACCATGGACGTCTTCAGGGGAGGTCTCTTTCCTGACAAGTATCACCTTCTCTCCCTTTTTTGCCCATGCTTCAGCTTCGTCTGCTGTAAGAACAATCCTTCCTCTCGCGCCGCCCGGGCCGGCCGGTAGTCCCTTTGCAAGAGCAACAGCCTTCTTCTCAGCGGCCGGGTCAACACTCGGGTGGAGGAGTTCGTCTATCTGGTCAGGCCGTACCCGTAGGATTGCGGTCTCTTTTGTTATCAGTTTCTGCTTTGCCATTTCAACCGCCATGCGGATAGCGGATTGTCCGTTACGTTTTCCGATTCTGGTCTGGAGCATCCAGAGCCTTCCTTCTTCGATGGTAAACTCTATATCCTGCATGTCACGATAGTGCCTCTCCAGCCTGTTCTGGTAGCCATAGAGCTCTTTATAGAGCTTAGGCATCTTCTCTTCAAGTGAGTGCAGATGCCTTGTATCGGCGGTTTTTCCGGCCTTATTGACCGGGTTTGGTGTCCTTAAGCCGGCAACAACGTCTTCACCCTGCGCGTTCGGGAGCCACTCTCCAAAGAACATATCCTCTCCGGTAGCGGGGTTGCGGGTAAACGCGACACCTGTCGCGGAATTATCGCCTGTATTGCCAAAGACCATGGTCTGGACGTTAACCGCCGTACCCCACCAATCGGGAAGGTTTTCGATCTTTCTGTATGAGACGGCGCGCTTGCCCATCCATGACTGGAAGACAGCGCTGATACTGCCCCAGAGCTGTTCCTCCGGAGTATCGGGGAAGGGCTTCTTCAGAGTCTTTTTTATTATCACCTTGAATTCATCACAGAGTTTCTTCAGATCATCGACAGTCAGGTCGGTGTCATTTTTGTACTTATTTTTCTTCTTTACGTTTTCCAGTGCTGTCTCAAGTTTGTGGCGTATCCCGTCGTGGTCTGTCTTTGGCTCAATACCGGCCGCTTTCTCCATTACGACGTCTGAGTACATCATCATAAGGCGGCGGTAAGCGTCATAGACAAAGCGGGGATTTTTGGTCTTATTTATCAGTCCGGGAATAGTCTTTGTTGTCAGACCCGCATTAAGGATAGTCTCCATCATTCCGGGCATAGAGCTTCTTGCACCGGAACGGACAGATAGCAGGAGCGGGTCATTCGGGTCACCGAACTTTTTGCCGATTATCTTCTCTACCTTTGCAAGCGCATCAGCAGCCTGTTTCCTGAGTTCTTTGGGATATCTGCGGTTGTTTTTATAGTATTCGGTGCAGACCTCTGTTGTGATCGTGAAACCGGGGGGGACAGGTAGTCTCAGGTTCCTGTGCCCGGACATCTCCGCAAGGTTTGCCCCTTTGCCGCCGAGCAGGTTCTTCATTCCCGCATTACCGTCGGCTCTGCCGTTACCAAAGAAGTAGACATACTTTTTTGCCATGATTATCCTCCAGAGTTAAGTTTATTGAATATATATTTAATTGGGATGTTATAACTCAAAATACAGAAAAATATTTTACATAATTAGCTGTTAAAATTCAAATATAATAATTTTAATAATTGTATTGAATTGTCTATCACAAAATATGAAGGATTATAGTTGCTGACAATGATGAATTATCCGATATAATATAATATGGGAATAGACGGTGAGAACATGGAGATAGTCAAGACGATTACGGACCTTGCAAATAACCTTAATCTGGAAGTTATAGCCGAGGGGGGTTGAGACAGATTATCAGCTTTCACAGTTGAAGACATTAGAATGTGAAAATATGCAGGGTTTTCTGATATCCAAGCCGATGAACAGTGAGGCAGCAAAATCTTTTTTAATAGAAGAATTAAACAGAAAATCGTCTAAATAATTATCCTCGAAAAGTCCCCCAGTTCGTTAAAGACCTCCTTTACCATAGATAACAGGGCAAGCCTGTTCTCCTTTATCTCTGGCCTCTTATCCATAACAAGGACGGTATCAAAAAAATTGTTTATCGGATCCTCAAGGCCGTACAGAGCATCATAGCCGGTATTTTTCAATCTTCTACCGACGTCTCTGGCGGCATCCAGAAGATCCTTCTCAACCTTCTCAATAAACAGATCTTCTTTAATGACGTGAGGTTTAGTATCAGTGAGTATATTATAGACCCTCTTGGCCGCGATAAGGAGTTCAGGAAACCCGGCAGTCTTCTTTAAAAGAGAAAGAGATTCAACCCTTTCGTATATATCACTTATTTGCAGATCTTTTACTGATAAGGCAGCTTTAACAATGTCATGACTGTATCCCTGTGACATAATAAGCCCCTCTAACCTTTGAAGGAAAAACCTGGATATCTTTTCTTTCAACGTCCTTATGGATGGGGAATAGCTTTCCAGTCCCTGTAGTGATTTCTCTATCAGTTCGTCCAGAGAGAAAGTGTAGTCACCATTTTGCAGTATGTGTAAAATGCCGGCAGCCTGGCGTCTTAGCGCGAAGGGATCTTCAGAACCTGTCGGTATCAGTCCTATGAGAAAGAAAGAAGAGATGTTGTCTATCTTGTCTGCAAGTGAGATTATGGTGCCGATATCGCTTTGGGGCAGTTTGTCACCGGAAAAAACTGGAAGGTAGTGTTCATAAATACCGGTAGCTACCTCACTTTCTTCACCTGAGTTCAAAGCGTAAATCATACCCATATACCCCTGAAGCTCGGGAAATTCCCGGACGATACCGGTTACAAGGTCTGCCTTTGAGAGCATGGATGCCCTCAAGAGGTTATCTTTTGAACCAAGGGTCAGCTTATCAGCGATAAAGGAGCAGATGAAGGCGACTCGTTCACTTTTCTCATAAAGGCTTCCGAGTTTTTCATGAAACGTAACCTTCTTTAATCTCTCAACATAATTCCATAAAGATATCTTCTGGTCTTCGCTGAAGTAAAACTTTGCATCCTCAAGGCGTGCCTTAAGGACACGTTCAGCGCCTTTTCTAACTATCTCATTGTTGTCGGGAAGTGTATTGCTTACTAATATAAAATAAGGCATAAGATTTCCGTCGTTATCTTCAACAGAAAAATACTTTTGATGGCTCTTCATTACAGTTACAGGAAGTTTTTTTGGAAGAGCAAGGTATTCAGGATCAAAGTTTCCAATAATAACAGTAGGGTATTCAACGAGCGAGATTACGGTTTGCAGGAGTTCATCGTCTTTGGTTGCATTACATTTATATTGAGATTCAATCTTTTTAATTCCGTCCAGTATGACCGTCTTTCTTTCATCGGGGTCGGCTAATACATAGTTTTCTGACATAAGAGTTGAATAATCAGCAGGGCTGTTAACATGAATCGGTCCCGGAGAGAGGAAACGGTGACCGAACGAGACGTTACCACTCTTTAGTCCGTCAATCTCAAAGTCTAAATGCTCGTTATCGAAAAGGGCAAGTATCCAGCATATGGGCCTTACGAATCTCATCGTTCCGTTACCCCATCTCATCATCCTGGAAAACTGGAGGGACTGTATGATTGGCGGTAGCGCCTTTCGTAGTACATCTTTTGTAAATTCTCCCTTCTCTTTGGTGGTAACGGCCAGGTACTCACCGCGATCTGTTTTAATAACCCGTAATTCTCTGACATCCACTTTCAGAGAACCTGCAAATCCAAGAGCGGCATTGGTTGGTGAGCCTGCGGAATCAAAAGCGGCTTTTTTGGGCGGCCCTATGATTTCGACTTCTCTGTCCTGCTGTTTTTCGGCAATGTCTTCGATTAACAAAGCAAGTCTTCTTGGTGTAGCGTATCCGGTAATCTTTCCGTATTCAATATAAGAGTTGCTGAAGAACTCTGCAAACTTCTCCTTAAGGGTTCCCAGTCCTTTAGATAAAAATCTTGCGGGTATCTCCTCTGTCCCTATCTCAATAAGAAAAGTTTTCATGGTTTCGCGTTCAATATGCTCAAAGTGGCTTTTTATCACCTGATAAAGGAGAATCTTTTGACTCCAGCATTTTCAGGTATGCCCTGGCGCACTTTTTTGAAATGTTTCTTACCTTGGTTATATAAGAGGTTCTTTCATTTGTGCTTAATGCTCCACGTGCATCAAGTATGTTAAATTCGTGAGAGCATTTCAGGCAGAAGTCATACGCAGGAAGTATAAGTTTTTTATTGATGAGTTTTATTGCTTCTGCTTCAAATATGTCAAAGAGGTTTATATGCATATCAATATCAGCTTCATCGAAGTTATATCTTGAGAATTGCACTTCAGATTCATGGTGTATATCGCCATAATTTATACCTTTGCTCCATTTCAGATCAAATACATTATCCACTTCCTGAAGGTGCATTGCTATACGTTCCAGGCCGTATGTTATCTCCACTGAAACGGGTTTCAGCTCTATTCCTCCGATCTGCTGGAAGTATGTAAACTGGGTTATCTCCATTCCGTCGAGCCAGACCTCCCATCCCAGTCCCCATGCGCCAAGGGAGGGAGATTCCCAGTCATCCTCCACAAACCTTATATCATGCTTTTTGAGATCAATATTAATAATTGAGAGGCTCTTAAGGTAGGCGTCCTGAGCGTCAGATGGTGAAGGCTTTAGGATCACCTGATACTGGTAATAGTGCTGTAGCCTGTTAGGGTTTTCGCCGTACCTCCCGTCTGTAGGCCTTCTTGACGTCTCCACATAGCAGGCATTCCAGGGCTCATTTCCGAGAACTCTGAAGAAGGTAGCAGGGTTGAAAGTCCCTGCGCCTGTTTCAATGTCATAAGGTTGATGTATAACACATCCCAACCCGGCCCAGTATTCATGGAGTTTTAAGATCAAGTCCTGTAGATACAATTAGTGTTCCCGCCGTATGAAAATAATAATTAAGGTTATTCTTCAGTTTTGTATGAAGAAAA
This sequence comes from Thermodesulfovibrionia bacterium, assembly GCA_038918635.1. Taxonomy (GTDB): domain Bacteria; phylum Nitrospirota; class Thermodesulfovibrionia; order UBA6902; family UBA6902; genus CAXMSH01. Next base: position 1,447 of record JBCKZY010000058.1, on the reverse strand, counting down.
GTAGAATCGATTCAAATCGAGATACAAGTAATAATCAAATAGTACTGTTTAGAATTATGAACTAAATATTAAGAAAGATTGAGGATTTTGTCAAATGTACCGGCAATAGTGGACTATGTATATAACAAAGAAATTTATGATACTATAATACAATTTTGATAAGCTCGTAATAAATCATGGGATGGCTAAGTAAAAATTTTGATATACAAGGCGTAGTGTATTTTTAAAGACGAGACTATACATATAGTATGTCGAGGATTTCAAAATACGCTGCAACGCAGTAGATCGGACTTTTTACGACGCCATCAATTTTTATATGACGGATATCATATACAACTGGATTTATCTCTTATATAATTAAAGCAGTTGTAGTAACCGGCTTTGCTACCGTTAAGGATAACATCAAGATTGGCTGGTTATGTATTTAATGATGCTAATATGGAGTACCAAATATAATTTCTGTTTATCGAGGAGGAAACATGCTTAGAGAAAAAGTGGAAGAGGTACTGAAGAAGGTAAGGCCGATGCTGCAGCGTGACGGCGGAGACATTGAACTTGTTGATGTTCTGCCTGATGGTGTTGTGAAGGTTAAACTTAAGGGGGCGTGTTCCGGGTGCCCGGGTGCTGCCATGACGCTCAAGAACGCTGTTGAAAATACCCTTAAACAGGAAGTGCCTGAGGTAACATCAGTTGAGCAGGTGTGATAATAAGTGGGGGAGGGGATAAATGGAACCTATAATCGTCTGGTATCTCAGAATGAGTGTCTTCTATTTTGTCGCGGGCGCTTTAATAGGAGTTGCAATGCTTATATGGCCTGAAGAAGCCGGATACTATATAACGGTTCACGCTCACCTTAATCTGCTTGGCTTTATGTCCATGATGATTTATGGTGTAGGATATCATATACTTCCAAAATTCAGCGGGAGGAATATTTACAGCCCCCTGATCGTGAATCTCCAGTTCTGGTTTGCTAATGCAGGTCTCATCGGGATAGCTGTCAGCTGGCCGTATGTTATAAGAGGTCTGGATACGTCACTACCGAAAAATATTCTGATTGTCTCCGCTTTTCTGTCATTGGCTTCTGTTATCCTTTTTGCCTATAACATGCTCAAGACAATTAAAGCCGTAAAGATGTAGTTAATGAGAAGCCTTATAATAAGACCACAGACAGGAAAATAGTAAATAAGAAATTGTATAAATAAGAGGAAAAAATATGAAACCACAGAGGTCACAGAGGAATATATTTATACATATATGTCTGTTGTATCTTTTTCTCTGTGCACTCTGTGGTTAAGTTGAGTTCTTGCTTAAAAGCACCTACTATTGGCTGTGGTCAAGTTTTGACAATACGATTGGAAACGAGAGGAGGTTATTATGGTTTCAAAAGTTGAGGTAAGCAGGGATTCGGTAATCGGCGATATAATAAAGACGGTTCCCGGCGCCAAGG
>JBCKZY010000057.1:0-10705 GCA_038918635.1 Thermodesulfovibrionia bacterium | reverse complement strand
CTGCTGAACATTTTTTATGTCACGGAATTGATATGTAAGGTCTTTTCGAAGAAGTGTTAATCCCTGGCCCCATGATGAGGGCAAAAACCGCTGAACCGGCCCTGAATTAATGATCTTCTTTGCAAGGCTGGAAATATAGGATGAATGTCTTATTTTATCTTTGAGAATTATCCCCCCTCCCTGCAGTAGACTCCATCCCCTGTAATGATACCTCCTGTATATATAAGATAAAAAAATAGCTGTTACATAGGGAGTGAGCAGGAGCAGAGAGACAAAGATCAGTGTTTCGCTGTAGTTTTTGTTGAGAAAATTAAAGATAGCCTCACTGAGCCATCTGGTAGGCAGCAATATAAAGGAAGGTGCGCTAATCCCGCTTAGAAAGATCTTTGTATTTGCAAACAATTCAGGATTTACAAATCTTTCGGGCCTGATGATCCTCAGCAGGGTAATTGTCCCAATAACTGAAAAAAATCCTGAAACGACCATGAATTTCTTCAGCCTTCTGACATGAAAGATGCCTGACAGCATAATGGTTATGCCTATTCCAAGATTAACGGGTATGGTCGAAAACAATAATAGAAGTATCAATGAATAAAGATAATATATAAGGTCTGCCTGAAACATGACCCCTGAAGATACGAGAAGCGGTATGCCAAAGATTATGAGCATCCATGAAGTCTTCAGGTGTGTCTCAAAAAGCCTTGAAAAAAAAGAGTGCGGTCCTGTTTACAGGCGAAGTCAGAAGTATAGTTAATTCATCCGACTGATAATACCTGTCGAGTGACATGATAGCACCGTTAATTACCTGGACAAAAAAGATGATCAAAAAAATAAGCGAATATCCCTTTATAAGAATTATATTGAAGATTTCAGGGGAGAGGTTCTGCAATTCGCACATGCCTGAAATTAAGAGTTTGGTAACTAATAATATAAAGGCAAGGCTTGAGAGGGTATAGAAGAATGCCTTTTTGTAGAAAGACCTGCCGGAACTCAGTAACTCGTTCTTTAGAGTCCAGAATATCGGGGAGAGCAGGGTCAAAAATTCCTTCAACTGGAGCCTCCTTTATAATTTATAATCTGAGGTGAGACGCAAAAAGATATCTTCAAGTGTTTTATCATCGGATTGCGCGTAATCTTTAAGATTATCACTTGAACCTTGAGCGGCTATTGAGCCCTTATTGATAATCGCTATATTATCGCAAAGTTCCTCGGCAATGGCTATGACGTGCGTGGAAAGCAGTATGGCAGTGCCCTCATCCCTCATGCCGAGCATACAATCTTTCAACAGCCTGATCCCCTTGGGGTCAAGCCCGTTATGCGGCTCATCAAGTATCACTACCTTTGGTTTCCTCATGAATGAGGAGGTGAGAAGGAGTCTCTGCCTCATCCCCAGTGAAAAGCTGGATATGAGCTCTTCCTTCCATTTAAAGAGCCCGAAAGTTTCAAGATATTCTTCAGCGTTATTTCTGAACGCCTCCTCCCTCAACCCGTACAGCCCTCCGATAAAAGTTATGTATTCCCACGCGGTAAGCCTGTCAAAGATATGGCTCTTTTCAGGGATATAGGCAAGAGATCTCTTTGCGCTGAGCGGGTCACTGCTTATATCTTTTCCACCAATCTTTATCAGCCCGGAGTCCGGTCTTAATAATCCTACCATCATCTTGATCGTTGTTGATTTGCCTGCGCCGTTCGGCCCGAGAAGACCGAATATCTCTGAAGAGCTTACCTTCAGGGTCAGGTTATTAACCGCTGTAAGATCACCATATCTCTTGGTGCAATCTTCCATCTCTATCATATCGCCTCCATGATCTCAATTTCGATATCCCTTAAATCATCAATTATGGATATTATCTCTTCCAGCGTGCCCTGCTTGAGAGGAATATGGGTCACATCCGCCGGGAACTGGACTAAGGCAGGGTCAACTGGCACCCACGTGTCCAGCCATATCTCCGGCCAGGTGTGAAAATAAAAATACCCGTTCACATATATGAGTCCTCCCACAAGACGGGTCGGCAGACCTCCGGCACGGGCATAGGCAGCAAACATGACCGTTCTTTCAAGATAATCTCCGGAAAGTGATTTGAGAATTTCCCCTGAATCTGAAAGAGCAAACATAGGCCATACCTTTATAAGGCCGTCCATATATCCATTCACATACTTTGCAAATTTTACAGGATCGTTTTCATGTTCCCGTACATATAAAAGAGCCGTATCCCGTAAGGGTTTGTAATCACTTAGAACCCATTTATCCGGATTCAAATAATCTATCATATCAATTTTATCGTATGGCAGTTTATATCTTATCTCTTTTAATTCCTCACTACTAACTTTATTAATTATAAGAGTATCCCTGTCCAGCACTATATTGCCCTTTTTATAAATTTCAGGGTCAAGCTCAAACCCTTCTATCTTCAGCCTTAAACGCGTCAATCCCTTAGTATCAGCAATTATCATGTTGGATTTAAAATAGGGCAGGGACGAATAGTCAAAAAGTATCCTGTCAGCAGGTTCCTTTGCAAAAGTTTCAACCTGATAATAAAAAGTTAATCCTGAAGGGTCTTCCTTTTTAATGATTATTCCGTCTTCATTGCTCCATATAACTGAGTCTCCCACTCTGAATTTATATAAACTTCGGACAACAACCCCAACCTTCACAGGCCTGATCTCCTCCAGAACAACTTTCACATTGTCGATTGACAGACTCGCGTAGTTGAGTATGGGGACGTTAAATAACATATCAGGAGCCAGATCTTTTAGATGGATGGCAGGTATAAATGTTGTCGGAAGAAAAAAGTCCCTGCCTTGTATTGATGTTTTATGGGTCTTTCTCTTTAGGGAAGATTCAAGAAAGATGATCATCTCACCTCCGTCAACCTCACCGGTTGCTCTGAGACCTTCCTCATCCTTCAATTTGTATAAATACTCAAAGGATTTTACAGCATAACTCAGATCGCTAAGGGACTTCATCTCCTCAATAAGTATTCTCTCTTTTTCGTCCTTTTGAACCTTTACCTCGCGTTTATGCTTTGTTATTATTTCATCACCGGCCTTTTCAAAAGTTGTCATCGCAAAACCAATCTTTTTTGTCCCGATATATATATCGTGCCAGTCGGTTCTCTTATTAAATGATTCACTGATAATATCCAGTTTATCCAGAGATGCCCCGGTGTAGTTTTTGTACAGGAGGAGGGTTATAAGAACAAGCCATATAAATATAACGATTATATTAATTGATTTTGAGATCTTCACAATAAATATATTAAAACATTATCGTTGTCATCACAATAAGATTCTTATGGAGGTTAAAACATGGAGGCGTGAAATTATATGAATAACGCTATCTGCTCGGCCTTCTCTTCAGGGGTGAATACTGGATAGTTGTTATCAAAACAGGCTGTGCAGAATTTTTCCGGGGAAGGGACCACTTCAAGCAGTCCCTCGATCTCCAGATAAGTGAGGCTGTCGGATGTAACGAACTTCTTTATCTCCTCAACCCTGTGGGATGATGCTATAAGCTCCTTTCTGGTTGGAGTATCAATACCGTAAAAACACGGCCCTATCGTCGGAGGAGAGCTTATCTTAAGATGGACCTCCTTTGCCCCTCCGACCTCTCTTAGCATCTTTACGATCTTCTTGCTCGTTGTTCCCCTTACTATTGAATCATCAACAACAACTACACGCTTACCATTAAGGAGCTTTCTCACAGGGTTCAACTTCAGCTTTACCCCGAAATGCCTTATGGCCTGTCGGGGTTCTATGAATGTGCGGCCTATGTAGTGATTTCGTATAAGCCCGAAATCAAAAGGGATATTGCTCTCCTCAGCATAACCAATAGCGGCGGGAACACCGGAATCCGGCACAGGTATTACAATGTCAGCCTCAACCGGGGACTGCCGCGCCAGTCTGCGGCCGAGTTCCTTTCTTATGTCATTCACATTAAGGTTGCCGAAGATATTACTGTCAGGCCTTGAAAAGTAGATAAATTCAAAGATGCAGAACGCGCTTCTCCGAGCCTGCATGGGTTTGAATGATTGAATCCCGTTTTCATTAATAACAACCATCTCCCCGGGCTCAATATCACGCATATAGGTAGCGCCTATAAGATCAAAAGCGCAGGTTTCTGATGCAACAACATAAGCGCCGTCAAACTTACCGATGCTAAGTGGTCTGAAGCCATAAGGGTCCCTTGCCGCGATAAGCTCCTTCTCGGTCATTATAAGGAGACTGAACGCGCCGTTCAGGACATCAAGGGCCTCTGCAATCCGCTCATAAAGACCCACTGACCTTGAATTTGCTATCAGGTGTACAACAACCTCGCTATCTGAGGTCGACTGAAATATAGCGCCTCTTTCCTCAAGCTCTTTTTTGAGCTCCTGGGCATTAATAAGGTTCCCGTTATGTCCGATAGCAAGAGACCCAAGGGAGAAGTTAGCGACAATGGGCTGTACATTCTTCAACTGGCTTGACCCAGCGGTTGAATAACGGTTATGTCCGATGGCGATATCTCCGGGGAGCCGTTTAAGCCTCTTCTCCGAGAAGATGTCAGCGACAAGACCCATGGACTTCTCTATATAAAGATGCTTTCCGTCAGATGAACATATGCCAGCCCCCTCCTGCCCCCTGTGCTGAAGCGCGTGAAGTCCAAGGTAGGCCAGGTTTGCCGCCTCTGAAGAGCCGTAAATCCCGAACACCCCGCATTCATCATGGAACTTATCCATAGGCACTGACGAGTGACGCGTGATGTGTGACGGGCATGGTAAATCCGGCAATCTCTTTTTACTCATATCTGCGTAGTATAACATTTCATAAGAGGTTATTGAAGATAGGTAATAGGTCATGGGTTATAGGTTATTAACGACAGGTGATGGGACATAAACGACAGGTTATTGGTAATCGGTTATGGGTTATTAAAAACAGGTTATAGGTCATAGGGAAAAGACAATAATAATTTACCATCACCTGTCACCCATCACCTCTCACCCGTCAGTTTTTTCACACCACTCCCGAGCGTTCTGAAACAGCTTCAGCCATGGTGATGCATCAAGCCCATTATTCCACTCTTCAGGCATCCAGCCCCACTGCCATTTCAGAAACGTCCTTTCGGGATGAGGCATCATGGCGAGGTGCCTCCCGTCCGTGGAGGAGAGAGCAGCGATGCCGTCTGAAGAACCGTTGGGATTAAACGGATATCTCATCGTTACTTCATTATTGTCGTCAACATATCGCACAGGCGCCATACCCTTCTCCAGAACCTCGTCAAGCACCCCTTTATCAGGGAAACAGGCCCGCCCCTCTCCATGGGCTACCCATACCCCGAGCACAGAACCCTCCATTCCCCTGAGCATTATAGAGTCGCTCGGGATTATCTTTACTGTCGAAAAACGCGATTCAAAACGGCCGGAGACATTATGAATGAACCTTGGCTGGGCCTTATCCGCGATCTCCTGCCACGGCACCCATCCCAGAAGCGCCATAAGCTGACATCCATTACAGACACCAAGGCTGAACGTATCTTTTCTTTTGTAGAAATCCTCAAACTCATGCCAGACCCTCCTGTTGAAGCGCGTGACACCTGCCCAGCCTTTTGCTGAATCAAGGACATCAGCATAACTGAACCCCCCCACAAACGCGATACCCCTGAAACCTGAAAGTCCTATCCTCTCCTCAATCAGATCTGTCATGGTCACATCCCAGACTTCAAATCCCGCCTGATAAAAGGCTGATGTCATCTCCCTGTCGCTGTTGCTCCCTTCCTCACGGATTATCGCAACCTTAAATTTATTATCACTGCTTAATACTTCAGAAGAAGTATCTTCAGGGGTGAAAGAGAGTTTATATTCAGGCCCGCTTCTGTCAAAATTAACCTTTTTCTCCTCATCAACACAGTCACTATTAGCCTGCAGCCGGTCGAGCCGGTGACTTGTCTCCTCCCACATCTCCCTTAATTCTCTCATGTCCCCGTTAAAGACCACTTCATCGGCAACCTTGATAGACACCCGTTTTTCTTTAGTTGTTTTGCCGATGATCAGGTACGGGATATCATCTTTATCAAGAGATAATATTATTCCTCCCTCATCTTCAGGCAAATATTCAATCACCAGCCCAAGCTCCTCTGAGAAGAAGAAAGGAATGGCATGATCACCTTCTGAAAGTTTTGAGGGCACTTCTATATCAATGCCGGCATCACCCGCAAACGCCATCTCAAGAATCGTTGTTATCAGACCTCCGTCACTCCTGTCATGTCCCGCGAGCAAAAGTCCGTTGGAGATAAGTGACTGTACCGCGCGGAAGGCCCGCCCGAGCAGGCGGGGATCATTCACATCCGGCGATTCACTTCCCAGCTGTCTATATACCTGCGCAAGGGCGCTTGCGCCAAGACGATGCCTGCCCTTCGCAATATCAATAAAAATAAGCCTGCTCTCCCCCGGCCTCTTTATATCCGGCGTGATAACCTTTGTTATGTCAGGGCATGACGCGTAGGCAGATATTACTAGTGTTCCCGGAGACTTGACGGTCTCTGTCCGGCCTTCTTTGCCGCGCACCTGCGCGGCCATCGAGAGGCTGTCCTTGCCACCGTCAATAGCGATCCCCAGTTTGACCATGATATCACTAAGCGCAACGGCAGCGTCATAGAGCATTGCCCCTTCACCCGGGAGCTTTGCGGCCCACATCCAGTTGCCGGAGCACTTCACATCCTCAAGAGAGCTTATCACTGCCCATACCATATTCGTCAGTGACTCACCAACACACATCCTCGCCATAGCGGCTGGGTCAAGTAGTCCCTTTAGCGGCTGTTCACCTATGGATATAGCGGCCCCTGTGAGACTGAAATGGCTCTGCCCCACAACCGCCACATCCGAGACCGTCAATTGCAGAGGCCCCGCGCACTGCTGCTGTGCAACCAATCCGGTTACGCTCCGGTCAACCTTGCTGGTGAGAAATCTCTTTGAACCCACCGACAGAAGCCGAAGGACATTATAGAGTGCGTCTTTTAATGAAAGGCCTTCCGGGAGTTCAAGAGGTCTTGCCTCAGACTTAAGACGGTTCATGCTGAATACCTTCTGAGGCATATCCCCGAGGATCTTCTCTAGCGGGAGGTCCACGGGAGAAGTCTCGTCGATCTCATCATAAAGAACGATACGGCCGTCCCCTGTAATACTTCCTATCACGGCAAACGGTACCTTTTCACGCAGACACATCGTTCTGAAGAGATCAATCTCCTTAACAAGGAGCGCGTTCTGCTCCTGATATTCAGCTCCCCATATCTCAAGGACCGATAGTGATTTATCACCGACCTGTATATCTCTCACGCCTATCCTGGCCCCCGCGGGATAGATTATCTCTTTGACAACATTACAGTTACCTCCGGCTCCCTGGTCATGTATACTTATGACAGGATTTTTATCGCCCATCTCAATACACGCTCGAAGTACCCTGTTCATCTTCTGCTCCATCTCAGCGTCCCCGCGCTGGACAGCGTTAAAGTCAAGCTCCGCGATATTCTCTCCCTGTATCATGCTTGAAGCCGCTCCGCCCCCTATGCCTATCCTGTAAGCGGGGCCTCCTATCTTGACGACCAGCATCTCTTTCTCCGGTTCACCCTTCTCCACATGCCTTGCATCCATCTGCCCGACACCGGCAGTGAACATGATCGGCTTTATCCATTCCCGGCGTTCATTATTCGGCAGTCTCAGGCCGAAGGAGCGGGTAAAGCCCTGTATAACAGGCTCGCCGAACTTGTTGCCGTAATCAGAGGCGCCGTTGCTTGCCTGGATCTCGATCTTCAGAGGGGATGCCAGATTTTCAGGGTAATCAAAAGAGCTGTCTTCCCAAGGCAGGTCATATCCGGGAATCTGGAGGTTTCCGACACAGTAGGCCGCGGTCCCGGCGATAACATGGCCGCCCCTTCCGGTGGCCTGAACATCCCTTATCCTCCCGCCGGTACCGGTCTCAGCCCCGGGGAACGGAGCAACCCCGCTCGGGAAGTTATGCGTCTCAGCTGTGAAGATTATATGGTGCTTAAGTCTCTGCTTTCTTAAACGGGAGGGTACGGCAGGGTTGTCAGGGATTAGCGTGTTAATATCATACCCCCTGATAGCGCTGGAATTATCATTGAACGCTATTATGCTGTTCCCTCTGTTCGCTATCAGAGGCTGCATGACCAGCTCGATCAGGTTGTGAGGTATATCCTCTCCGTCAATAACCAGCCGGCCTTTAAAGAACCAGTGCCTTGAATGCTCGCTGTTTGACTGCCCAAGGTCAAAGCACTCCACATTGGTAGGATCTCTCTTTATATCATTGACAAACAGGTTGTGGTAAAAATCGATATCCCATTCATCCAGCCCAAGGCCCATCTCCCTGTTTGCTTTCTCAAGAGCGGGTTTACCCTCTTCTTTAAGAGGGAGCACATACACGGATTCAGGCCGTATACCGCTTTCAAACGTCGCAATAGGTTCAGGGTACCGGCACTCGACCATCCTGTCATAAAGGTTTTCAATAAAGGCCCTTACCTCAGCCTCCCCGGGTTCAGTCTCAGTCCTGAGAAGGTACCTGCGCGAACGCTCAATACGGATGACCTTTGTGAGTCCGCACGCACTGCACACAGCAACGGCGTTGGTAGACCACGCGGTAGTGAAGTTCATTCGCGGGCCGACCTCAATTATAGAACTAAGAGCCCAGAGCCCAGAGCCCAGACTTTCTTTGTTATTAACTGTGTTCTGTGTTCTGTGTTCTGTATTCTGCTGTAGGAAGCTTTTATCTGAGAAGTTATCGGGTTCAAATGTCTCTGAGAGCAGCCAGCGGAGTATCTCAGACTCTTCGGACGAGAGGTCTTCAGTGATTTCGATGTTGAAGCAGTACTCTGTCTCTATATCTTCAACTTGTACGTTTATCGTCCGCCGGGCAATCGACAGAAGTTCGTTCTTACCTGCCTCAGAGATGGCGGGGGTACGATACAGATGTATTAAGCTCAATTTGGTCTCTCCAGACAATGGATTTCAAGCAAGGCTATTTTAGCATTTTCAGTAACAAAAAAAGGGTTAGAGGTCGGAGCGACTCTTAGCGAAGACTCGTATCGAGATTCAAGGGTTCTGGGGTCCAAGTGTTATAAAAAAATCAAATATAAAACTTTTATATTATTTAGAAAAACCCTGGATTCCCGTTCCCTGCTTACTGCCTGCTGGGACAAGCTTCACGGGAATGACAGTTGCCCCCCAGTTGTCATTCCTGCTGAGGCAGGAATCTAGTCTGTACGTAAAATACTTTCAATTTTTTTTGCCTTTCACTCGAACCCTTGAATCCTTTTCGCCTCAGCGAATCCCGATTTACCCGTTCTACGTAGTACTACGAAGGATGAATCGGGAGACCCCTTGACTCCTAATGTTTCGGGTAAGCTTCAGACTAGCCCCATCGCGATCTCTCTATCTTCAATATCAACACTATCTATCCTGACCTTTATTTCATCCCCCATGGTGAAACTCTTCTTTCTCCTTCTCCCGATGAGCCTGAACCTGTCTTCATCAAACCTGTAATAGTCATCGGTCATGGAGGAGACACGAAGGAAACCCTCAACAAATATCTCCTTCAGCTGGACCCTCAGGCCATGCGAATTAATACTTGTAACGATACCTTCGTATTCGTTGCCAACCTTGTCCTTCATAAACCATGTCCTCATCGCCCTGACGATCTCTCTCTCCGCATCGTCCGCTGTCCGCTCGGTGGTTGAAGAATGGGCCGCTATATCCGGCAGAACACCCTGGAGATAACTCCTGTTCTTATCAGTGATCCCCTTGCCTGAGACGATATCCTTAAGCACCCTGTGGACAACGAGGTCCGGATAGCGCCTTATAGGGGAGGTGAAGTGCGTATAGCTCTTTGACGCAAGGCCGAAATGGCCTGTGTTTTCAGTTGAGTATTTCGCCTGTTTAAGGGACCTTAGCAGAAGAATATTCAGCATGGGGCCCTCAGCCCTTCCCTTTATCTTATTCAGTATTGACCGGAACGCGCTGACACCCGACCCCCTGGACTGAAGACCGAAAGTCTTTAATATCGGCCTCAGTTCGTCGAGCTTGGAATTGTCCGGGTCTTCATGAACCCTGTAGAGAGACGGCACCTTTAGGGCTTCAATATATGAGGATACGGCCTCATTGGCCGCTATCATAAATTCCTCTATAATCATGTGACTCATGTTCCTCTCCGTCTTAATGATCGCCTCAGGGCTCCCCTGCAGATCAAGGAGTATATAAGGTTCAGGCAGGTCAAAATCGAGACTTCCACGTCTTACCCTCGATCTTTTCATGATCTCATACAGCTCCGCCAGAGTCTGGAACTCCTCCATGAGGTAACCATACCTTTCACTTTCAACCGGATCATTATCAACGAGGATCCTGCCGACCGCGGTATATGTCAACCTCTCATTGCTGTTTATAACGCTTGGATAAAAATCCTTCTTCATCATCTTCCCGTCCTTGCTTAAATGCATCTCAACGGTAAAAGCGAACCTGTCTGTCCTAGGCAGGAGACTGCAAAGATTGTTTGAGAGTGTTTCAGGAAGCATCGGAATAACCTGCCCGGGGAAATAGACGCTGGTACCCCTCCGTCTTGCCTCAATATCGATCCCGGACTCCCACCTGACATAATGGCTGACATCCGCGATATGCACATAGAGTATAAAACCGCCTTTTATCTTTTTAATCGATATGGCATC
>JBCKZY010000056.1:0-11201 GCA_038918635.1 Thermodesulfovibrionia bacterium | reverse complement strand
TTCAATAACTTTAATGGACCAACCTTCATTTTCCAGGTCGTTATATTCATCTAGTACTTCCCCTTCTGATAATGAGCAGGTAAATGCAATACTTGCAATTAGGATTATGAGTAATGAAAAGTTTTTACTTTTTAATACTGTCACTTTTAAACCCCCTCATTGATGCTAGTGCTTTAGGATACTGGAACTAAACTTTCAAATATCCACTTCTGATACTCCCCTCACGACATACCTCTCAGGAGCTGCCCCGATATAATCAAACGGGTAGCATGTGATAAGGGTTATCCTCTCCCCTGAGGCTTCCTGAATTATAAATGTATCTTCAGGAGAAACAACCTCTATATCAGAGACGGTGTAGGATTGAACTCTGCTCAATGACTCCAGCTTTATCGTCTGACCTATCTTCACATCTTCAAGTTCTCTGAAGAAGCTGTCCCGGTGCCCCATGATTACTATATTTCCCTCTTCACCGGGCGATGATGAAAGCGAAAGATGGGCTGGGCCAAATGCGAGGGATTCATTGTTAATACCTTCAAGAACAACTTTTGAATAATTAAGTGACGGGATGCTGAGCCTGGCAACAGGGTATGTGTCCGCCCATCTCCAGGCCTTAACAACATCTTTAGTTCTCATGCTTTCTTCCCATGCGTCGTTTAGAAGATATTGCGCCAGTATCCCCTTTGCGTAAAAATAACCCGAACGTGCTACCAGCGCAGTGCCAACTATTATTAAAATGATGATCAGATATTTTAGATCTCTATCTTTTAACATTTCTGTGTAAAGCTGCTATCTCCACAGGTTTCAATTTTAATGACCGCAGAAATACGAGCATAAAACCCGCTAACAATAAAACTAACCCTGCAAGAGCTGCCATAGGCATATTTGATGCGGTCTGCGGCAGAGAAGCCATCTTCATCGATTTCATTTCATCAAAGACCTTGTCAAACTCCCATCCTTCGGGAAGATCGGTCGGTATGGCGCTGAGGGATTGATTTCCCCCGGGGTTAACTATCTTCTGCTCAACAGCCACAAATGAGGTGAACTTTGTGAGTAGCTTGTGCTCAATAGCAAGCTTGATGATATCCTCTTTCACTTCTTCGTTCCCGAGCCGATATTCGTCCATAAGGTTCGCGATCTTGGTTCGTGCCCAGAGAGTAGGAATGGCGGGTTCTACCCTTGCATCATCCAGATCAAGAGGTAATTGTAATCGGAAGTATCCATTAGGCGTCTTGCCGATCAGTGTCGTGCTCTCTTTTGAAAGACCTTTTGTCTTCCCGAATACAACAAGCGGCTGGCCGACAAAGAGGTCAGGAATCGGATTTGGGAATATCTCCGCCTCCCCTGAAATATCCAGAACCAGGTCCATCAGAGCAGGATTTTCGATCTTTGAAAGCAGTTCTCCCATCTTTTTTTCAACTTCACCTGTGTTTGATATATATGTAAATGTCCCCCTGCCTGATTGTGAGACCTTCTCAAGCAGGTGTCCGTTCGGAGCAGAACCGATGCCTACCGTAAAGAGCCTGCTGCTCCCTATATATGAATTCACAAGTGATATGAGATCACTCTCATTACCTACTGAACCGTCAGTGATGAATACGATCATCTTCATCGTATCGGGTTCGTGGCTCATTGTCAGGGCATGACGAAGGGCCGGCTGTGCTTCAGTACCACCATGTGCCTGTAAATTTAGAACATATTTAAGCCCCTTCTTTAAATTGTGTCGCGTAGCCTGTATTGGGCTGGACTCCATAGAGTCATAGCTGCTCTCAAATGCGATGATATTAAAGTAATCTTTTGGACCAAGATGACTGAGCGCCTTGATAAGAGCCGCCTTTGCCTGCTTGATGGAGTAGCCTTCCATGGAACCCGAGATATCAATAACAAATATCATCTCCTGCTTAAGTGCATGCCTTTTATCCATCTCAATTGGTGGGACAGCCATGAGCATAAAGTAGTCTTCGTCTCCTTTCTTTGCTGTAAAGAGTGCAGCCTTGGGCTCCTTCCCAGCCTTAATCCCGTATTCAAGCACAAAATCCTTGTTCGGGATTACCTCTCCTTTCTTAAGGAATATCTCATGGCTGTCCCCATTTTCTATAATCTCTATGTCATGGGATACACTGCTGATACGTTCCACAGGAAGTCCAGTTACGATATTTACTTTCATGGAGACCATATTTCCGCTTCTCATTCCCGGTGGAACTACTGGCGGAGTTACTCTTGATGCGTCAGGGACAGTATCTGTATCAAATGCCCACCCTGTTCCTTCATAACCCTTGATAACACTACCGGGGATATACCGGGGAGCTACGACCATAGGAAACCTTAACCGGAAAAGTCCGTCTTCATATGCAAGCCTCTCCACATACTGGAGCCTAACAATGATCCTGTCACCGGGCATTATGTTTGCTACTGAGTTGGTGAATACGTTCGGTCGCTCCTGCTCGGTGAGGCTTGCCCTTTTGCCCTCTTTTTTTGCCTTCTCGTATGTCGCCTTGGCTTCTTTCCTCTCCTTTATAAGACCCTGAATAAGCCGGTCATTGACCAGCATCTTCATGTCATGGAGCGCAGCGTTCTGCGGTAGGGGAAATACATACACCGCCTCAATAGGTGTTTTTGATGTGTTGGTAAATACCTGATCCACCGTGGCGGTCGCCACCATCCCCTCTATGCTTATATTGACTTCTGTATTAAGACTGGGGAGAACCTCATACAGTCCGGTCTCTCCTATGCTTCTCACAAGTGTTCCTTCTTTGATGTCGTTTAACTTAACGACAGGGCCATCTACGATCCGGGTAAGAACAGCTTTTTGAACAATGCCTTCGTCCGGAAGTTCCCTGTTGAATTCCTGTTCAGGTGTCTCGATACTCCGACTTTCTGAATAATCAGGGTGGCATTGAAACACAAATGCCATAAAAATAAGTGATGCTATTCCTGCGAAGAAAATCCTCATCGTAATGCTTTTGCCCATGTCTCCTCCTTTATGGGAATCACTTGACTTTTTCCCTTTTACGTGTTATCGTTTGTTAAATAATAATTAGATAATATCTCATATGTTAACTTTTGTCAAGTTTTTATTCTCAAATGTTAAATATCAGCGAAATCCTCGATACAATCAAAAGCCTCGAAGCATTCTCCAAAGATGCTGAAATTGCATCTATTTTCAAGGTTCGCCAGAGCATGATCACGATGTGGCGGAAACGCGGTACTATTCCTTACGAGATTCTGCTTCTCTATTGTGAAGAAAGAAACATAGACCCTCTGTGGCTTTTAACAGGCAAAGGCCCAAAATACAGGGCAGAATTATCACATCAATCAACTCTCAGAAACCCTAAACTTAATCTTATGATGGATGTTATCGAAGCGGTTGAAGATGTCTTTAAAAGAGACCGCCTATCCTTATCTCCCGAGAAGAAGGCCCGTTTGATCACACTTATTTTTGAAGAAGTATCTGAAGATGAAAAAAAGCTTACGTTAGTAGGTCAGAGGGTGAGCAAGCTCATTAAGCTTGCTTCATGACACAAAGCCAATGACAGAAAATAAAGCAAAGATTATTGACCTGCTTAATGAAG
The DNA here is from genome assembly GCA_038918635.1 of Thermodesulfovibrionia bacterium. Lineage (GTDB taxonomy): Bacteria > Nitrospirota > Thermodesulfovibrionia > UBA6902 > UBA6902 > CAXMSH01. Next base: position 7,632 of record JBCKZY010000056.1, on the reverse strand, counting down.
CAAAAAAACACAAGACCACTGTTAAAAAAGAGAGTCGAATTAGCCGCCGCTATTTTTACCTCGTACTTGCACTCATTCCCATCATCGTGACAGTAGCGGTGCTTGCGTATGTAGGATTACAAAAGGATCACCGAGGGCTTCAACAGACGTTTAACCAGAAGGTGTTAGATATAATTCAGCGAGCTAAAGAGCTTGAGGGAAAGAAGCAGTACGTTGCAGCCAAAGAGATGTATCTTTCGGTTCTTGGAATTGAGGACTCACATGATAAGGAAATTGAGACAGCCGAAACAAGGCTTGATGATAAGATACAACATATAAAAGAAGTGCTGGCATACAAAAGTAATTTACAGATCCGGAACATCGCAATCCGGAAAGATACATATGAGCTCAAAGTGTCAGGTAATATCGTCAACAAAGGGAACCGCCCCCTTCATGAAATTGAACTTACCATCTACTGTCTTGATGAAAAGCAAAAGCCGATATGTGAGGAAAAACTCTCCGCAGTCTCCTCTGATGGAAAACCGCTCAGCAGAAACCAGAAAAGGCCCTTCAGTTTTCTCAGAACCTACGATAGGAAGAAGTTTAACCAGGCTATCCCTGCTGTTCCCGCGTTGGTTGATAAAGTACAGGTCATTATCACTGATATAGCGTTTGCCGATCAGTAATCGGTGGGTCCTGTCGAAGTAAAGCGAAGATCCCGAATTGTCGGGGCCTAAATCATCTTAATATTCAGCAGGTGATAAATTGCTGTCATGTAAAATGTATATTGTCAAAGTTTGTCGTAGTCCCGCATAAGACGGGGCGAAGATTTATCCGCCTCAGGCGGATCCCGCCTGTCCCGATTAATCGGGGATTCATCGGGGACCCCACAAACTCTTTAAAGCCGGATCGATAATTATCGAGGTCCGACCTCGATAATTTGGTGGGTAATGTTGCGGAAATGTGAACAGTTTCTGTGTTCTAAGGTGGGAAGAAAAGAAATGGCAAGGCCGGGTGGAGCAGGGGAACCCCGAACCCCCTCTACCCAGAAATTTACTGCTTCTTAATAGCTCACTCCTCATACTTTATTCTTTATCTTTATTTCAGGGACGGTTATAATGCATTCAATGCTTTCAATTTCCTTGAATAGGAGGTGAAGGAGATATGGGAGATAAAGGTGGCAAGAAGGATAAGGCGAAATCCGCAAAACAAGCAAAAGCATAAAAAGACACTAAAAAGAAAACATAAGACACATTTCACTTCCCTGAACTAATAAGGTACCGACAATGAGAAGGGCAATGTAGACAGTGATTTTTTGTCTTAATGAATACTGCCGGCATTTTTTTGGGTAATCATTAATCGTGTGGGTTAATTCCAGTAACAAACAGTGTCACTACCCGAATCTGTGCGTGAACCATTCTAAAAAGCTCTCTTTTCATATGCATGATATAATTTGAATAATCAAGGGGGGCAGAAAAATAACTGGGTCAGGGGACGTTATATAATATTTAATATGAATAAAGTAAGAATTATCTGCACCATAGGTCCGTCCACCTCCTCTAAAAAAACACTTGCAGCTCTCATAAAAGCAGGCATGGATGTGGCTCGCCTCAACTTCTCCCACGGGACGCATGACAATCACGGCGAATACATACGGTCTATTAGAGAATTAAGTCAGGAGTTTGACAAGCCCGTAATGATCCTACAGGACCTGCAGGGGATAAAGATCAGGATCGGAAAAGTCGCAGGCGAAGCCGTTAGATTGAAAAGAGGTCAAAAGATCGTTCTGAAGCCGGGTAGTGATACTTCTACGGAGGATACGCTCTTTATCTCATATGATGCCCTCCTGAATGATCTGAAAAAAGGCCAGAAAGTCCTCCTTGATGACGGGCTGATTCAACTCAGGGTTGCAGGGAAGAAAGAGGGTTCAGTGATCGCGACAGTCAAAGAGGGGGGGACGCTCACTTCCAACAAGGGCGTTAATCTGCCTGACACAGCAATTTCTCTGAAACCATTTACGGATAAAGACAGGGATGACCTTGAGTTCGGCATAAGAAACGGTATTGACGCGGTTGCTCTCTCTTTTGTGTTGAGTCATCGCGATATCATAACCGTTAAAAAATGGTTGAAAAGCAAACACGTGAATATCCCTGTTATCGCAAAGATTGAAAAACCGGAAGCCCTGCTTCATATTGATTCAATACTTGAAGTTGCCGATGGGATAATGGTTGCCCGCGGCGATCTTGGAGTTGAGGTTCCTCAGGATGAAATCCCGGTAATTCAGAAAGACCTGATCAGAAAGTCCAATGAACGGAGCAAGCCAGTTATCACCGCCACACAGATGCTCGAATCCATGAGGGAGCATACCAGACCGACAAGGGCCGAGATAACAGACGTGGCCAATGCCGTCATTGACGGATCAGACGCTCTCATGCTTTCCGCTGAAACCTCTATCGGCAAACACCCGGTTGAGGCGGTAAGGATGATGAGGAAGATCATAGAGACAACGGAGAAGAAGATCATAACCGGCGCTGTTTCTCCCGATCTCTTTAATATGACCCCGGAGGACAGATCAAGCCACGCCATTGCTGACGCAGCAGTCAGGGCAGCAGGCGATGTAGGCGCCAAATGCATAACCGCTTTTACACGATCAGGATTCTCCGCCCTGCTTTTGTCAAAGTACAGGCCTTCCGCACCGATCATTGCATTTACCCCAGATGAAGCGGTTATGAGGAGAATGTCCCTTTACTGGGGGGTAAGACCTCTTGTCATGAGAATGCTGAAAAACACGGATCAAATGATCCGTGAAGTGGAAGAAACGCTTATTAATCTGAAGATGGCAAAAGGAGGCGATATCATAGTAGTCACCGCAAGCTCACCGATTGAGACACACGGCAAGACCAACTTCCTGAAGCTCCACAGGATTAGTGATAGAAGTGCCAGGTTACAGTGAATGTAACTTCTGATAGTTGAACAGGAGGCTTAATGGATAAATCATCTTACTATATTAAAATGTGTGAACATGCAAAAGTAATACAAAAGCAGTGGACACCTTATTTTGGCGACTTTTTTGTCTCGATGTCATCAGGCCTGACTTCACCATGTCAAACAATTGTCAGTGATCTTGAGAAGAAGGGGTCTTACTTAAAGACAATAAAGGCCGTCTGGCTTCCAAGACAGGACCAGCTTCAGGAGATGGTAATAGGAACATATACAACACCCTGGGATTTGGCCATAGCATTTAGTAATGTGTTGATGGGCGACAATGCATCATACTTCGATAATTTTGATAGTATGGAAAAACTATGGATTGCTTTTATCATGATTGAAAAACACAAAAAGAAATGGAAAGACGGAGAGTGGGTTTAACATGATTACAGAATGGGAATACCCCCCGAAAATTGTGATATAAGTTTTTAAAGGATGGATCGGGGTCCCGACTGCCTTCGGGGGCCCCTATCCTTAAGATTCAGTAGGTGATAAATGGCTGTCGTGTAAAATGTATATTGTCAAAGTTTGTCGTAGTGAAACGAAGATCCCGCCTGTCCCGATTAATCGGGGATTCATCGGGGACCCCACAAACTCTTTAAAGCCGGATCGATAATTATCGAGGTCGGACCTCAATAATTTGGGGGCTTGTTTTGTTAGATGTTAAGATTCCCCGACTATATCGGGACAGGCAAGTTTACCCGCCGGTCTGTTTGGCGGGCCTGCCAGTTTGTTTGGCATGGTGGCGGGACCTGACCCCCATTTATAAGTTATTGAAAGGTGGCTGGTTTCCCTTAATTTACTGTTTTTAAACGTTTTCTGTTTGGTTTTGACAAAAGCAAGCTGTTTGATAGTATTACAAAAAGCGTGAATAAGACCTGTTTTATACAATAAATTCACTAATTATTGATAATAAATAGTGAAATATATATAATAGATATATAAATTCACTAAAATGGCTACAACCAATCCCATAAAAAAGCGCATCCAATTACTCAAGGGTGAGTATGATCATCTCCGCAAAGGGAAAGAATCGCTTCTGGTAATGATCGATGAAGCAGAAGTTCCTGAAGGTGTTTATAACTCAAATGCAATAGAAAACTCAACGCTCACTCTTAAAGAAACAGAAAAAATACTCCTTGAAATGGCGGTCTCCCGGGAAGTTTCTCTTCGTGAAGTCTATGAGGCAAAAAACCTGGCTCGTGTGGTTGGATATATTCGCAATAAATCGCAGGATACAGATATTAACAAAGAATCAATATTGTTTTTGCATCAGATGCTTATCAGTGGCATTGACGACAGTTTCGCCGGCCGTTTCCGAGAAAAGGGTGAGTATGTCCGAGTAGGCACTCATATCGCACCCGCTCCAGAGCATGTTGAGCGGATGATCGATTCAATTATTGTAGAGTATTCAAGTGATTTATCTGCGTATTTTGTGGATAAGATCGCCAAATTTCATTTAGATTTTGAAACAATCCACCCATTTATCGATGGTAATGGTCGCATAGGCCGTGTGCTTCTTAATTTCCAGCTTATGCGACTTGGATTTCCCGGCATCATAATTCGCAACAAAGAAAAAAAAGGATACTACAGGTCTTTCAATGATTATAGGGATAATGAAAATACCAGGGTAATGGAAAAAATAATCTCCCTTGCGCTTACAGAATCGCTTCATAAACGCGTTACCTATTTGAAGGGGGAGCAGATCATAAAACTTTCCGACTACACCAGGCAGCGAAAAAAATCTGCCCCTGCCATGTCAAACGCTGCCCGTCGTCAAAACATACCGGCCTTTAGAGAAAGAGGAGTTTGGAAGATAGGAGAGGGGTTCAACTATGCGGGCGGGCGCAGGAAATAAATTATCAAGGTCTCCCGTAAGCTTTACAAAACTTACAAAGCTTAGAACACGGGACAGGCTGGACCTCGATAATTAGCGGGAACCCCGCCAGATGCTTATTGAATGGCTTTATTTTTTGAAAATCATCCGGAAAATAGGGATGTGTCCCTAATTAAATTGTGACCTGTCGCCGCCGTGAAAGGCCTAAAGATCAAAACCTTGTAAGTTATTGAAAGGTGGCTGGTTTCCCTTAATTTACTGTTTTTAAACGTTTTCTATTGAGTCCATTAATTCCATTATGTCCACTGTGTCCATTGTGTTCCACTCAGGGTGCCTGTCCCGATGGGGCACCGCCACTTTTCGGGGGGCACGGAATGAATAGTGAACCTGCCTGCTCGCCTCGGCGAAGCGGGCCGACGGCAGGTGTTAGCGAACGGATATAATATATTTTATTCCTTACATTCATATTCTTGAAAGAGATATTAAATTGTACACAGACTTTTTGTCCTAGTGAGCTGCTGAGTGAGACAGATTAATTCCAAAAGATAAATTAACACTAATTTACACTTTTTAATAGCTGATTTACGCACAATATGTGATATATTTTAAATATAACAAAGAAATAATCTTCAATAATATATGGAAAAGGCGGAAGAGATATGAAATTACTTATGGTTCCAATTGCGCTGGTTTACATATTAATGGCGTCAACTGTTCAGGCTGAGGTTAAAACAAAAGATCAAATTGTAAGTGAAGCCAAATCAAAGGCTGTTCACATTACAGTTGACGAATTAAAGAAAAAGATGGAATCTGGAGAGAAGTTTCTGCTTGTGGATACCAGGAAAGAGAAAGAATATGAAACTGCTCATATACAAAATGCTACCTGGATTCCCAGGGGTACACTGGAATTTGATATTCAGAAAATTACGCGTGATTCCAAAGCAGAGATCATTCTGTATTGCAGAAGCGGTGCACGAGGGTCATTGGCAATGCTGGCCCTGAAAGAGATTGGATATGAGAACGTACGAGATCTGGACGGTGGCTTCAAAAACTGGGTTAAGACGGGCAATAGTGTATTCAATATGCACGGTGAAATTAAAGTTATCAATTACGGGAAAACGGAATAGCATCTAAATCGGTGAGTTGACTTTGCCTCCTGTGATTTTTTTCTTCCGGCATGCTCGCCATAAAATCATGGGTACATGATTATGCCGCCTGCCAAAGACAAGAGCTGGAGCCCTTACCTGGCCGGGGCCCTTACCGGGTTGCTTATTATCATTACGACTTGGTTTTCCGGGATCTATTTCGGCGCATCAACCAGCTTCGTGCGAGCGGCTGGATACATAGCGCGCATCTTCAGTCCTGAATACGTTTCTTCAAATACTTACTTCCAATGGTTCCCTCCGGTGATCGACTGGCAGTTTATTTTTGTTCTGGGCATCTTTATCGGCTCATTCGTTGCCTCAATAACTTCGCGCAGTTTTAAGCTTCAGGCGGTGCCTGACATGTGGAAGTCGCGTTTTGGTCCTGGAGCTCTTAAAAGAGGGCTGGTTGCCTTTGCCGGTGGTCTCATCGCTATCTTTGGAGCACGCATGGCCGGTGGATGCCCGAGCGGTTTCGGTCTGGGCGCGCTGGTTCAATTAGGGCTCAGCGGCCTTATCGCGTTTATATGTTTCTTTATAGGCGGTATCACAGTTGCCAAACTGCTGTACCATGGAGACAACGATAAATGAACGTATTGATAAGCGGATTAATCGCGGGAGTGCTTTTTGGTTTTTTACTTCAGAAAGGCAGGGTGATCCGTTATGACAGGCAGATAGGAGCTCTGAGATTGATCGATATGACTATCGTGAAGTTTTTTCTTTCCGCCGTAATTGTCGCCATTGTAGGAATTCATATTATCCATCTGCTGGGTATCGCCAAGCCTCTTATATTGCCTACACGGTTAGGTGCCAATATTATAGGGGGGGTCATTTTTGGGATAGGCTGGGGTCTGCTCGGTTACTGTCCCGGCACATCACTCGGCGCGCTTGGTGAAGGAAGGTATGATGCCCTCTGGGGCATCATAGGCATGATAGCAGGTGCCGGACTCTTCGCGGAGGCCTTCCCAAAGATGAATCAGACTATATTCTCCTGGGGTCAAATGGGTTCAGTAACCATCCCTCAGGTATTAGGCGTAAACCCCTGGGTGGTTATTATCGCATTTATTATAGGAGTAATAGCATTATTTGTATGGTTTGAAAAGAAGAACCTGTAGTATATGAGGCGATATGGCTCTTTCTACAAGTCCGATAGGGCCATTACTTTTTGTAACTTGATTGCGGTTGCGATATATTTTAGTGAAAATCTGTTGTTACTCAGAAAAGCACTAAATTGGGCACAGTGATAAAATCAAAAGGGGCTACGAATCCTCATAACCCCTTGAATTTACTGGCGTCCCCAAGGGGTCGTAGTTTGAACCACTTTTTATGGGAAATTAGAACTATTTATGACAATTTCAAGGATTTAGCCCCATTACCGCAGTGAAAGAGCAAAAGATAGTAGTTTCGTAAGTTATTGAAAGGTGGCTGGTTTCCCTTAATTTACTGTTTTTAAACGTTTTCTATTGGGTCTATTGTTTTCCACTCAGGGCTCCAGATCCAGGTCGAGAAGCCCCCAAAATATACACCCCCGGGGTGTAATTATGCTGCGTTTGTTTCCCGTCAAGTAAATTTGCTCTACTCGTGGGCTTTCCTAAGCCATGGTTTGTGTATATTCAACTATAGGTTGGGAGTACTCCCCGAAAATTGTGCCAGATGCAGTTAGGCATAAAAAGAGGAGTGTACCAT
>JBCKZY010000055.1:0-11277 GCA_038918635.1 Thermodesulfovibrionia bacterium | reverse complement strand
TCTTCACCCTGCTCAGGATAAGAATCATCTTCTGCCGGATAAACCGCTTCTTCGTTAGCGGGCTCATAATATTCGCTCTCCTCTTGTATATCTCCTTCAACAAATAGTTCTTCCTGCGCTTGAAATCCTTCCTGATTAAAGTCGTCAGTAGCAGCACAGGGCATTCCAATACTTAAGACAACCGCGGTACTTATTATCAGTATAGACATTGAAAGAACACCGGCTTTTTGCATGTTAGTCATCTCCTTAGGTTATATTTATTTAGAACACTTTATGTTCTATGTGTTGAGCTAGATATAACAAAAAGCATGCCAAATATCAATTAACGTGTTTTTATTTAAAATCAATATGTTACATGCCACTATTTACATTGCAATTATAAATATTGTATATTCCATCTATGTCATGTTGACGTATTTATGTATTGATATATTTTTATGTATGTCAATATGGCGTAATTATTGATCTGTATTATTGATTTGCATGATAAAGTGACTTTATTCAGGGGATTAAAGTGATGGATTATACGGTTCTTTTAATATGTGCGGAAGGCAATAAAGACTGGGAAAGAGTGGCTTCTTACATAAAGAAGAAGGGTTACCTGGTAATGACTGCTTCATCTGTTAAAAAGGCTATCGGCATCCTTGGTAAGAACCAGATAAATATAGTGATCTTTGACTACAACATGCCAAAGGTGAACACCTTAAGTTTTCTCAGAAAAATTAAAACAGAATGGCCGTCCGTGGAAGTTATTTTTCTATGTAAACATCCTTCCCTTACAAAAGGCATTGAAGTCATGAAAGCTGGTGCGTATGATTTTTATGAGTTCCCGGTAAATCACCGTCTTCTGATCACTATTATTGAAAAGGCGATTGAAAAACAGTCTCTATATATTCAAAAGATAGCGCTTGAACGAAAGATAGAGAAAAACATTAATTTAGGTAATGTCGTCGGAAGAAGCAAATCAATGCAAACTGTTATGGAAATTGTTAGGTCCGTTGCCCCGAAGAATGCAAATATCCTTCTTACCGGCGAAACCGGAACAGGTAAGGAGATGATCGCCAGCCTGATTCATCACAACAGCCTGCGGTATTCCGGCCCATTTATCAAAATTAACTGTGCGGCTTTTAGCGAAGGGGTTCTTGAATCAGAGTTGTTTGGTCATGAGAAAGGGGCATTTACCGGAGCCATAACAAAAAGATTGGGAAGATTTGAGCTGTCACATAAAGGCACAATATTTCTTGATGAAGTTGGCGACATGCCTCTCAGTATGCAGATCAAGCTTCTCAGAGTACTTCAGGAGAAAGAATTTGAAAGAGTTGGCGGAACTGAAACCATTAAAGTAGATATAAGGGTTATTGCCGCAACACATCAGAACCTGGACAATCTAATTGAGGAAGGTAAATTCAGAAAAGACCTCTACTACAGGCTTAATGTTGTTCATATAGATTTGCCCCCTCTTAGAGAAAGAAAAGATGATATACCTGTCCTGGTAAGTACATTCATTAATAAGTTCAATGAAGAGAAAGATTACAATATGGGTGGGATAACCAAAGAAACCATGCAGATACTTCTTAATTACTCCTGGCCCGGAAACGTTAGAGAACTGGAAAACGCGCTTGAATCCGCAATGGCACTTTCTAAAAGTGATGTGGTTGAAGCAAAATATCTCCCTTCCTTTTTACTCCTTACACAGCCAAAAGATATCAACTTCTACCAGCTATCACAGGACCTTACTCTAAATGAGATGGAAAATGAAATAATTAAATTTACTCTTGAAAAAACAGAGGGAAATAAATCAAAGGCTGCCAGGCTGCTCGGGATTGGTCTCAGGACACTCCAGAGAAAAGTGAAAGAGATGTAATGTTTTAGATTGCTCTCCACTAAAGAGCAAGATTGATGCACTCGTAAAAAGTCATGGGATGGCTAAGTAAAAATTTCGATATACAAGGCGTAGTGTATTTTTAAAGCCGAGACTATACATATAGTATGTTGAGGATTTCAAAATACGCTACAACGCAGTAGATCGGACTTTTTACGACGCCATCAAGATTGTTTTACTCATACTTACATATCACACAGCCTCTTTAACATAAATTACATTATTAACCGATTGGTTCTTCAACGGTAGTTACGGCTGGTTCAGAATCAATGAGCCATCGATTCATCAGTTTTGCAGCCACTAAATCTCCACAGACGTTAACGGACGTGCGGCTCATATCCAGGATTCTGTCTACACCAAAAATAAGCACAATCCCGGATGATGGTATGCCCGCTGTCTCCAATACCATTGCCAGAATCACTATCCCCACCCCCGGGGTGCCGGGCGACCCTATGGAGGCACCAACAGCCGTTACAACGACCAGCAGCATGACGCTTAATCCAAGTTGTATTCCAAACACCTGAGCAAGAAAAATTGTTGCGACTCCCTGGTATAAGGCTGTGCCATTCATGTTTATTGTAGCGCCCAGCGGTATAACAAACTGCGAGACAGAAGGATGGACACCTAATTTATCTTCAGCTGTCTTAATGGAAAGAGGCATCACTGCGGCTGAACTTGAGGTGGAAAAGGCGAGAAGCATGACATCTCTGATGGATTTCAAAAACTTAAATGGTGTTTCGCGACTCTCCACATATACAATGATCAGGTAAAGACATAATAGTATAAATAGCCCGAGAAGAACGGTGCCGACATATATCCCCATACCTATAAGGGCGTTCAATCCAATTTTGGTTGAGAGTTGCGCCATGAGTCCAAAGACTGCGATAGGCGCCAGACGCATCGCCCAACCAACAACAGTCATACTCACTTCCTGCAATGAAGCCATAAGATCAAGTAGTGGCCTGGACTGTGATTCCTTCATCATTACCAACGCAACACCAATAATTATGGCGAACAATACCACCTGCAGCATCTGTCCTTCGACCATTGAGGTAAGGGGGTTACTTGGAAGCAGTGTAATAAGCTTTTCAGGAAGTTCAGCTATTGATGGCGCGGTTGCTTTAATACTATTAGAAGAAGTATGTGACGAGACTTGCACGACAGCTTTAAGTTTGTCGGCGTCAACAAAATTACCCGGCTTGATCAGAAGAGCAAGCCCGATACCTATTACAATGGCAATTGTAGTTGTCACAATAAAGTAAATCGAAACACCTAAACCCATCTTGCGAAGTCTCTCTAAGCTTTCACTGGCGGTAAGCCCCCTTATCACGGACGCGAAGATGAGCGGGATAACTATCATCTGGATAAGGGTGAGAAATAACTGGCCGGGCAGTGCAAGCCAGTTACCTATTGCAGTCGCGATATCAGCGCGCACCCAGCCCGTGGTGGGTCCTATCAGAATGCCTGCGATGATACCTAAAAACATCCCGATAAGAACCTTGAGCCATAGTCTGCCTTTTACCAGTTTTGAAAGATAATCGCTAAGGTAGACAATAGGTATTTGAGATGCCCAGCCTTTCTTTTCCATATTAATATATTTACGCTTCAAAACCTGTAAAACAAACACTAAATATAGATGAAAGTGAAGCTCCCCGCCTACAAGGCGGGGCATCATAAAGAATAACTTTATTATTGATAATGCAGCCTGTATTCCCCTCTTTGGCAAAGACCCGTTGCTTCGCCACGAGGCGAGGGGGTTCGGGGAGATTTTTTTAAGAAATTATTCATATAATCCCCCTTACTCCCCCTTTTCCAAAGGGGGAGACTTTAAAGGAGAACTTTTCATCCCCGTTTACAAAACGGGGTATTCAAGTCCATTTTTCATAAATACTGCCAGTTTATACTGATTTTGTCCCCGCAGTTTTGACGGGGATAGCCTTTTTCACGATCGGCCTTTGTATCGCAAGGTTATTCGGATATAACACTGTGTTCCCGTTTGTATCTTTAATTTTTATGTGAAACATTGTCATATCAGTAATTTCGCCTTCAACACTGATTTCACCATCTGCTATTATTATTGAATCTCCTATTTTATAAGGGAAAGCGAAAAATATTATCACTCCTGATGTAACATTGCTGAGGATTGACCATGAGGCAAATAACGCTATGCCGACAACAGCAAAAAGTGAAGAAACGAATATTAAAATATTTCTAAATTCTATTCCCCAGATAATAGTGATAACGATACATAACAGGACAAATAAGGAGACGGCGGTGCTCTTCTTAATATAAATAATTCTCTTTTTATGATACTTCTGTTTAGCGCCAAATGACTTTATAGCATATTTAGAGAATACCAGCACAATCAAGTAAATAATGAAAGCTAATCCTGAAAATACTAATTGCATCAACATTTGATTAGTCATATTATGATATAAGGTGTCTTTAGTTGATAATTATGGGTACTGCATCGTGTTGCACAATTTTCCTGATAGAGTGAGCCCTTTTTTATTATTATCTATCATGATTATTGTATCAGATAATATTTAAATAATACTGTAAATCCCAGAGACGTAAAGAAACCCATAATAATGTCGATTGTTGCGGTCAGGACAATACTTGATCACTGCGCAGGACCAAGGTGAAGTTTTTTCATGACCAGTGGTATAACTTTTCCGGACACAGGCGGCAGCACGGGTTCCTGCTCAAAACGATTCTTGAACAGCGGAAATAGAGAGATTTTCGGCTCCATGTATTCTGCTTAACCCCTGCTTTCAGTTCTCATGGTTTTTGCTTTTTGGTGGTTCAATCGACTTAGTTTTCTTACTAAGAGTAACCTTAATATAATGAGGATCATGGTCTTCCAATATTAACCCCTTGGGGATAATGAAGTTATTGGTATATACCCTGACCTGTTGAGTACCGGCTTTCAATTTAATATTCGAATACAACTTAATTCTGTCTCTGATATCAAAATAAAAAGCTGAACGCGGCCCACGAAGTTTAACCTCAACATGCTCAGGTTGAGTATCCATTATTTGCCACTCCGCTGGAATTTCAGAATAGGTTACCGGGACAACATAACTCTTATAAATAACCTTGGAACCATGCACAAGGACAAACCACAGTCCTATAGCCAGTAAAATAGCATATATTTTTTCACGTGAATTATGCTTGAAGAAATCTTCCAACGGCTTAACCTGTTTTTTCGGATGTACTTCCTTATAGAATTTCTCAAGTATATCTGTTAATTTCCCAATATCATCAATAATCCGAATATCGCCATTTCTGGCTATTGAAATGGTGCCCTTTTCTTCAGAAACTACAATACATAGTGCATCAGCAACTTCGCTTAGTCCAAGTGCCGCGGCATGTCTTGTCCCCCTGCCAATGATCTTCTTAAGGTTTTTTGATAATGGAAGATGGCATGAAAACTGTGCAAGACGGTTGCCGTCAATTATAACGGCCCCATCATGCCCGACAGAATGAGGGTCAAATATACTTTTCAACAAGGGTTCACTTAATTCACCATTCACATTAACTTCTCCCTCAAGATGCCGGTCGAGTATATTCTTTCCCCTTATTACGATAAGAGCGCCAATCTTCCCCCTGGCAAAATCCATCAGTGTTCTTACTAATGTCTCTATTTCAATATTGGTTATATGTATTTTCTTCTTTCTGACAAGTCGCCTGTTCAGGCTCCAGACGGCAATCTCCTCAAAAAAATGTCTTATCTCCCCCTGAAAAATTATCACAATAATTATGAGAATAATGGTAAAGAACATCTCAAATACACTTGCCGTCATTACCAGGTTAAATTGACGAACAACAAGATAAACACATGCAATAATAAAAAACCCAGTTAGTACAAACGATGCTCTGGTCCTTTTAAACCCAACTATTACCGCATAAATCAGCAGGGACATAAAAGCAATATCCAGAACCCCTGTAATACCTATGGCCTTAATTGCGTCAATCATGACCTGTCCCGTTCTTGTTTTCTGCAGAAAAAAACATGTTCACATCCGCTCCCTTTACCTAACTTCAGGAATTTCAAAAGGTTATCCTGAACTTTCTTTTCCTCATGTTTCCAGATCTTTTCATCCGGATTACTCAGTTTCAGACTCCCTCCGGCAATCTGGCCGTGACCACCGGCATCTTCCGGGTTTCCCAAGCACTTCCGCAGTACCCTGCCTGCCTGAAAGAGAGATTGTTTTGCTCTTAATGATACATGCAGTTTATTCTTATATCGGCCTGTCGTGAGTGTCATCTTCCCCGGTTTGTAGCTTAGCAGAAAGTCAGCGATAAGTGACACTTCATCCGGATTGACGACGTCCCCAAGATGGCATATTATCACCCCATTACATGCATTTGCCCTTGTTATCGCGTGCCTCAGCATAGAGAAGTAGTTTTTATCATGCTCTGGGGTCTGAATCCTGGCGAGTTTCCTTATGTTTGCGAAAGGGAGAATTTTAAGGTATGTTTTAATTATGTCAAGTCTCGTTGCCCTGGAGAGGTTTAATGTGTCAGTAATAATTCCATATGCCAATGCGGTTGCGAGTCTCTCAGGAATGCTCATTTTTAGCTTAAGTAAGGATTTGGCCATTATAATGCTGGTCGCGCCGCAATCTGTGTCGATAACGGCACATACGGCTGTAGGGGTTGAGATTGAAGGGTGCTGGTCTACTATAAGTGTCGCCTTTCTACTATCAGGAAAAGGGTTATTCTCAAAATCAGGCTGGGTGTCTACAAGAGCAATGTGTGAATATTTCTGAATCTCACCTGGCTTAAGTCTGTGTGCCGGGAGATTCAGGATACTCACCATATTACGGTTTTCAATACGCCCAATAATCCCCTGATAGACAATGCGCGATCTGATACCAAACGCGATATTGGCAATATGCTTAAGGGCATACGCACTGGCAAGTGCATCCGGGTCAGGGAAATCATGGGTCACGATCAGAAGCGGGGAGATTGATTTTTTCTTGTCGACAAGGAAGTTGAGGAGTTTATGTTCACTATGAGAATACGGGTTTCTTTTCAGCTTTCTCTCTTTCATAAGAATAATACCCGACGATAGATATCTGAATCGGAACAGACACTATCTCTCTTCATAATCAAACCGGTCCCCAGATCATTACATACTCTTTCGGATTTCTTCATGATCTGAATTTCTGAACTCCTTATCCTTTATCCAGTGCAAGGCATTGCAATACCTATGCTCCTTTCTAAAACCGGACAGTATCACGCTCAATCTCCCTCCAGCATTCTGGCTACAGTTACAGATGCGGCTTGCTCTTTCTCCTTCACAAGTATCCCCACTCTTATTGTAAAATGCAAAAAGAACAGGAAGTGCTAACTAATCGGATTTTTTCAACTTACAATGTAGCCAACTCCACATTGCTGAAGTTCCTCTTGTAAAATTTCATGTAGTCCACTTTACGCTCAAGCGCGGCAATAACTGAATGGGCAAAATTAACCTTTTCAAACTTCTGGGCGCTGCCAAGGCCACCGGGGCTAAAGACATTTATCTCCATCAGCTTGTTTCCCACAATATCCAGTCCTACAAGGAACATGCCGTCAAGGACAAGCTTGGGCCGCACCATCTCTGCTAGTTTAAGATGTTCATCGGCAATGACAGCCTGGCTCAATTTGCCGCCAGCGTGAATATTGCTTCGTATGTCTTCCCCTGTACGTTCCCGGCGGAACGCGGCATACTTTCCTTTGTAACGTAACGGTAGACCATTCATGAGAAAAAGGCGTGTATCTCCTTTCGTTGCCTCAGGCAAATATTCCTGTGCTATGACATAGCCGTCCCGGCTTACGGCATCGACCATCTGGTTGAGATTTGAAAGGTCATCTTTACGTACAAGAAAGACATTTACCCCTCCAGATCCCTGTAACGGTTTCAGTATAATATTCCCTCCTTCTTCTTTTGCAAACTTTCTTATTTCTTCACGGTCCCTTGTTATGATCGTCCTCGGCCTGACTTCTTCAGGGAAGAGCTGGAAATACATTTTGTTCATAGCCCTTGCGAGCCCGTTCGGATCATTCAGGACGATCACTCCGTGGCGCATGGCAGCATTGCCGAATATCACCCCTGAAGCCTGCGCCCAAGAACGAAAACCCGTATCTATTGAAGGGTCGCTACGGAGCATAAGAACATCAAGATCATCCACCGTAATCCGCTCACGTATCGATTTTCTCCCCTGAAGGTCTGATAAATATGTATCAGATGAAGTGTATTTTTTTTTGGGGAGAGAGCGCGCCCGTGCGCTGATCTTCTCATCCTTGTCATATGCGAAGTCCCCAGCACCCATAACCCATACTTCATGTCCGCGGTTAATGCCGGCCATTCCCAGACGGCATGTAGTGTAGCCGGCTTCTTCCGTTCTGATGTCGTTTACCATAAAACCTATTCTCATTTCCCCCTCCTCTTTATCAAATCAAGTGCTGAATATCCTTTTCGAAGCATTTTTAATTTTTCTTCAGCTCCAGGGAAGTCCAGATAGCGTGGCCTCAATGGTACACTGTGAAGTATCTTGCGCCACTGAAGTTCCTGCACTACCGAGACGTGATCAGCTGAAATCTTTCCTACAAGCAGTGGGGCTATATCACCGCCTTTTTCAATATATTTCAATAACCTTACCAGTCCCCGCAGATAAACCGCGTCTTTTGTCAGTCCACCACCGCGGTATACACGGGCGGTTATGGTAAATGCTGTCTGCCGCTCAAACCCGTAACCCCTGTTTAGTTTGCGAAACGTATCGATAAACGATGCCCCATCGGTAAGGCACTTCACAGCTGCCACTCGACCTGCAAGAAGACGCAGACGGGGACGGCTGAAGCCTCCCGAGAGATACTCCGCCAAAACAGCAATCCCTTCCTGAAGTTCTTCATACCCCGCAAAACCGCAGTAAAGCTGTCTGAAGGGCTGGGCGCGTCCGTTGAAATATGTAACAATATGTGTTCCCACCTCGTGCTGTATAAGCGCCTCTACCCTTGAAGCAGGAATCTTCACATTGCGGCTGATAATTAAATTCCCCCGTGAAACCATAAGGCCTACAGTGTCAGAACGGATCTGCACGCTTCCAGTCATTGAAGGATCTATCTGACTGTAATATTCAAGCTCATGCTTTACCCGTTCCGCAAAAGCATCTGCATTTATGTATTTCTTCCGGGAGTCGTCACGGCTGTGAGGCGGCAAGGCCTCAAGGATTTCTTCTGCAAGCCCTGTTAACGTGTCGCTGACACCGCCGAACAACTGCAGGCTGCTGTACAGAAATCTTTTAGTCTCCCTGTCTTTAATTAATGTGATTTGACGGTCAAGCTCTGTCCTTTTTTCACGGAAGAGCGAAGCCAGTACCGGATCTTCCACCCTTTCAACAGGAATATTATATATCTCACGCTTCACTTCTGCTGGGTCGATATGTCTCGGCCTGTAGTAGAAAACCGGTGATTGTTCGTAATTATGCCTCCTGAACTTTGACCATGCTGAGTCGATATTTACCGGAGTTAGAAGAAGGAGAAAATCAAATCTATTGCTGATGGCAGCAAGCCTGCGATCAACTTCCCATACCGCTTTTACCATAGCGCGACGGCCCAGAGAGTGGTAATGGCCGGGCCGGAGGTTTGTCTGACTGTGTGAAAATTCAAAGGCCGCCTGTTTCAACGCTCTTGATAAACCAAGGTGCAATGTCCTGAGCATTAATGGATAGACCTCTCCGTTATGGGGACTGCGGAAGACAGGCCGGATTTCTATGCCCATAATGAAACAGTTGAGCCTGTCAGCCTCTCTTTTCGGCATAAGCAATCCCGGCCCTTGCGGCGAACCCTTCTTTTTATACACTACCTCAACGGCAGCTGATCTTTTGTTTAGCTTTATCTTGCGAAGGGCCGTCTCAATAGCCTCAGCAGTACTTGTCAGAGGTCCTGATGAAGGCAGGACTACCTGGAAAGCAGGCGTTGCTTGAGACATATCCATGTCAGGGTCTTCTTCTCCACTCCAGATTTCTATAATCAGAAGTGCCCCGCATTTATCTGAAAGTGTTTTACCAACTGAATGGACAAGTTTTGATAATCCCGACTTGAATCTCCGGCTTCCCGAAGCGATCATGTATGACGCCTCTCCTTTTAAAAGAAGATCTGTGCCATTGTCAGGACGTTTTGAAGGGCGTCGGTACACCATCAAGAATGGCAGTGTACGGTCAATATGCACGCGCCCTTCATATGGCAGTGTTCGCCTCACGGGCTTCCCTTCAGAAAGCCGTTCACATACTGAATATATCAGCTTGTCAAAGGCTGTATCCCTAGTTTTGTTTTCCTGCTTTTTCATTACACAATACTTAGACCGGTGATATGCTGATACCCCAGAAAGATAATCAGCCGAGGTGGGACAGTTCTTCAATAAGCCCGGAGACCGTAGATTTGAGGGCCTTATGAATGGTTTTTATATACACAGGGTCCGGTTTGCCTGTCCACTCGTCCATAAAGAACTTTTTAATTTCAATTGCAATAGCACAGCCGGTTTTGGGAAAACGTTCATGCACCCAGCGGGGAAACTGCCCTCCTCTGAACCTCACGTTTTCACGAACATCAAGATGTCGGCCCATAAAATCAAAATCATGCAAGTCCGTTATGAATCTCTCAATAAGCGGAGCCCAGCGTTCCCGGTCCATGGTGCCGGTACCTACATTGACCTCAGGGTTTAAAAGAGGATCAGATACAGAGCCTTCCGGACCTTCCCTTAAGTGATTATATGAATGAAGATCCAGCACAACAAAGTGTCCAAAGCTGCGCTCAGCGTTTTTTAGCACCCGCATAACATCAGCGTAAAAGGCGTCATAAGCTTCAAGTGAGCACTTAACTATATCCGAAGAAGGTTCAGACTTCCATACCTTCAGCCCCCATGCGTCATCAGGACTGATATAAACAGACTTCTCTCTTGGACGGTTTAAATCTACCTCAAACCGGGAGTGCAGACCGACTATTCTCGTATCCGATATTGCAGTCCACTCTGCCGTAAAAGGGTCTTCTTCCCGCAACCGTTCTGAATCGCTCAGTGCGAGGAGTTCCGCCACTTCCGGTCGTACATTGTGCCCATTATGAATTGCTGAAGCTATAACAGGACTCCTGCCTTCATGTAAGGACCAGATTATTTTCACTTATATTATTATATGTAATTGTTCTCTGTTGTTCTTAAACAGTAAAATTCAGGGGCACCTACATACTCACGCAATCCTATAACTTTCTTTTCTTCCCCCTCATCTATTGCATATACACTTCTCCGGCTATTATTAATTATAATTATATCAGTGCGGTCCAACTTTCAAAACAAGGCTTTTGGATGGGTAAATCCACAATTTCAAAATGAGGTTACCCCCTAAGTCTCGTTA
>JBCKZY010000054.1:0-11406 GCA_038918635.1 Thermodesulfovibrionia bacterium | reverse complement strand
CCCACTTTCGCCAATCGGGCCGTTTTCCTGAAGCGATTCATTGATCTCTTCCCGGGTTATACCGTAAACGGAATAATATTCCGTGGTAACAGATACTTCCAGCGCCGCAGATGCGTCATTGCTCATAGACGTGACCAGACAAGAAAGGGCAATGAAGCAGGCAGCATATCTTTTGATCATTATATGATTCCTCTCCATACAATAGGGTTTGTACGGCACTTTTCCGGATGAACGGTGGAAGAGGCGTGAAACGTCAGAAGAGAGGTGGAGATAGATGTGTGAAAGACCTACGGTATCACCTTGTTTAGCGAGTACTCGATAATGCCGGTAGCGCCGATAGATTTTAGTTTTGGAATAAGATCGCGGACGATCTTTTCATCTATCATCACCTCAAGCGCGTACCATCCCTTGTCCGACAGAGTCGATATGGTAGGGGAGTGCAATGCGGAGAGCAGGCTTATGGTCTTCTTAAGAGACCTCTCCGGGACATTCATCTTAAGTCCTACCTTCTCTTCAGCCGCTAGCGCGCCCTTCAGGAGAAGCACGATATTCTCCATCTTACGTTTCTTCCAGCTGTTCTTCCATGCCTTCCTGTTGGCAATGAACCTTGTACTGGATTCGAGGATAGTCTCTATTATCCTCAGGTTATTCGCCTTTAAGGATGTCCCTGTCTCTGTCAACTCCACTATGGCATCGGCAAGATAAGGCGGCTTGACCTCGGTTGCGCCCCATGAGAAGTCTACATCGGCCTTTACGCCCATTGACTTCAGGTATTTCTTGGTGTAGCCGACCAGTTCTGTAGCTATACGCTTGCCATTCAGGTCACTGACTTTCCTGATCTTCGAATCCTTCGGTACGGCGATCACCCATTTAACAGGCCTTAGCCCTCCCTTGGCATAATTCAGCTCGGCAACCTCCTGAATATTCGCGTTCTGCTCAAGTATCCAGTCTTTACCTGTCAGCCCCGCATCAAGCACACCGTCTTCAACGTACCTCGCCATCTCCTGTGCTCTTATAAGCAGCGCTTCAATCTCAAGATCATCAACAACCGGATAGTATGAGCGTGAATCAACCGATACGTTGTATCCCGCCTTTTTGAAGAGCTTCAGAGTTGACTCCTGAAGGCTGCCTTTTGGCAGTCCAAGTTTTAATATCTTCTTTATCATGAGTTTGCCTTAAATATTCCCTTGAATTTGTTAATATAATACAGCCTCGGCGTGGTTTTATTCAAACCCTGCTGTCTCTCTGCCTGACCCTTATCGTGTTACCGTGCGCCTCCAGCCCCTCGGTATCGGCGAATGTCTCAGCCAGTTTTGCAAGACGGGTAAAACCCTCTTTCCTGGCATTTAGCAGGCTCGTATGCTTTATAAAGTCATGGACGCCAAGGGGAGATGAAAACCTGGCCGTCCCTCCTGTTGGAAGGGTATGATTAGGTCCGGCGCCATAATCACCAATCGTCTCCGGTGTCCATTCGCCAATAAATATAGCGCCCGCATTGTGTATTCTGGGTAGGAACCTTGCAGGCTCCCTGGTCATTATCTCAAGATGTTCCGGTGCGATCCGGTTTGCTATTTCAGCAGCCTCCTTCAGATCCTTTGAAATAATTATGGCACCGTACCTGTTAATTGACCTCTTTATTATGTCTTTTCTTTTTAGCCCTTTCAACTGAAGAGCGATCTCTTTTTTAACCTCTTCTGCCAGGACTTTTGAGTCTGTAATCAGTATTGATGATGCCATTTCGTCATGCTCGGCCTGACTGAGAAGGTCTGCGGCAATGAAGGACGGGTTTGCGGTTCTATCGGCGATTATAAGTATCTCGCTTGGTCCTGCTATCATGTCAATCCCGACATCTCCAAATACCATCTTCTTGGCAGCTGCCACAAACATATTGCCCGGCCCCACTACCTTATCCACTCTCTTAATAGTCTCGGTGCCGTATGCAAGGGCGGCAATCGCCTGCGCCCCGCCTATCCTGTAGACTTCGGTAATGCCAAGCAGTTTGATCGCGGCGGCCACTGATGGGTTTATCTTTCCGTCAGGTGTGGGGACGCAGACAGCTATCTCCCTGACACCGGCCACCTGTGCAGGTATAACGTTCATCAGGACTGAAGACGGGTATGAAGCTTTTCCTCCCGGCACATAAATTCCAACCCTTTGCAGAGGTCTTACTATCTGTCCGAGAGTTATGCCTTTTTCAGAAAAATACCATGAATCTTCTTTCTGAAACTTATGATAAGTCTTTATCCTCTTTGCAGAGCGGGTAATGACCTTCTGGAATTCACTCTCAACCTTTCTGGCAGATGACTCTATCTCCCTCTTGCTGACAGAAAGTTGTTTCAGTGTTATTAAATCAAATTTCTTTGTGTATCTCCTGACCGCCCTGTCACCCTGTTTTTTGACATCGCTGATTATCTTTTTGACCGCGTCCTGAATATCATTACTACTGCCGGAGAGAGAGGATCTCCTGTTTAGTTTACTGATGAACGTCTCAAGTTGAGTTTTTTTCAATATCTTCATCTTACTCTCCTTACTCGCGCTCCGAGACGCGAGAGTTTATCTTCTATCTTTTCGTAGCCCCTGTCAAGGTGATAGAGCCTGTCAATAACGGTTTCGCCCTGTGCCGCAAGTCCTGCAAGGACAAGAGACACGCTAGCCCTCAGGTCTGTTGCCATAACCGGTGCGCCTTTAAGCGTCTCTACTCCACAGACTGTAGCTGTTGAACCTTCAAATCTGATATCCGCGCCCATCCTCTTCATCTCCGCGACATGCATAAATCTGTTCTCAAATATATTCTCTGTTATCAGGCTGGTGCCATCTGAGATAGCCATTAATGCCATAAACTGTGCCTGCATATCTGTTGGAAAACCGGGATAAGGCATGGTCTTGACATCAGTGTTTTTTGGCCTGCCGGGGCCATTAACGACTATACGGTCGTTCTCCTGATTAATCTCAATGCCGGTCTCTCCAAGTTTAAGAACGATCGATTCAACATGTTCAGGGTTACTATTCATAATACTGACATTACCTCCGGTAATTCCGGCGGCAATCATAAATGTTGCAGTCTCTATACGGTCCGGTATTATTTTATAGTTTAAAGGACCAAGACCGTTGACCCCATTTATCTTTATTATACCGGTCCCGGCACCGGTTATATCCGCACCCATAGAGATTAAGGCGTTTGCAAGATCAACAACCTCGGGCTCGCAAGCGGCATTTTCAATAACGGTAAGCCCGTCAGCAAGAACAGCCGCCATCATAAGATTTTCAGTACCGGTAACAGTCGGAATATCCAGGTTTAATAAAGCGCCTTTAAGTCTTTTTGCGCTGGCGCTTATATAGCCTCCTGAAAGAGTTATTTCAGCGCCCATCTTTTTAAGACCCATAATATGAAGGTTTATCGGTCTCTCTCCGATAGCACATCCGCCGGGAAGGGAGATCTTTGCCTTGCCGAACCTCGAGAGCAGCGGACCAAGAACAAGCACCGACGCCCGCATGGTCTTTACGAGATCATATGGGGCCTCAAATGACTTTATGCTGTCGGTATTGAGCTGAACTTTGTTATCATCTGCATCAATATCGATTCCAAGCCTGCCGAGCAGTCTGCCCATTGTGAAGACGTCTCTCAATGCCGGAACATTATGAATGGTACTGGTTCCTGAACCCAGAATGGCGGCAACCATTATCGGAAGGGCAGCGTTCTTTGCCCCGCTTATAGAGACTTCTCCGTTAAGCCTGCAACCTCCCTCTATGACAAGTTTTTCCATGTAGCCTGAACAACCCTTTCGTTTCCGGAATAATCAGATAATACCTTTATTTGTGAAAAGCCAGAATCTTCGAGCATGTCAGTGATCATATCACTGTCTGAGCCGATCTCAAGGATCAAGAGTCCGTTTATTTTCAAGTAATTACGTGCATCTGGTATTAACTTCCTGTAGAAATTAAGGCCGTCTTTGCCGCCGTCAATGGCATTCATCGGCTCCCACTCCCTGATTTCAGTTTGAAGTGTTTCTAAATCCCCCGATTTTATATATGGCGGATTTGAGATTATAAGATCAAATAGCGCTTCCGGATTACCAGCCTTAACAGTTTCAAAGAGATCACCAACAAAGAAAGTGGTATTCCTTATACGGTTCATGACCGCGTTCTTTTTTGCGTAAGATATGGCGGCTTCGGATATATCAACTGCATAGACGGCAGAAGCCGGGTATTTACTGGCAATAGTAAGTGCCAGACAGCCGCTGCCGGTACACAGGTCAAGGAACCTGAGGTTTTCCTGCTCTCTCTTGATCTTCCCGATAGTCTCAATAGCCTGCTCAACCATAAATTCAGTTTCAGGTCTCGGTATTAAGACTCCCTGTCCAACTGACAGCCTCATATTCATAAATTCTACATCACCCAGGATGTAAGCGAGCGGTTCACGGGAAGCCCTCCTTCTGGCCAGCCTTTCGGCAAAGTCCGAACAGGGTTCCGTTATAATGGGATTATCCCTGTATATATCAACAGTATCTATGTCTGCACAGTGTTTTATTAACATTTCGGCCTCCTTGCCGGCAGACTCGATACCGTGGTTATTGAGAAAATCCTTGATCTCACTGATTTTGCCGATGGCATTCATTATAAATTATTTACGATAGCCGATAATAGACTGTACAAAACGTGTAAGCACTGCTCTTTACTTATCCCCCTTGTTCAAAAAGGGTCCGAGGGGTCTAGGGTTCAAGGATTCAAGTGAAAAACATTGATAAAGTAGATAATATATTAATAAACCTGATTAAGATAAATTCTTGATCTTTCTTACGTTATTTGTTTCCTCTAACCCCTGTCTGCTCATGAGTCGTGTACCGGCATGCAATTATGATCATTTATCTTTATTTATAGCTTTTAACACTCGAACCCTTGAATCCTAGAATCCTTGACCCCTTTTCCTTATATATTTTTCAGCCTTTCGGCCTCGTAATGAGTTGCGAGGCTGTCGATCAGGTCATTAATATTTCCCTCAAGTACTGATGAAAGTTTGTGAAGGCTCAAACCTATCCTGTGATCTGTTATCCTGTTCTGAGGAAAGTTGTATGTCCTGATCTTTTCGCTTCTGTCACCTGTTCCGACCTGTGACTTCCTCTCCTCTGCCCTTTCATCGTCCTGTTTCTTAAGCTCAAGCTCATAAATCCTTGCTCTCAGCACCTTCATCGCCTTTTCCCTGTTTTTTATCTGTGACCTGCTGTCCTGGCACTGAACCACGATTCCGGATGGGTTATGGACTATCCTGACAGCTGAATAAGTTGTATTTACTCCCTGCCCGCCGGGGCCTGAGGAGCAATAAGTATCCACCCTCAGATCCTTCTCAGCAATCTTCACATCAACATCTTCTGCCTCTGGAAGAACAGCAACGGTTGCAGCTGAGGTGTGTATCCTGCCCGATGTCTCGGTCGACGGGACCCTTTGGACACGATGTGTTCCGCTTTCATATTTGAGACGGCTATAGGCACCCTTGCCCTGTATTGAAGCAATTACTTCCTTTATGCCACCAACACCGGTTGAATTAATATCTATTACCTCTACCTTCCAGTTCCTGCTCTCAGCATACTTGCTGTACATCCTGAAAAGGTCCGCAGCAAAAAGGGATGCTTCCTCCCCACCTGTTCCAGCCCTTATTTCAAGCAGTATATTCTTTAAATCAAGGGGATCCTTTGGTATCAACATAACCTTAATCAGGCCCTCGATTTCCAGTTTCTTCTCGTTAAGTTCAGTCAGTTCTGAGATAGCCATTTCTCTCAAGCTCTCATCATCATCTGACTTTAGTATGTTCTTAGCCTCCTCAATGTCAGAGAGAATTTTTTTGTATTCCTTGAACTTCTCTACCAGTTCTGCCAGTTCTGACTGTTCTTTCAGATATTCCCTGCTCTTTGAAAAATCAGAAAAGACGGCGGGATCTGACAATAGCCTCGTCAGTTCCCTGTATTTCGACTCAATTTCAATAAGTTTCTCTAAAAACATATACCTGACCTTTTATCCCGGGATATCCCTATTATAATGTCAAAAAAGCATTTAGCCACAGATAAACGCGGATAAACACCTATTAGAACAAAAACTTATGCCTGGTTTATATTTCACTGAAATGGTGAAATATGAATTTTCTATTACTCATTGAATAATCAGCATAAATCAGCGGCTAACTGCCGTTTTCAGGAAATATAATTCTGATCGCTTCCTTTATGAATTATGCGGGTTAATGGCATTTACGCGTTAAAACCAAACAATAGCCGGTCTTGATAAATCAAGAAAAGGAAACCCGTTCCATAGAGGCTTGAGAACGGGTTTCCTTTTTTAATAGCTACTTCTTTGCGTATTTTTTTCTAAACTTTTCAACTCTGCCCTCAGCGTCAACCAGTTTTTGCTTGCCGGTGAAGAATGGGTGACATTTGGAACAGATATCAACATGGATTGACTGCTGTGTGGACCTCACGGAAAAGGTTTCACCGCAAACACATGAAACTTTTGCTTCTTTAAAGTCCGGGTGTATTCCCTCTTTCAAAGTATCCTCCTAAAAGACTGTAGTGAATTATAAATATAACAGATAAAGGTGGTAAATATCAAGATCCTGAAGACCTATTTCTTCCTCATAAAGTTCTTAAGCCACTTAGACCTTGTGGGATGTCTCAGTTTCCTTAATATATTCGTTTCGATCTGCCGGATTCTCTCTCTTGTAACATTGAACTTTTGCCCCACCTCCTCCAGTGTCTCGGAGAGATCATCGCCAATACCGTAACGCCTCTTGATTATATCGGCTTCTTTGTCTGAAAGAGTCCCGATAGCTTTCATCAGCTGTTCTTTCAGATTATGCTGAATGGCAATGTCCAGTGGCGAAAACACGGTCTTATCTTCAATGAAATCCTTTAGATAGCTCTCGGCTTCTCCTCCAACAGGGGCCTCCAGAGAGACAGGTTCCTTTGCGATCTTCAGTATGGCACTTACCTTCTCAATTGGCAGCCCCATCTTTTTGGCTACCTCTTCTGTAGTAGGTCCTCTGCCGAGTTCCGGAACAAGTTCCTTTGATATCCTGGATATCGAATTCATTGTCTCCACCATATGGACAGGGAGTCTTACCGTCCTTGACTGGTCGGCAAGTGAACGGGTTATGGACTGTCTTATCCACCATGTTGCATAAGTGCTGAACTTATACCCCCGTCTATACTCAAACTTGCTAACTGCTTTCATCAGACCTATGTTACCTTCCTGTACAAGGTCGGGAAAGCTCAGGCCACTTCCAATGTATCTCTTGGCAATACTGATAACCAGTCTTAAGTTGGCCTCCACAAGCTTTCTGACCGCCTCAGAGATATCTTTTTCACAATGAAGAAGAAGCCTCAAAGTCTTCCGTATATCGCTGTAATCTAAACCGAGATATGATTCAACCTTCAATATCTCACCCTTCAGTTTCTTGTATTCGTTATAAAGCTCTGTCAATCTGTTAATGCCGACCTTGCTGTGTCTAGCGATCCCCGGCAGCTGTTTAATGCCCCCAACCTTACTTAATGGACTCTTAAACCGTCTTTGTATCTTATTTGAATTTCCATGAAGCCCTTCAATCTGAGCCGCGGATTTTCTGAATTCCTCTATGAAGGCGTTAATGATATCTTCTCTCAGATGTAGTGCAGCTATACTGTTAAGTATCTCTTTCCTGTTTCTTGTCAGTTCGGACATTATAATCCCGGCCTTTTTGTCGCTGATCCGTTTATGTCTCAGCTTATCAATCAACATGGCCCTATCGGAGTTCAGTTTATTGACTGCGTTAACATTCTTAAGGAACTTCCTCTTTATTTCGATATTATCAGCCTTATGAGTCTTATTGTCATCGACAACAATATCCTTGATAGTAACCAGCCCGCCTTTTAATTCGTCCCTGAAAGAGATGATTTTTTTAAGAGCAAAAGGTGTTGAAACAATTATCCTTGTAAGGGCTTCTTTGCCTTGTTCGATCTTTCTGGCCAGCTCTATCTCTCCGTCTTTTGTTAGTAATGGGATAACGCCCATCTCCTTAAGATAAATCTTTATTGAATCATCTGCAGGGGTTTCTTTCTTCTTGGCAGGCTTGCCATTTTCGGCAGCATATTTATTCGAGGTATTTTCAAATCCCTCGTTGTAATCTGCTTCGTCTAAGAAGATATCATCAATATGTTCCTGCATATCAATCCCCTTTTGATTTTAGAATTTCGCATTGCTCTGACTGAAGTCTTCTAAGTAATTTAATATCTTTTTTATCTTCAGCTTCTTTAATCCTTCGCTGAAGTTCAGATAAAAGTATACTACGTCTATTTGACTTTAATCTTTTAACGCAGTCCCTGATAGCCTTATATGGGTCATCAAAGTCATCTATAAGTGAAGTCTCAGTCAGAAAATCTTTTCCCCTGCTATCACACTTTGACAGTAGTTCATTGAGGTCGGCTGTCCCTCCTTTGATTTTATTAAATACCTCCCGGGCTGGTGCGTATCTGAAATGACCTTCCGAAATCGCTCCGGAAATGTCCTCAGCCTTATCCGGCAGCTGAAGGAGCAGCTTAATCACATACATCTCATCCATGGGTCTTTTATCCTGTCTGGGAAGTGCTTTAGAAGAAGATTTCCTTAAGCCTGTGCCGGGCTGATTCCTTATTCTCTGAAATTCCTCTCTTACATAACTTTCCCCTACATTGAGCTTCTCGGACAGCGCCTTGATATATATTCCCTGAAGCACCTTGCTCGGCACCTTTGCGATTATCTCAAGCACATCGCGGGCCAGAAGATGTTTGTCCATGTCCTGCATAGTGAGGAAATCAACGATTGAAAGAGAGTGTTCAAGGAGTTTGGTGAAGGCTTCTTTGCCTTTATTTTCCAGGAAACTGTCAGGGTCATCTTCTCCTGGGAATACAATGACTTTAACGTTAAGTCCGCTCTCAAGCAGTATTCCTGCGGCGCCCTTCGCCGCTCTTATGCCAGATGCGTCACTATCAAATGCAAGTATAGCATCCTCAGTGAATCGCTTAATAAGTTTGCCGTGTTCAGGGGTTAAGGCTGTCCCCAGAGGTGCTACGGCATTTGAAAAACCGTTCAATCTAACGGTTATTACGTCCATATAACCTTCAACAAAGAGTGCATATCCCGTCTTCTTTATGGAATCCCTCGCAAGATTTAGCCCGTAAAGAATCTTTCGCTTGTTAAAGATCAATGTCTCGGGAGAATTCAGGTATTTGGGTTCAGAACCGTCAATTGTCCTTCCGCCGAAAGCTATCACATCACCCTTAAGGTCGTATATAGGGAATATTATCCTGTCCCTGAACGTATCATAAAACCCCTTTTGCCCACGAACTGCGAGGCCGGCTTTATTAATTGTTTCAGCTTTGTATCCTTTCCTCTGAAGGAATTTTATTAATGAATCCCATGACTTTGGGGCATATCCCAAAGAGAAGAGAGCCTGCGCCCTGGAATCTATCCCCCGTCTCTTAAGGTATTCAATAGCACCTGGATTTTTTTTGAGGCTTTGCATGAAGAAAGAGAGAGCGTCTTTATGCATACTGAGGAGCTGCTCTTTCTCACCAGCCGCAGCAGTTGATTTTTTGGATGCCTTTAATGTGACCCCCGCTCTTTTTGCAAGCGTCCCGAGGGCCTCGGGGAAAGTAAGGTTTTCGTATTTCAGAAGGAATGAGAAGATATCGCCCCCGCTTCCGCAGCCGAAGCAGTGGTAAATCTGTTTTGCGGGACTAACCGTAAAGGATGGGGTCTTCTCAGTATGGAACGGGCATAGCCCCTTCAAGTTCTGGCCGGATTTCTTCAGAGATACGTAATCGGAAATAAGGTCGACAATATCCACCCTGCTCTTGATCTCTTCGAGGGTATTGTCGTTAAGGGACATAATTGAAATGATAAAGGATAGACTACTTATAATTCAAGAAATAAAGGTGATTACCCATGTTCACAGTTACAGTATTCTCCGCCACGGCGGACCTGTCTGCCGACCCGCTTCGCCGAATCGAGGCGAGCAGGCAGGTTCGCTGAGGCGAAAAGAGTTCAAGGTTAGAAAATATGAAAATTTAGTGGCTTAAAGATATTGCGACATGGCAGCTGATACTCAAATGGATTTCTTGCTATTATATAAACATAAGGCGACCAACCGGGGGTAGTTACAATAAGAGAGAAATTGTCACTTCTGAACAGGGGAGATTGAGACAGTTCATAGGGTGTTAAGAATTATGATCTGCCTTTAATCCTGCTGAACCTTCTGAAGCCTGAACAGGGAATTACTCTTAAGTCCCCTTTCTTAAGTATCTCATCTATCATTAAGTTTATGCCTAGATTGTCGCTTGAGATATGACCGGCTATAACGACATTAATATGATGTTTTTCAGCCTCTTTCCTGTGTTCTTCACTGAGATGCATCCCAACGATAGTACCGATACCGGAATTCGCGAGACTTTCAAAGATTTTCTTCGCGCCTTCTGTCCCGCCTGTCATATCAACAAAGATTTTGCCCGTTCTCCTCTCTTTGGATCCAATGAGAATCTTCGGTCCAGCGTTGTTCTTCTCCGCCTCACGATATTCAGGGATATCCTTTAGTATCTTGAGCATATCACCAAGTGTATCAGGGGCTTTTTTATCAAAAAGTTTCTGCAGATAACCCGCAACCATATTGTCTGCCGGGGTATGCATGCACATAAACGGTATATCGAGCAGACTCGCGGCATCAGAGGCCCGTGTATGGTTAACCGGCGAAAGCCTTCTCTCAACCTCCTTGATCCGACCTGCAAGGAGGTCCTCAGCGATATTAATGGGAACCCCGAATTTATTCAGAATATCGGCCTGCATATGCATAACTTCGTAAAAGTTGGCATACGCTGTGCCCTCAGGGTGGTGGGATATTACAAGGTCAATTTTGGTTCCCTTGGATGAAAGTCTGTCGGCAAGAAGAATTTCCGGCGTCTCCATATCAATACCGACAATGGCCGTCCTTATCTCCTCGTCACCGGTTCCATGGAGGATTCTTGTATCGGCGTAAGGATTTGTAAGGCTCTCAACATCAAAGAACTCCTTATCGTTCTTCTTCAGTTCCCTGTATGATTCCTTCTTCCTGTCAAGTGACTTCTGAACAGTTTTTTTCCCGCGTGGGTCAGCCTTAACACCCGTGTCAACTATAATCTCATAAATCTTTTTTAACTTCATTTAAAGTTCCCAGTCCCCTTTTAACAAGATCGTTTATTAGCTTGCCATCGGCCCTGCCTCTGGCCTTTGCCATCACAACCTTCATTACCTTCCCAAGATCACCTTGGCCAGATGCTCCGGTTTCCCTTATTGCAGTCATAACCAGATTTTCAACCTCGTCAGTAGAGAACTGTTGTGGAAGATAAGGCTGAATAACCTCAAGTTCTTCTTCCTCTT